>DASWGU010000282.1:0-8949 GCA_036393555.1 Gemmatimonadaceae bacterium
ATGCGCCAATCGGCGGGTACTCCGGCCCGTAGCTTCCCTGCACCGGTCGTGTTCTCCACCAGCCACCTGCTCAACAGCTCGCGCGATGCCACCGCCAGGCGCTGGCCGAGCAACAGGATCTTCAGGTTCGCGAGCATTGCCTCGGGCGTCGTCGTGTCGCGGGGATCACCAGGCTCGGCGCTGTTCAAGTCCGGCTCCATGCGGTCGAGCCGCGTCACTCCATCGCCGATGGCTCGGAGGTATGAGGTGAAACCGGCTGGCCCACCAACCGTGCGCAGCAGGAGATTGGCGGCCGTATTGTCGCTGTACCGGATGGCAGCCTCGCACAGGTCTGAAATGCTCATCCTCCCCTCACCGAGGCGGGCGCGCGTGATGGGCGCGTGGTCGAGCAGGTCGGACTCGCCGTATGGCAGCGCTCGCGACAATGATTCCTGCGACGCATCAGCGCGCGACAGCACCTGGGCGGCGAGCAACCATTTGAACGTGCTGCACATCGGGAAGCGTTCGCCCGCGCGCCAGGCGAGGGTTCGATCCGTGGCCGTATCGAGTGCTGCGACGCCGAGGCGGCCGCCAACACTGCGCTCCAACGTCTCGAAGTCCGGATGCTGCCGCACGTCCGCCGCGACCGCAAGCGAACCGCGACGCCACACCAGGGACGCCGTCAGTCCGCCGACACCGGCGACCAGGAAGTCACGCCGCCGCATGCCCACACCGCGAAACGTCGCTCAGCCGCATGTGAAGCGGATCAGTTGCCCCGGTGAGGTTCCAGCGCCGGGTATCGTTCACCAGGGTATCTACTGCTCGACGATCCACGTTCCGGGCGTAGCAGCCAGTGGCATCGGTCACCCTTCCTCGGCACGAGCTGAGCGCGCATCGTACGCTGGGTGCGGGGTCGAGTCAATCGCCGACAATAATCCCCGCGATTGTCGGCGGTCAGTGATCTGGAGAACCGACGACCACGGGGAACGCGGGGCACGGCGGTGGCGATTACCTGGCGATCAGCCACCCGCACCGCGTTTGGAAATACTCGGCCGGATGATCGCCACGCTGCAGGATGGCGTGCAGCATTTCGTGGCGCAGGACCCGCGCCCGCATCGCGCGGAGTTCGCCTACCGTGATGCGATTGCCGCTTTCGACCCAGGCACCTTCGATGAAGCCCGAGCCGGCGGACCAGCCGTCGACGCCCGGCACGACGTAAAAGCGAACCGACCCGAAGTTACCTGTCCGTCTGGAACACTCCTCGGTCTCACCCCACCATGTCGCGTACACGGTGGGAACCGGATCCAGGGGCACGGCGCCAGGAGGGAAATACTGCTCCGGCACGACCGGCTCGCGACAGGACACCGCAGCCAGGCACACAACGAGCAGGGTCAATCGCTGACTGACCGGCCCTCCCACGCTGCCACATCGCAACCGCCTCCGTCTGTGTGGCTCAAGATGCCGATCATTCGCGTCGACACCGGGAGGACTGGCACGTCGCTGCGTGCACGGACACTTCATCACGCCACCGTTGGAACAGTTGCCGATCCAATGCACACCGCTACTTGCCGGCGTCTGCCAGTGCCCCGGCCAGCAGGGACTCCCAGACGGCATCCACCGCGGCAATCGAGTCCGTGGCCACAGGGGCGTTGTCGCGACGGTGGGTCAATCGCCGATGATTCCGGTGGTAATGTTGCTCATAGCGCAGTGTCGCCTGCTCTCGGGTCAGGTTGGTGGCATACCACGATGCGACCGTGGTGAGCGTGCTCTCGTTCCACGCCGATGCCGGCAACGATCCATCTTCGTACTGCAATACAAGCTCCCACTGCCAGGAGCGATACTCTGCCGTGAACGTTCTCGGATCGGTCATGTCGTTGTCCTGGTCCTGGTCCCCATCGACGTGCTCGAGCCTGCCAGTTGTCGCGCCGCACCGAAACCCTTCGGGACCGCGAGGTCACATCAATATAGACGTGGGGAAGTGAAGTCCGTCTTCACTCGCGTCATCCGGGAGGATCCCCGACGCGGGCCACTCGAAAGAGGACGACCGTCTCGACGTCGTCGGCGTTGCGGTGTACGCCGAGCGCGTAATCGGGACCGATGTCATGGAAGCGCACGGCTGGCGGCCCGGTAAGCCGAAGCTGGACCCGTCCGCGCGCGTCCACCAGGACATATTCCGTCGCAGCGGACGGATCGACGCGGAATGCCTCGATCCAGACCTGTCCCGCGGGTCCGGGCAGGAGTCGCGCGGCGCGTGGTCCTCGTGGAGGCCTCCTGGACAGGTCGAACGCCGCGGTCGTCAGCGCGGAATCGGTCGATCGGCGCGCGGTGGCAAGGAGGTTGTCACGGACGTGGCGGACAACCGCGGGGTTGTACTCTCCCGATGGGAGCGGGACACCGAATGTGCTCCAGCCCTGGCCATCGGAATCGAGCACGACTACGCTGTCCGTGGAGGGATCGGCGATCCAGACGCGACCACCGTGGGTCAGGATCGCCGCATTGGCCAGGAGTGGATCGAAACGGAAGTGAGTACTGCCCGGATCTGACTTCGGGTTGTGGGCGAAGAGCGCGAGATTCCTGAATGTGGCCAGTACGGTGGCCGATGAATCCGGCTGCCAGCGATAGGCAGTGGTCGTGTCGCGAAAGGGACCATCCGGATGTTGGTCCGGATACGGTCGCGGCATACCGAGTGCGAGCCAGGAGCCACCATCGAGCTTTCCGCCAACCACCAGCCTTCCCGGAGCGCCCTTCGGCAGGAACGGCAGTGTCCACACGGTGTCGCGCGGGATATCGAAGACCGTGGCTCGCGCCAGACTGAAGTCGTAAACCAGGACGGAGTCCCCGTCGCGACCTGCCCACCAGAGAAGGGAGAACTCCCCCGGACCGGAACCCGGTCTGCCGAGTCGTTTTCGCAGTGTGCCGTTCGAGGAGAAGAGGAGGAGTTCCGGTGGCGAGTTGGTGAGCACGGCGATGTCGCCGGTTCTCACGCGCGCGGCGAGGATCACCCGGACCAGGTTGGTGCCCGACCCCTCCGCACCGATGGTAACAATCGGCTCGAGCGACACCCGCGCGACTTGTGCCGCGGCGGCATTCCCTCCGGCCGTGGCACCGAGTAACAGGACGCCGAGCCAGCGCCGTATCATCTTGTCATCGCCCCACGTATCAGGTTAACGCGCGCACCATACCGAACAGGACGCCCGCCACGAACAGCGTGCCGAATATTTCCTTGTTGTACCGCGCGATCGGTAGCGGCAGGTAAATGTCAAAGTTGTCCCGGCGGTCGTCGGTATACCGCGCCGCAATGTCGGTGAGCGGACACCGCATCTTGTTGACTGCCAGCACGGCGCCTTCGATCAGGACCAGCGCGGTGAGGACGAGGAACATGCCGAAGCGACGCTGCCAGGCAGCGACGGGAATGGCAACGATAATCGCCACGAAGAACGCCCAGACGATCGTGTGGAGGAGGCGGATGGCGATCAGGACGAAGGGCGGAGGCATTCTTCCGGTGTTCGTGTTGGCAAGTCTCCAGCGGTGGAGTAGTCCTCGGGGATTCGTCGTCTTCAACCCGGCCGATGCATGCAGGCGCCCTGGCGCATGACCGCCAGTCCCTTCGCTCATGCGATCAACGGCGACCGACTTGACGTCGTTGAACTGGATCGTGATCGCGTGGGGGCGACCGAATGACTGGATAAACTGCCAGATGCACAGCGAACTCCGCGTCTCGCCGCCGGAGGAGAATCTCGTTCGTTCCGAACTCCATTACCTCCAACGCAATGTCACCTGTTGCCGGACTGGGAATCTGCAGTCGGCCAAGCAGGCGACCGGAGGAATCGAAGGCCGTCCAGACGTCCGGTGCGGGAAAGGATACCTTGTAGTCCCGGACCCAGAGTGTGCCGTCCGGAGCCACGTGTATCCGGCCGTAGGCCAGGTTTCCGGGTACGGCGTGGCACGCATTCGCTCCTGCATCGCGGATCGCTGCGCGGCGCCGCCCAGGGGCCGGAAAGTTGCGTTTCGGCGTTGTTCCGCCACGGCCTCCGTGATCCGCACCCGAGGATCGTCGCTGGCGGATGAGGGCGGCATGCGCGACTCATTCGCCGTGAACGTGCGCACGATCCGGCCCGATCGATCGACGACGCTGAAGCGGCGATTGTGGTTGTCGCTGACGACCGTGGTCCCGACTCGAAGGACCACCGGAGCCCTGGAACGCGCGCCGTTCTGAACGATGCGCACCCCTGCGCTATCGCGAACTACGGGAGGCTGCGAGGCCGCCGAGGTGGAGCCCGCCGCCAGAAGCAGGAGCAGGATTGCCGACCTTCGGAGTACCATCTGGCGGCCAGAACGTCCTAGCCCTGCCAGGACTCGTCCGCGGTGGGGCCGTAGACGGACGGCACCGGGACATCCAGCAACCGGAGGTACACGGTCATCTGGCCACGATGGTGGCTCAGGTGGCTGATGTGCTGCCGCACGACCACCCCTCGCGGCGCCGTAAACAGTACGTTCCCCCTCATCTTGAGCGACCAGGGCACGTCGTAGTCGGCGTCCTTCGCCACGCTGATCGCCTCACGCGACTTGCGCACATTCTCGTCGAACAGCGTGAGCAGGTTGACCGTGCTTTCGTTGCTGTATCCACCTCCGGAGGCGAGGTCCAGCTCGGTGCTGGTGAGCGTCTGCCCGATCCAGCCGGGCAGCCAGGCCAGCAGTTGAGCGAGATGCGCCACGGAGAAGGACTTCGGGTGGGGCTTCCAGTCGGGCCTGTCATCCGGCACGCGTTCGATGACGCGGCGGGTGGTGGCCATCTCCTGGTCGAACTCCGGCAGCAGGGCGTCGCTGATGCTCATGTCGTTGCGCTTCCTGAACAGGGCTCTGACGAGTACCGCGGGATCGGTCGATTCGCCAGCCAATCCCTCCTTCTGGCAATGTACGCGGCAGGATGGCGCAACGAGTGCCTTGGCGCCCTCGACTTCACTGCCGGAGCGACGGCGTCAGTTCGCCGACAGTGCCCGCGCCAACTACATGACCCCTGAGCATACTCATGTATTCGGCAGGCGAGCAGGGCTCCGCGGAAGATCCGCCCAGATATCGCCGACCTCGGCCACCCGCGCCGCCATTGAGCGCAACGTCAGCGTACGAGGCCCCACGAGGCCCGACTCCACCTCCTCCCACGTGCACGGCGCGGAGACCGGAGCGCCGGGCCTGGCCCGCACCGCGTAGGCCGCCGCAAAGGTTGCCGGCGGATGATTGCGCCCCGTGTCGACGTAGATGCGATCGCCCCGATCCGCTTTGCTGAACTCCAGCGTCAGTCGATCGGGATGGCGCGCGACCAGCATGCGTCCGACCGCGTGCGCGAAACCCGACACCGTGCCGGCGTCGGCTCGACCGTCCAGCGGCACCGCGAGGTGGAACCCCTTCGACCCCGACGTCTTCACCCAGCTCTTCAGCCCGATCTCCGCAAGGAGATCGCGCACAGCGCACGCCGCGTCGCGCAGTTGGACGGGATCATCGACCGACGGATCGAGATCGAAGATGCAGACGTCGGGATGCAGCAGATCAGGCACGCGGGACGCCCACACGTGCGGCGTTATGCAGTTCTGGTTCGCAAGCCACAGGAGGCCGCGCACGTCCCGCACGATGGGGTGATGCACTGTTCCGCCCTTCTTCGGCACCTCCACGCGCTCGAGCCAGTCCGGAAACCCCTTCGTCACGGACTTCTGGAAGAACCCCTTCTCGCCGATACCACGGTGGTAGCGCTCCATGGTCACCGGCCGCCCGACGAGGTGCGGCAACATGACCGGCGCGATGGACTCGTAATACAGGGCCAGCTCTCCCTTGGTGATGCCGTCGTCGGGGAAGAGCACCTTTTCCGGGTGGGAAATCACGGCGAGGTCCGCGTCACCTCGCGAGGATCGCGATCATCGCGGACGGACAGCAGTCGCGAATGCCGGAGCTTCTCGTGCACCGTCCACTCGATGAACGCGACCCGCACGACGATCTCCGGCCGCACCCAGTGCGCGCGCACCCGCGGCAGGCCCTTTGCCCTCGTGAATGGAGCATGCGGTACTTCCAGCAGATCGAGTCGATTGCGAAGGTCCAGCAGGAGCTGTCGGTCGAATCCCGTTCCCACCTTGCCGGCAAAGACGAAGTCGTCACCATCGAAGTAGCCGACCAGCAACGCACCGAGCCCCACCCGCGCGCCCAACGGGTCCGAGAACCCGCCGACGACGAAGTCGTGCACGACCTCGCATTTCATCTTGAGCCAGTGTTTCGAGCGACGGTGCTCGTACGGCGCATCGCGGCGCTTGGCGATGACGCCCTCCCAGCCTTCGCTGCAGGCGAGCTCCCATGGCCTGGCGTGATCCACTGCCTCGACGCGCTGAATGGGAGGAGTCATTGGCAGCGCCGCCAGGAGGGCCCGCCGCTCATCCAGCGGCAGCGGCGTCAGGTCGCGACCGTCGAGCCAGAGGATGTCGAACACGTGATACATGCCTGACCGATCCCAGGTGATCTCTCCGTCCAGAATGACGTCGCGAACAGGCAGGTGCGCGATGGCCTGGGCGAGCGGCGGAATGTTCTGCGGGAGGCGGTTTCGTGAGTAGAGATGGACTTCGCCGGCCCGGCAGAACGCAAGCAGCCGGATACCGTCGTACTTCCGCTCGAAGATCCATTCGGGCCCGGTGAAACGCTCCTGCGTCAACGTGGCCGCCATGGGATCGAGCCACTCGGGGAAGCTGTCTGGCAGCTCCCGCCCGAGTTGCGTACCGCGCTCTGAAGACACGCCGCCGAACGTACCCGCTGTCACACCGATGGAACAGGGATTCCCACGGCCAGAGTCACTCCGACTTCAGCACGACGACTGGATCGGTCCTGGTCGAGCGCAGTGCCGGTCCGAGACAGGCGATGATCCCGACCACCAGGAGCGTCACGCCGGCGGCCATCATGGACAACGGATCCCGCGGCGTGACGCCGTAGAGGAGTGCCGAGACCAGGCGGCCCGCGACGAGCGCACCGAGTGTGCCGACGATGATCCCCACCATGACAACGCTGGCACCCTGAACCACGACCATGCGGACGAGTGCTGGTGCCTGAGCTCCCAGGGCGATCCGGACCCCCAGCTCGCGGGAGCGCTGGCGAACGACAAACGCCACGACGCTGTACACCCCGATGGCTGCTACCGTGAGGGCAAGCAGACCGAGCGCAGCGAACAACGCAGCGCCCAATTGCCACGGCCGGAGCTCGCCTGAGAGCATAGACTCCGCGGCTCGCGACGTGATGGAGGCACCAGGCAGCGCGGCGGCCAGTTCCGTCCTCGCGATCTGGGCCACGATCGTCGGTGACGTCGAAGCTGTGCGGATGACGAGCACGCTGGGGAGCGTCCGCGGACTCGGTGTCTGGCTGAACGGAATGTAGAAGCGGATGCCGCTCTCTTCCAGCCGCCGGAACCCGTGAACGTCCTGCGCCACTCCGATGACGGAGTAGCAGGGCGTCTCCTTCGACCTCGGACTCACGCACTTCCCGATAGGGCTCTCGTCAGGCCAGAGGGTCCTGGCCATGGTCGCTCCGACCACCATCACGCGAGGTGTCGCTCTCGTATCGCCTGCGTCGAAAGCCCTGCCCTGCAGGATACGTGTCCCCGCCACCCGGAAATAGTCGCCGGAGACGGCAACGTAGTCTGCCCGCGTAGCGGGCGTGGTGATCTCGGCATTCCGGTCGGCGGAATAGAGCGGTACGAAGCTGTACCAGGAATGCAAGGGAGCCGTGGAGCCGTAGGCCACTCCGGCAACTCCCGGCATTGACGCCAACCGCTCCGCGACTTCGGGAAAGGCCGTTTCACGCTCGGGATGACGCTGCTGGTCGGCAAAATACGCCGACGCGACAACCAGTCGAGCGGTATCGAATCCCATGTCGACTCGCGTGACGGCGGCGAGGCTTCGAGCAAAGAGACCGGCGCCAACGAGCAGCATCATCGAGAGCGCCGTCTGTGTCACCAGCAGTACTGCCCGAACTGGCGAGCGATGGGTGGTCGAAACGGGATTGCCGGTCGCAAGATGGCTGGCCAATTGCAGCCGGCCTGCAAGAATCGCGGGAACAGTCGCGGCGGCCAGTGCGGCCAACACGGTGACCGCGACGGTGAACACGACGACGCGCCCATCAACGACCGCGCCGATCCAGGCCACGCGAGGAAGCAATGCCACTCGCAGAGCGTCACCCATCCATCGACCGACAATGAGCGCAGCTGCCATCGCCATGGATGCCACAACCAGCGCCTCGACGAACAGTTGGACAGCGAGTCGCCAGCGCGGAATGCCGAGCGCCAATCGGACCGCGATCTCCCGGCGCCGCCGCACGGCGCGCACAAGCAGGAGGTTCGCGACATTGGCGCACGCAATCAGCAACACGATCCCGGCGACCATGGCCAGGCGCATCGCTATCGCCACTTCGTGTCGGGCGCTGATTGGTGCCCGGGCCTCGGCGAGGGGACCGAGCAGTACGGAACGCCCCGGCGTGGATGAGTCGGATTCCGCGTATACTCGGGCATACGCCAGGCTGGCCCGCGTGGCGATGGTCGAATCGTTCGCCCCGGGCAGGTGCCGAACAACCATCGGGAAGGACACACCGCCCCTGTCGTACCATGGTTGCTGATCCAGCCCGAGGCGCGGGTTCGTGCTGAACGGGACCCAGACACCCACCGCAGACAACTCGATTCCCTCGAACCCGTCACCCGCGACGCCGATGACGGTGTATCCTTTGCCGTCGAGTTGGATCGTCCGCCCTATGGGATCGCCATCCTCACCGAACTGACGTCGGCGGAATCGCTCGCTCACGACAGCGACGTCGGCAGGCGCATGCACGTCGTCTTCGTCGTTCGTGAAGAACCGCCCGCGGCTGGCGCGGGCGAGCATCGGCAGATACTCGGCCGAGACGTAGCTGACGGCAGCGACCGCCGAGTCGTCGCCGCGCCCCAGCGGCACAGAATCA
>DASWGU010000283.1:0-3850 GCA_036393555.1 Gemmatimonadaceae bacterium
ACCCCAATGCAGCCACGTTCCCCGGCATGATCCTCTGGGGCTCCAGCACCGCCGGCCCGCGCGCCGTGCCCGGGACGTACCAGGTTCGCATGACGGTGGACGGGCGCACGCTCACGCAGCCGTTGACCGTCATCAAACATCCGCTCTACACCGACGTCACGCAGGCCGACCTCGAGGCCCAGTTCGCGCTGGCCATCCGGATTCGCGACAAGCTGACTGAGGCCAACCAGGCTGTAATCCGTATCCGCGACATCAAAGGTCAGGTTGGTGACCGGATGAGCAAGTCGGCCGACGCGAGATTGAAGGCCGCGGGCGAGGGATTGACCACGCAGATCTCCGCGGTCGAGGAGGAGATCTACCAGGTGCGCAACCAGAGTGGACAGGATCCCCTCAACTTCCCGATCAAGATCAACAACCGCATCGCCACACTGAACCGGTCGGTCAACGCCGGGGATGGCGCGCCAATCGCCAATGCGGAGCCGATCTTCAACGACCTGGTGGGCGAGCTGAAAGTGCAGACCGACCGGCTGGAGCAGATCATCAACACGGAGCTGCCGAAGCTGAACGCCGAGCTGCGGCGGTTGGGACTGGCGGAGGTAACGGCGGGGCGGATCATCTCCTGAGGGCAGAGGTCATCAGGGCAGGTCATCAGGTCAGTGGTCGGCTGAGGAGGCAGGCTGAGTCGTCAGTGCTGGGTGCTTGACCTGCTTCCTGGGACTGGGGCTGGGACTGGTTCAGGACCCAGCCCAGTATTCAGCACCAGGACCCAGCACCCAGGTCAGAGGTGAGAGGGGTGCGGGTCCGGCTCCTATCCGTCTACTTCCCCGGAATGCACACAAGGCCCGATCTGTGAACCGACGTCCCGGCGCTTTGGTTGCGCTCACCACGGTGTACCTGTCCTGCGTCGTGCCCAGGGGAGAACCGCCGCGCCGAGACGAGGTTATCGTCAGGCACGCGGTCGGGCGTGACGTGTCGGCGCCGCTCCTGGCGCTGCTCATCGGCGCGGAAGGACCCGCCGATTGCCGGGGAGACTGCCCGCCCGGAGTGAGCGCTCCGGGTGTCGCGCAGCAGGGGGGCGGAAAGCCGGCGTTTTCACCACGCAGCGCAGGCGGCGCCGCGGTCGAGCAACGGGAACCCGGCTCGCGACCGTCCCCGGAGCTGGTGGCCGGTTTCGACGGGCTTGGCGTCGGATTCGAGGGGCCGCAGGGAGCGTCGCCCGGTCGCAACCCGTCGGACAACAGCCTGGCCGTCGGGCCGGACCACATCATGCAGACCGTGAACTCGCGACTCGCGATTTTCACGAAGAAGGGATCCCGTTTCGAAAGCACGGGCATGGTGCTCTACGGTGCCGTGCCGACGAACACCCTGTTCAACGGATTCACGGGCACGTGCGAGGCGCGGAACAACGGTGACGCGGTCGTGCGGTACGACCAGCTCGCCGACCGTTGGCTTCTGGTCATGCCGATATTCCGTCGTGCCACGGCGCGGCCCGACCAGCCGCCGGAGTGGAGCGCTTCCCCGCGAGCCTATCCGGCACCGGCCGGCGTGACCGGCCAGCCCGCAGGGCCAGCACGGCTGTTCGTGCCGCCGCGCGACACGACGACACCGGGTCGCGGCGGCCGCGCCGGCCGTGGGGCAGCGCCGGCCCCACCACCAGACACCGGCCCCTACTCGATGTGCTATGCGGTCAGCACCTCACCTGACCCGTTAGGCACCTGGTACCGGTACGAATTCCTGCGCCCACTCTTCCCCGACTATCCTCGCCCGGCCGTCTGGCCGGACGGCTACTACGTGCCCACCAGCACCGGCGACGACGTCATTCAGAAGCACGCGTGCGTGGTGGACCGGAACCGGATGCTTCGCGGCGAACCGGCGACGGAGCAATGCCTGATCGTCGATGGCGCCAATTTCCTCAACAACGCCGACCTGGATGGCACTCGTCTCCCGCCCGCAGGCGCACCCAACCCCATGCTCGCCACCGGAGGCACGCAACTCCGCGACGACCTGAACGACGACGGCGTCTACGTCTGGCAGTTTCATGTCGACTGGAATCGGCCCGCGAACACCAGACTGAGCGGGCCCATGAAGGTGCCGGTTGCACCGTATCACTATCTCTGTGGCGGTCAGCTGACCAACTGCGTCCCCCAGCCGGGAACCGAGCGCCGGCTCGACGCCCAGGGCGACAAGCTCATGGCGCGCGTGGTGTACCGGAACCTCGGTGCGCGCGAGTCCATCGTCGCGGTTCACTCCGTGAACACCGAGGCCGCGGCCGGCGGCGTGCGCTGGTACGAGTTCGACGTGACCGCCGATCGCTCCCTCATGCTCCGCCAGCAGGGGACGTACGCGCCGGACAGCTTCTATCGGTGGATGGCGAGTCCGGCCCTGGACCGCACCGGCAACCTCGCCATCGGCTACTCATTCGGCGGCACACCGCACTTTGCCGGACAGCGAATCGCCGCGCGGCTGGCCAACGATCCGCTGGGTCGATTGACGTTGCGCGAACTCGTGCTCGTCGACGGCGCCGCCGCGCAAACGACGACGCTCCGCTGGGAAGATTACACCCAGACCGCCGTGGATCCCTCCGACGACTGCACGATCTGGTACGTGGGGGACTACCTGAGGCCGGGAGCGGCGAGCTATTCCACGCGCATCGCGGCCATCCGGCTTGCGGGCTGCGGGTGAGGAGTGAGGAGTGAGGAGTGAGGAGTGAGGAGTGAGGAGTGAAGAGTGAAGAGTGAAGAGTGAAGAGTGAAGAGTGAAGAGTGAAGAGTGAAGAGTGAAGAGTGAGGAGTGAGGAGTGAGGAGTGAGGAGTGAGGAGTGAGGAGTGAAGAGTGAAGAGTGAGGAGGGGGGACTCGGCGCCCCGTTCGCAACCGTGATCATGCTTGTGCCGGCGCCGGGTGTGGCCTGGCCATCTGAAACAGTCAGGGCAGTGCAAAGGATGCGCTGCTGGCTTACTGGTTGCGTTCGGCAGCACCGCCCCTCCCTCCTCCCTCCTCCCTCCTCACTCCTCACTCCTCACTCCGCTCTCCTCACTCACCACTCGCT
Source organism: Gemmatimonadaceae bacterium (assembly GCA_036393555.1). Classification (GTDB taxonomy): domain Bacteria; phylum Gemmatimonadota; class Gemmatimonadetes; order Gemmatimonadales; family Gemmatimonadaceae; genus JABWBJ01. Next base: position 3,048 of record DASWGU010000283.1, read on the forward strand.
CGTAGTAAACCAGCGGCACCACCCGATACGTAACCCGACCCACCTCGCGATATCCGCACCGCGCGTAGAAGCTCCCCGCGCCCGCCGGACTGTCATAGGCGTCCAGACGGATGGCGTCGCCACCCCACTCGCGGACGAACCGCTCCGCGTCAACCATGAGTTCACGACCGACACCCTTCCGCTGCTGCGACGGGTCGACCGCCATGTTGGTGAGGTACCATGGAGCACTACTCTGCGTGAAATAGGTCGTGTCGATTGCCCAGGGCTTCTTCGTCTGCAGGCTGAGCGTCCCGACGACGGTTGCTCCCCGGCGCGCGACAACGACGCGGCCGGTACGCATGCCCGATACCACGTTCTTCTCGGAGGCGAGCGACGACCAGTGCCCGCCGCCGAAGCGCTCGGTAAGGTCTTCCGCGGCACGCACGCGGATCGCAGCAATCGCCCCCGCATCGTCAGGCCTGGCGAGTTCAATGAGCAATCGCACCTGGAACGGTGGCTGGGGCAGGAGCGCAGTCATTCGGGTTTCTATCGGATGGCGGCGCGCACCACGAAGGGGACATCGTCTTCGTCCAGGACGACGGCGTATGCCCGGTTGGCCACGATGAGCGGTATGCCGACGATCCGGCCCTTTCCCTGTATCGTGCCGAGCGCCGTCCCGTCACCGTCGAAGAGGTCGAAGAATGGAGCCAGGGGCGGGGTGTCAGTCCGCCGCACCAGCAACTTCCCTTGATCGTCAACCGCGATGGCGGCGAGCACCGGCTGGTACCTGGGACTCAGGTCCGGGCTGAAGTTCGACCTGCTGG
>DASWGU010000284.1:0-26298 GCA_036393555.1 Gemmatimonadaceae bacterium
CGAGCGACCGGTTCAGCCTGATCGTCCGGCCACCGGTCGGGGACCGCTGCCTGCCCAGCGAGCCGCCGGAGTCCCAATCATCCTGCCCCCCGGTCACCTCGCCCGTCCTCGCCAACCCCTAAACGACCGGCCGCGATCCGCCTAATTTGCGGACGAGCCGACACCAGACAGGATCTGACCCATGCTGACTGAACTTCGTTACGCCATCCGCACACTCACCCGTGCCCCGGGATTCGCCATCGCGGTCATCCTGACTTTGGGGCTCGGAATAGGCGCGAACACGGCCATCTTCAGTGTGGTGCGAGGGGTGATCCTCCGGCCGCTGCCGCATCGCGACGGCGATCGCCTCCTGTACCTGCGGCACACGATCAACGGACCTGGCGGCGAGAACATCCTGTTCTCCGTACCCGAGATCCTCGACTTCCGCAGCAGCGCGAAAACCCTCGACGGCATCGCCGAGTATTCGCAGATGGCCTTTACGCTGCTGGGCGAGAGCGACGCCGTCCGTATCAACGTCGGCCTGGTGACGGGCAACTACTTCGACGTGATGGGACTCCGCCCCGAGCTGGGTCGCGCGCTCAACGCCGGCGACGACGGCACGGGCGTGGCGCCGGTCATGGTGCTGACACATGACTACTGGCAGCGGCGGTTCGGCGGCGACTCCGCCATCGTGGGCCGCCTGGTACGCGTGGACGGTCGCAACGTCGAGGTGGTCGGGGTGGTGCAGCCAGCGCCGTACTTCCCCAATCGGATGGACGCGATCATGAACATGGTCATCAGCGAGCATCACACCAGCGCTCTGATGGTGCATGGCCGCACGCACCGCATGACGGAAATGATCGCACGCCTCTCACCGGTCGCCACGGTGGAACAGGCCCGGGCCGAGGTGGCATCCATCCGGCAGCGGGTGCAGGCGGAGTTTGTGGATTCCTACGACCCGGGCTCGGGATATCGCGTGTCGGTGATTCCCTTTCGCGAGGTGCTGGGCGAGCGCGCCAGACTCACGCTCTGGCTGCTCATGGGTGCTGCAGCCTTCGTGCTCATCATCTCGGCGGCAAACGTGGCGAATCTGACGCTCATGCGCACGGTGCGCCGAGACAGTGAACTTGCGGTCCGCGCGGCGTTAGGCTCAGGCGTCGGCCGGCTGCGGCGGCTCCTGCTCGTCGAGAACCTGTTGCTGGCGTTCGCGGGAGCGGCGGTCGGGCTGGTCCTCGCACGCACCGGGCTGGGCCTTCTTGTCGCGCTGGCGGAGCGTTACTCGCCGCGTGCCGGTGAGATCAGTCTCGATGGCATGGTCCTCGGCTTCACCATGCTCGTGACGGTGGTTGTCGCGATCCTGCTGGCCTGGGCCCCCCGACTGGCTCGCGAAGGCTCACTCGGCACCTGGGTGGCATCGGGGGTGAATCGCACGTCGGGAAGTCTCCAGCGGCAGCGCTTGCAACGCGGGCTGGTCGTCGCGCAGGTGGCGGTGTCCGTCGTCCTGTTGACCTGCGCCGGACTGCTCACGCGCACGATGCTGGAACTCTCCGATGTGGACGCCGGCCTCCGTGCGGAACAGGTCCTCACCATGGAGGTCCCGCTCTCGGCCGGCCCGCGGAGCGACGCGGAGACGAAGTCATTGTACGATCGGATCAGGCTGGAAGTGGGTGCGTTGCCGGGCGTGTCCACGGTCGGACTGGGTTCGGTCATGCCGCTGCGCACGTCGGGGTTCCAGCTCGAGGTCAAGGCCGAGGGCCGCACGCTGGCCACCGGTGAGCCCATGCCCCGCGCCGAGTTCCGCACGGCAGATCCGGACTATTTCCGGGCCGCGGGGATCCCGCTGCGCAAGGGACGGACCTTCACGACCACCGACCGTGACAGTGCGGCGCGTGTCGTGATCCTCAACGAGACGCTGGCCCGGACGCTCTTCCCCGATGGCGATCCCATCAACCGGCGCGTCGCATGGACGGGCGACGTCCTGCGCTTCATACCTGTCAGCGGCGACTGGCGTACGGTCATCGGTGTCGTGGGCGACACCCGCGACGGCGGACTGGATGCGAAGCCGCTCCCCGTGGTGTTTCAGCCGTTCGCGCAGGAAGTCGCGTTCACGGGCGGATTCGTGATTCGCGCAGAAGGTGAGGCCTCGTCGCTCGTGCCGGCCACCACTCGCGTCGTGCGCGGCATCGCGCCGCAGGATCCCATCGAGAACGTGCTCACCGTCTCGCAGATCAAGGACCAAAGTGTAGCTCCGCGGCGGCTGAATGCCGTGCTGGTGTCGGCCTTCAGTGCGCTGGCGGTCATCATCGCGGCCGTGGGCATCGCGGGCGTACTCGCCTTTTCGGTGAACTCGCGGACCAACGAGATCGGCATCCGGATGAGCCTGGGCGCTGACTCCACGCGGGTGCAGCGCATGGTGCTGGCCGAGGGCGGCGTGTTGCTCGGGATCGGATTGCTGCTGGGCGTCGGCGGTTCATTGATCGCAACACGGTTGATCCAGGGGCTGCTGTTCGGCGTCACGCCAGGCGACCCGGTCACACTGGTGGGAGTCGCGACGATGATGGCCGCCATCGGGCTCGCGGCCAGCTGGCTGCCGGCGCGACGTGCCGCCGCAGTGGATCCTGCGGTGACCATGAGAGCGCAGTAGCGACCCCCGCCGGTTGCTGTCTGCTGGACGCCTTTCGGTGCTGATCCACCCCACGTTGACCGCCGGAAACGGAGGCACGATCCCGGAGCAGCGGATCACGACTGGTACACGTCGGAAAGCAGGACGGCTTCCGCGCCAGGGAGCCGGGTATTCCGGCGCCGTTGGATCGGCTTGCGCTCCCGCTGTCGCCAGCACCCAGCATCCAGCATCCAGCACCCAGCAATCCAGCACCCAGCACCCAGCATCCAGCAATCCAGCATCCAGCATCCAGCATCCCAGCACCCAGCACCCAGCACCCAGCATCCAGCCCCAGCCCCAGTTCCAGGGAGCAGTTCCAGCACCCAGCACTCAACACTCAGCCGGTTGTAGCGCGAAGATACTCCTCACAATCCCGAATCCCGTACACCATGCGGTCCCAGCGCGCGTCCGGCAGCGACAGCGGTGCCCGTTCGGCCAGGATCCAGCGGCTGACTTCGTCCGCCCGGTGGGCCAGGGCGTCACGTTCTTCGAGACCCGATGTGCGGGCCACCTCCACCCGCACCAGCCCCAGGAACGGGTCGTGCGACGGCGGCTCCCGCAGACGCAGGTACCAGCTCACCACCTGCGGTCCCCACGTGCGGTCAATGAGCGTCGCGGTGGTACGCTCGCCCTCGCGTAACCCCATCACGAGCGGTAGCCCGCCCGCCGGCACGTAGATCGTATGATGGCTCTTCACGACGCCTACGCACCAGGGTGAGACCGACGCCCGCGCGCCGGACGGGAGTCCGCCGTCGACGTATAGCGGCGCGGACATCGTCGCCGACCATAGCTCCGCCAGCTCTCGCTCCAGAACCTCCCGGTCGTCCTTTACGGCGTCCACCGCCCGGCGCATCAGCTCGATCGGATGGGCTGAAACGTCCTCGTTGGGGCGCAGCGTATCACGGATCGACAGACCCGCCGCCTCCAGATCGGTCCGGACTCGCTCCGGCAGCAGCTGGACCGGTGCATACAGACGAACGTCGGTCCGGGCCCCATCGCCCCAGGTCGTCAGGCGTCGGTCCACGCGGATGCGAACCACCGCCGCTGTCCGCCCGGCGACAACAGGCACGGTCCCAGCGTAATCCACCACGTGGCTGGTCTGCGTGCCGTCCAGGAACGCGGTAAAGCCCACTACGGCGGGGCCGGTCACCGGCACGGCCGACAGCGCCGGAGCTTCAATGACCACCGTGTCGCGCAATCGCGGCGGCTCGGCGATCAGCCCGCTCAGATCCAGCGGCGCGAACGGCGTTCCATTGTCAGCCGGACGGGCCAGCGCCTGTCGCACCGCGCGGCCCAGGTTCCTCAGCGTCCTGGGAGGTGTCACCCCGTCAGCCGACCCCGATGTCCCAAGCCTGTTCCAGGTCGTTGCGCGAGTAGGCCCGGAACGCGGTCAGTGTCTGGGTGCGCTCGATCCCCTTCACCGCCGGGAATTTCTCAGTCACGACCTCGGCGATGCGCTGATACTCCGGCACCCGCACGATGACGACGAGATCCCACTCCCCGGACACTGAGTACACCTCCTGCACGCCGTCGATGCCGGCAAGTTCCCGCGCCGTTTCCGGGATACGCTGCGGGTCGGCGCGAACGAGAACGATGGTAGTGATCACTGGTCGCCTGGAAAGGGAGGAACATCCAGCAGCCACAGTCCGGCCAGCCGGCCCCGGCTGTCAATGTCCAACAGCAATTCGTGCGCGACGCGCACCGTCCTCACCTGCCGGGCGGTGCCGAGTCGAAAATGCAGCACCCGTTCCGCCCGGTCGGACTCCGCCGACACGGGAGTGTCGACTTCCACGGCCGAAACGCGGTCGCCATTCCTTGGACCGAGCCGGACGGTAACCGATTCGACCGCCGGCGGCGGAGCGAGGTCGGAACGTTTGCGCACCGTGGGCCAGACCGCAACCTCGACACCACGAAGTCGGCCGTCAGCGACGTCGAAAATCAGCCACGAGCCGTCACTCCCCTCCACATCGACGCTCAAGGTGCGTGCTCCGGCGCCCCCGCGCTCGCCGACTTCCGCAGTCAGAATGTCGGTGTCCTCGTCCCAGCGATACCGGACGCCCGCCATCGCGGCAACGCCGGATTCGATTTCCAGTGGTATGGTCACAGCGCCTCCCTGTCGGTGCCGCCAATCTGGAGCACGCATCCTGGCGTTCCATCATCTCCACGACGCACCATCAATCGCCTCACCGCAGAGGGCGACCTGCTCATCCGGGACTCACCGCATCGCTTTGCGGCAGGCGAGGATCCTCCGCATGCCTTCAACGACCTCATCCAGTTTCGCTGCATACGACGCGCGAATCCAGCCCGGGGCGCGAAACGCGGCGCCCGGAACGACCGCGACACCGTGCTCTTCCAGAAGCCGCGCGGCGAACAGCGATCCGGCATCTTCGCTGTCCGGCGCAGTGTCCTGCACGTCGATGAACAGATAGAAAGCCCCGTCCGGCGGAACCACTTCGGGACCATCACCGGCCGACAACACGGCCAGTGCGGCATCGCGCCGGCGCCGGTACTCGCCGACCATGCGCGCGATCGCCGCCTCGGCCTCGTCGTGCTCGCGCAGCGCGGCGAGCGCCGCGTGCTGTGCAACGGTCGTGGCGTTGGACGTCGTGTGTGACTGCAGCGCGGTGAGTGTCTTCGCGAGTGCCGCGGGTGCAATGGCCCAGCCGATGCGCCAACCCGTCATGGCATACGCCTTGGCCATGCCATCTATGACCACCACGCGCGCCCGGCTGCCAGCCACCGACAGAACGCCGGTGGCCGGTCCGTCATGGCAGATGCGCCGGTAAATCTCGTCGCTGATCAGCCACCAGCCGCGTTGCGCCGCAAGATCCACGATCGCCGCGAGTTCCTCCGGACGGTACACGGAACCCGTGGGGTTGCAGGGCGAGTTGAGCATGACGCCGCGCGTGAACTCCGTGGCGTGTCGGTTCAGGTCCGCCGGCGTGACCTTGAACCCTCGCGCCGGCGACCCAACCACCGGGATGGCGCGGGCGCGCGCCAGCTCGACCATTTCGTAGTAGCTGGTCCACGCGGGCGTGGGCACGAGTACTTCATCGTCCTCTCCGAACAGCGCGAAACAGGCATTGAACAGCGCCTGCTTCGAGCCCGTGGTGACAACGACGTCAGAGGAAGCCACCTGCTCCGCGCGGTTCTCTCCGGCTGCCTGCGCCGCAATCGCCTCACGAAGCGGCAGTATACCTTCGACCGCCGTGTATTTCGTGGCGCCTTCATCCAGCGCCCGCTGTGCCGCCCGGCGGATGAACTCCGGCGTGTCGAAGTCCGGCTCTCCGGCGCCGAGATCGATGACCTGGCGACCCTCGGATTTGAGCGCGCGCGCCCGTTGCGAGACGGCGATCGTCGCCGACTCCTTCAGCTGTGAGACGTTGCTCGACGTCGTGTACGTCAATGGCATGCGCTCCCGGTGAATCCTGCGCCAGTCCCCGTCAACCCTGAAACCCGAGCCCCTGGCCCAGGACGGCTGAATCGCTGAACGAAGCGGTACCTGCTAGTTTTCCGTCCCCCACCCGCCGTAATGGTGTGCCGGTGGGAGCGCTTTGACAACGGATGGAATTCATGGGTGAGCCCGGGACCCGCGACGCTGCCGCGACGACGCGCAGCCACTGCGTGGTGCATTTTCAGGACAGGAATCACGGCGACGCCATGTTGCTGCTGGCCGCCGTGCTGGACCGACAGCCCGAGGCGGGATCTCCGACGGTACTGATCATCGCGCCAACCTCGGACGATGCGCTGCGACTCGCGCAGGTAAGAGCCGACTCGATCGGCGCGTCAGGAACGCCGCTCACGCCAGTCACTGCGGCAGTCCGCGGACGGCGCCAGCTCGCCGCCGGACCGCCGGCCGTTGCCGCTGCACCGTCGGAGCTTGCACTGCTGCTGCGCGAATCGCGTCTCCATCTCGCAGACCTCAGGATCCTGGTTCTGCTATGGCCCGAAGAACTGCTTGCCGCCGATCGCATCCAGGACCTGGAGAGTGTCATTGCCGAAGTGCCCCGCTCCGCGGACCGCGTAGCGGTCGTGGCTCGGCGCGACTCCAGCGTGGAGGAGTTTCTGGATCGCGTCATGTGGCGAGCCCGCAGGGTGGATCACACGGTTCGCGATGTGGCACCGCCTGTTGCACTGCGGTTCGTCGCCACTGGTCAGGCACAGCGCGTTTCCGCCCTCCGATCGGTGCTCGACTCCTTCGATCCCGCTACGACCGCGCTCGTCGCCTTTAGTGACGCCGGAATGGAGGCTGCCCGAAGCGCTGCGTGGTCACTGGGAGCCGGTCCAGGTGACCCGGCCATTCAGGTTGTCAGGGGCGTCCCCGCCGACGCGGTCTCCCTTGTCGTGCTCCTGGAGGATGTCTCGGCGGAAGCTCTCAGCGGCATCGCCACAAAAGCGGCGGACGTAGTCGCCATCGTGGAACCGGACCGCGTCGGTGCCCTTCGCGTCGTCAGCGGCGGCGGTGCGACACCGCTGAGCTGGAGTGTAGGCTCGGCCGCGGCGCGGACGGCGCTCGATGCCCTGCGCGACACGTTGCGCGAGACTGTCGCCAGTGGGGCGCACATCCCCTGGATGCCGGTGATGGAGCCCCTGCTCGCCGACCTCGATCCGGTGGAGGTTGCCGCGGCGGCGGCCGTTCTCCTGGATCGCGAGCAGCGGAAGCCGAGAGCGCGACGGCCCGCACCGGAACCTGCGGCTGGTGACGAGCCCCTCACCAGATCCGGCGCGCGCCCGCCGCTGCGATCAGAGGGGACCTTCCGCGATCGTCCTCAGGCGGGTCGGCGCGATCGACGGGACGTCAAGGTCGAACGACCCGATCGACGGGGACCCGCCGAGCGACCGGCCGGCGGCCGATTCGGGCGCCCGGACTCCAAGGGCGGCGCCAGGGGACCGGGGGCCCGTCCGCCCGGATCGCGCGCGCCGGAAGCGAGGGGCTCCGCCGAGGGAGGACGGCCTGGACGGAACGAGGGGCCGCGCGGCCCGCGCCGCGACAGTATCGATCGAATGCCCCGCGCCGCCCGTGAAGGGGAGGAATGGGCTGCCCGGGGCGAACGGCTGCGCAACGCGAAGCGTGAGCGGCCCGGGAAGCGTAAGGAATGAGCGTGGACGCGTTCAGCGGCTGACTCGAGTGATCACCGGCGCGACTAACCTCGCGGTCCAGCCGTTCGGGCCCATTCCGGAAGGCAACGAGAGAGCGGGCGCGCCGGCCACAGCCGACGCGCCCGCTCTCGATTGCTCAAATGTGGACGCCGGTGCGTAGCAGAATTCGGGTCTAGAACACCTGGGCCCAGTGCCGTTGCGTGACTCGCACCAGGATGGCCGATCCTGCCAGCGCCGTCTCCACGGCGCACTTGGAGTAGTAGACGTCCTGGTTACCGGTGACCCACGATAGTGAGGTGTCCAGGGTGAGGTTGGCGGCGTAGAGCGCACCGTGGATCTTGGCGGTTCCGTTTCCCTTGGTGACGTCGTCGCGAACGATTACCAGGCCGTAAAACTCGAACTTGCCGTTGATCTCGAGGTCGCCGTTGACAAGCAGGATGCCCTGCCCGTAGCCGTTCCCATTGAGGTGCAGCGACCCGCTCGCGTAAATGATGGGATAGTAACCGTAGCAGCCAATCACGGCGCCGGGGCGAAGGGGCTCACCCCAGTTCCAGTCGGAGGACTTGTCGCAGGTGGTCGCCGTGCCCACCGGTTCGATGTCGCTGTTGTAGTTCCCGCCGGAAAGCTTGATGTCGGCGTTCGAGGTGAGGGTGATCCAGTTCTCCGAACCGTACCGCACGTAGGTATTGGAGTCTGCCGCCGCGGGGTCGTATTCCACCTCAGGCGTCGATCCTATGTTCGACGGATTGTATGTAACAGTGGAGGTCGGGGGCACGACGATAGCAGGCACGGTAGCCGCCGGCGTGACCGGGCAGTCCGACCAACCCGCTGGCACGGTATCGTCGCCGTCCACCAGCGCGCTGCCCTGCAGTCGGACGTCGCCCGCGGCGGTGATGGCACCCTTGGGTGTGATGGACGGATACGCGATCCGTACGTAGGCGCTCGTCTGCCGCCGCGCCTCGAGGTTGGCGTTCCCGATGCTCGCCCGGCCGTCTGAAACCACCCAGAAGGTGTTGTCGGTCAGGCGGGTGACCTTGACCCACGCCGTGTCACCCGAGGCGACGTAGACCTGGTTGGAGTCGATGGTCCCGATCGGGAAGGCCTCGGGTATGTTGCGCCCGCGATCCCAGTTCGAGATCTCACTGTTCAGACCGTACTCGGCCACGGCGAACGACCGCTGTTCGACAAGCGCGTTGCGCGTCCCGCGGAATTCCTGCGTCGACGTGAAGTGGATCCCGGACATCATGATGGCGAGCACGACGATCCCGAACAGGGCGGTGATCAATGCGATCCCCTTCCGGTCGGTGCCCTCGAGCGCTGTGGGAACGGCGTCGCGTTCAGTCTGGGTCTGCATGATGGTGGGCCTCACCGATAGTTGCGGATGCCGACGCGCATCAGGACCGAGTCGCGCAGAGTGTTGCCCTGCCGTTCGGTGATGGCTGAAACGCCGGCGTTCGTGCGGAGATAGACGTCAACGCGTGCGACGCTGCTGGTTTGCGCCATGTTCGTGATGCGAACCCCCAGCGTGTCGAAGTACCGGAACTGCAGCCCGCTGGGGTTCGCGTCGCCGGAAGCGAAGGGACGATACGGGCCGGCGAGCGGCGAAAGCGACTGCCACGCGCCGGAGCGATACTCCTGAAGGCCGAGGTACCAGGTACCACTGCTCTCCTGATAGATCTTGTATCGCACCGGCCGGGAGAATCGAACGACCGCGCCGGTCTTCACGGAATCGGGGAGAGCCGTATTCATGTGGTACCGGATGCGAGCCTTCCCCACGTCAAACGCCGGGTCGGTGAACGGCGCGCCCGCGCACCCCGCTAACGAGTTATCCAGGGACGCGATGACGCGTTTCTCCCACTGGTCGTCTTCGGCGCCCCTGAGGTCATTCTCGTTGAAAACGAAGATCGTATCCCCCACTTCCGGCCGACTGACGAAGGTCGTGAGCGTCTGGTGCGCGAGGTCCGTCGGCGGGACCCAGAACCGGTCACCGGCGGCCGTGCGCTCGCACACGATCGAGGAGCCGATGTAGGCCCGCATCGTAATCTCGCTCTCGCTCATTACCAGCACGTCGCCACCCGAGCTGGAGATAGACCGCAGCTCGGCGGGAAGCACCGTGGCCCCCAGTCGCAATTCGCGTTTGGCGTCGGCCGTGGCAGCGGCGTCGCGGTAATACTGCTGTTGCTTCACCAGCACGCGCGTCATCGCCGATCCGATGATGGCCACCAGGATCATGGTCACCAGCAGTTCCACGAGCGTCATGCCACGCCGGTCGCCCGAGCCGGTCAATCGCGGCATGGTATGATGCTCCGGTAGACGAGGGGACGCGTCCGCGGTGCGAAACGCACTGTATCGGTGATGATCTTGATGTCGTTCCCGTCGGCAATGACCCACTGCTCCGTGACGCCGCGAGCCACCGCCGTCCCCGTCTGCGTGCCGCTCGGCGCGAGGGCCTGGCACCGGATGGACGCGACCGAATCGAAGCGCGACTGAACGGTGAGCGCTGCCGTTTCCTGCATTGTCGAGGAGTTGTACTGCCTCGACACCGCGAGCGAGAAGCCGGCCAGTCCCAGCAGCCCGAAACTCAGGAGCATCATGGCGATGATCACCTCGATCACCGTCATGCCCTGGCGAGCCCGCAATCGCAGTCGTCTGCGCCGTATCGTCATAATGAACAACCTCGCGGCATGATCTGGCCCGCCGTCGTGAGACACAGAGAATCCCGGCGTGACGTGCCGGCGATCCGGACTATGCCGGTGGATCCCAGGCGGGCAAAGCCGCGCAGGTCGAACGTCATGGCCGTGTCCGCCGCGGCATTCGTGGTAATGGTGACACCGTAGGTCGTGTTGAGCGGCTTCGGACCCACGAGCGTGGTGCTCCCGCCGCCTCCCGCGTTCACGACCGTGACGGTCAACAACCCGCCGTTGAGCGACACCGTCGCCGTGCTGCCCTTCTGGATGGCGGCAGCTCGCGCGGTTGCGACCGCCGCCGCGATTTCCTGCCGCGCGGCGGTGATGTTGTTCCGCTCCACGAGCCCATTGAACTTCGGGAGCGAGAACAGCGCCAGGCCACCCAGGACGACGACAACAATGAGCATTTCGACCAGCGTGTATCCCGAGCGCCTTTGATGCACGTCAGCTCCGTTCGCAAATGGCAGGCACCGCCCTTACGCGGGCGGTACCACTAACCAGCGTGAGTGCCTCTATTCAACTGATACGACGAGTCCCGCGAGACCGCGTCACGAGCGCTCAAGTCGCTGCCGGGTAACCGGTTAGAGTCCACCATGACCGCTCTTCCTGTGCGCCAGGTTGCAGGGCCGTCACGTCACCGACCGTTGCTGTCACGCGGGGGGACGTGCCACGAAGTTCGACCGTTTTGTGCCGATGGCACCGGGTGACAATCGCCACGTCTGCCCCGATCCGGCAGCCTCGGGAATCGCCGCGACAATCACAATGTGAGGAAGAGCCCCGCCGGCGTGACGCTCATGTCGCGCCACCAGTCTTGCCTGAGTGCAACAGTCTCACTGCCTGCCAGCTCAATGAGCATCATCGCGGCGCTGCTCCCCGATCCCGACCGACTCAGGCGACTGCAGGCCGCCATCCGGGGTCGTCACCAGATCTCTCCCTGTCATGACTGGGGGGAGCTGCAGAGTATCTGCGAGACGCAACCGGTTTCCACGGCGGTATTCGACCTCTACGCGTCCGGGGACATGGGACTGGAACCGGTCCGGCAACTCCGTCGGCTCTTTCCGCGTCTCATCACCGTGGCGTACGTGACGGTCGGAAGCCACGACCGGGTACGCGATCTCTTCGACGCCGGACGAGCCGGAATCGACGGATTGGTTATCGCCGATCGGGACGATGCCCCGGAGCGTTTCGCTGCGCTTCTGGAACAGGCAGAGGCGCGCTCCGTCGCCTCCAAGCTGAAGACGCTCTTTGCCGGTGTGCACCCGCTGGTCCGCGACGCCGTGCTGATCGTCGTGACGCGCGCACACGAGCGCCTGACACCTGAGATTCTGGCACGCTCGCTCTCACTGGGGCGTCGCGCACTGGTGCGTCGGCTCTCGGAGGCGGGATTCCCGCCGCCGCGCCGTCTGATCACCTGGGGACGGCTGATTGTCGCGGCGCAACTCCTCGAGGATCCGCTGCGCTCGGCCGACGCGGTCTCCCTGGCCCTCGACTTCCCTTCGGGAAGCGCGTTCCGCAACACCTGCCAGCGTTACCTGCACGCCACTCCGTCTCAGCTCCGCCAGCGTGGAGGCGCCGAGTACGTCATCGCCGGACTGATGCAGGACGGCGCGCGCGGCGAAGAGGAGTAATGATCAAGGGTTAAGGGTCGGGGGTCGCGTCAGCCATTCGCCGTCCCCATTACCCGTTACCCACCCTGGTGGGCCAGACGAAGAAACTCGTCGCGGGTCTTCCCGTCGTCGCGGAACTCGCCCAGCAGGGCCGAGGTGATCGCCATGGAGTTCTGCTTCTCCACCCCCCGCATCATCATGCAGAGGTGGCGGGCCTCGATCACCACGCCGACGCCGCGGGGCTGCACGACTTCCTGAATCGCTTCGGCGATTTCGCTCGTCAGGCGCTCCTGTACCTGCAGTCGTCGGGCGAACGTCTCGACGATGCGGGGGATCTTGGAGAGCCCCAGGATGCGGCCGTCGGGAATGTACGCCACATGCGCCTTGCCGTAGAACGGCAGCAGGTGGTGCTCGCACATCGAGTACAGCTCGACGTCGCGCACCATGATCATGTTGTCGTGCGGATCCTCGAAGACGCCTTCACCGACGGCCTCACGCACGCTGACGTCGTAGCCTCGCGTGAGCCACTCCATGGCTCGCGCCACACGGGACGGAGTGCGAATCAACCCGGCCCGCGAAGGGTCTTCGCCCATCAACTCGAGTTGCCGTCGGACCAGCGCCTCATACTCCGCCAGGCGCCGCGCCTCTGTCACTTCAGGCGCGGTCAGGAGATCGGACACAGAGGAAGAGTGGTAGGGGTGACGTCTCTGGTGGGCCCCGGGATTCAAAAGATAGCTGCTGGGGAGTGAGGAGTGAGGAATGAGGAGGGAGGCCGTGGTGCCACAGATCACCCGGCAGAGTGGCCCGGGAGGGAGCAGGAGCCTGGCTAGGCAGCCGGCCTGAGTCGTGAGTGCTGGATGCTCGACCTGCTTCCTGGTCCTGGAGCTGGTGCTGAGCCAAACCCCAGCGCCAGCACGTGTCACCCAGTTCGAGCACGCAGTACTGAACACTCAGAGATTTGGCCTGAGTCGTGAGTGCTGGATGCTTGACCTGCTTCCTGGTCCTGGAGCAGGTGCTGAGCCAAACCCCAGCGCCAGCACTTGTCACCCAGTTCCAGCACCCAGTACTGAGCACTCAGCGATCTGGCCTGAGTGGTGAGTGCTGGATGCTCGACCTGCTTCCTGGTCCTCGCGGTCATGAACCGCTCCGCTCCCACAGGGCGTTGCCCCGGCAACGTGGTGTTCCTTAATCTCAGGGTATCCGCCCCCTGCCCGGCGGGAGCGTGTCTCCCAATTCCGGTCCCCAGCTTGATCCTTGTCGGCTTGACGGGAAACATCGCCAGCGGCAAGTCCGAAGTCGCGCGCATCATGCACGACCTCGGTGCCACCGTCGTCGACGCCGACCAGCTCGCTCGCGAGGCGGTCCGACCTTCATCGCCGGCGCTGGCTGCCATCTTGGAGCGCTGGGGGGGCGGTGTGCTGCTGCCGGACGGCTCGCTGGATCGCGCGGCGCTACGCCGCGTCGTCTTCGCAGATCCCGCGCAACTCGCTGCGCTCAACGCCCTGGTCCATCCGGAAGTGAGGCGACTCCGTGACCGGCAGGTCGCCGCAGCGCGAGCCCGCGGCGACGCCGTCGTGGTGGCCGACATTCCGCTGCTCTTCGAGGTCGGCCTCGAGAAGGAAATGGACCGCATCGTGCTGGTGGACGCGCCGGAAGACATCCGCCTGAAACGCCTGACGACCCGGACGGGCATTGCGGAAGACGAGGCCCGGCGAATGATGGCGGCCCAGATGCCGGTCTCGGAGAAGCGGTGGCGCGCGCACTTCGTCATCGACAATGGCGGATCGCTGGAGGAACTTCAGCGCAACACGCTGGCTGTGTGGAAGAGACTCCTCGCTGAACAGGGGAATGCGGGCAGTCGCAGGGAGTAGACTGACGCGGTCACTCACACCACTATTCTCTACTCTGAAGTCCGAATCTCCTCCCCGGAGTTCGAGCCACCAACCTCACCCGGACCGCGCCGTGGCCAACGTTCCCAGCGACCTGCTCTACACCGCCGATCACGAGTATGTGAAGTCCAGCGACGACCCTGGCGTCGTGATCATCGGAGTCACCCATTATGCGCAGGACCAGCTGGGTGACGTGGTCTTCGTGGAGCTGCCCAAGCCCGGTTCGGCCTTCGGCGCGCACGACACGTTCGGCACCATCGAGGCGGTGAAGGCCGTTTCGGAGTTGTACTGCCCGGTCGCCGGCGAGGTGGTCGAGGTGAATGCCCGGCTCGACGGCGAGCCTGCTCTGGTGAACTCCGATCCCTATGGCGAGGGGTGGATGATCAAGGTCCGCAGGAAGGACAGCGACGAGAGCGGACTCCTGTCAGCGGCGGATTACGCGAAGCACATCGGTCAGTAGGGGGACGCACCAGGTCAAGGGTCGCAGCCGTCTGGGTCGAGCCTCGGCCGCAAACGTGGATTTCGCCCTGAAGGCGGCTCCCCCGCGACCTGCGACGCGCGACCTGAAATCCCTACACGTACTCCTCGATCGGCGGGCACGCGCAGACGATGTTCCGGTCGCCGTAAGCGTTGTCTACGCGTGATACGGCGGGCCAGAACTTCCGGTCGCGCGTCCATGGCGCGGGGAACGCGGCTTTCTCGCGCGAATACGCCCGATTCCACGAATCCGACACTACGACTTCAGCGGTGTGCGGCGCGTGCTTGAGCGGATTGTCCTGACGGTCGAGGATTCCAGCTTCGATCTCGCGGATCTCCTCCCGAATGGCAATCAAGGCGTCGCAGAACCGATCAAGTTCCGCCTTCGATTCGCTCTCGGTGGGCTCTATCATCAGGGTGCCGGCCACGGGGAACGACACGGTCGGAGCGTGGAAGCCGAAGTCGATCAGCCGCTTGGCGATATCTTCCACCTCGACTCCCGTCGTCCCCTTCACGCCCCGCGGGTCCACGATGCACTCGTGCGCCACCCGACCGTTCCGCCCCCGGTATAGCACCGGAAAGTGCTCCTGCAGCCGGTGCGCGATGTAGTTGGCGTTCAGGATGGCAATCCTGGTCGCGTCGGTAAGACCGGCGCCCCCCATCATCCGGATGTAGACCCACGAGATCGGCAGGATGGACGCACTCCCCCACGGCGCAGCCGAAACGGCGCCCAGTGCCTGGCGTCCGGTTTGCGGCACCACGGGATGGCCGGGAAGAAACGGCGCCAGATGTGCCGCCACGCCAATGGGACCCATCCCCGGTCCGCCACCGCCGTGCGGGATGCAGAACGTCTTGTGGAGGTTCAGGTGACAGACGTCAGCACCGATCTCACCCGGACGCGCCAGGCCCACCATGGCATTCATGTTCGCGCCGTCCATGTAGACCTGGCCACCGTGCTGATGCACAATCCGGCAGATCTCGCCGATCCCCTCCTCGAAGACGCCGTGGGTGGACGGGTACGTCACCATGAGCGCGGCCAAATCGCCGGAATGCTCCGCAGCACGCGCGGTAAGATCCGCCACGTCGATGTCGCCGTTGGCTCCCGTCTTGACGACCACGATCTTCATGCCGGCCATCGCGGCGCTCGCCGGATTCGTTCCATGGGCACTCTGCGGAATGAGGCAGACGTTCCGATGGATGTCGCCGCGTGACTCGTGGTACTTCCGGATCACCAGCAGGCCGGTGTACTCGCCCGCCGAGCCGGCATTGGGCTGGAGCGATACCGCCGCGAACCCGGTGATGTCGCACAGATCCGCCTCGAGCGTCCGGAACAGCTCCGCGTACCCCTCGGTCTGCGCCGCGGGCGCGAACGGATGGATCCGGCCGAACTCCGGCCAGGTCACCGGGATCATCTCCGCCGTCGCGTTCAGCTTCATGGTGCACGAACCCAGCGAGATCATGGAGTGCACCAGCGAGAGGTCGCGCGACTCGAGCTTCCGCATGTACCGGAGCAGCTCGTGCTCGGCGTGGTAGCGGTGGAAAACCGGGTGTGTCAGGAACGCGCTCGTCCGCGCGAAGCGCTCGTCGTAGCGGTCATCGACCTCGCCGGCCAGGTCGTCGACACGCCAGGAGAGCGGGTGACCGCCGTTCAGGGCCACGAGGACGTCGGTGACGTCGTGTTCGTCCACCGTCTCGTCGAAAGCCACGACCACGCCGGTACCGCTCGCCTTGCGCAGGTTGATTCCGAGCTTTCGCGCCGCGCCCATGACTCGCGCTGCCGTGGTCCCCTGGAGGTCGATGCGAACCGTGTCGAAGAAATCGGCGTGCGGTACAGCGTGACCCAGGCGAGCGGCCCCGGCCGCCAGCATTACCGCCATGCGGTGGATGCGCCGGGCGATGCGGGTGAGCCCCTCGGGGCCGTGCCATACGCCGTACATCCCGGCGATGACCGCCAGGAGGACCTGCGCGGTGCATATGTTGCTCGTGGCTTTCTCCCGGCGGATGTGCTGTTCCCGCGTGCCTAACGCCATCCGGAGCGCCATCTTCCCCTGCGCGTCGCGCGACACGCCGATCAGCCGGCCCGGAATCAGGCGCTTGAACTCGTCCCGCGTGGTCATGAACGCCGCATGCGGCCCGCCAAAGCCCACCGGAACACCAAACCGCTGCGAGTTGCCCACGACCACATCGGCGCCCCACTCGCCCGGAGGCACCAGCAGGCTCAGCGCCAGCAGGTCCGTCGCGGCGATCACCAGGGCATCGGCTGCATGCGCCCGGTCGGCGACGTCGCGCCAGTCCACCACGGCGCCGTCCGTCGTGGGGTACTGCACAATGACCGCAAACACCCGCTGGCCGAATTTCTTCGTGCGCGCGTCCCCGACCACGACCTGTACGCCAGACGCCCATGCCCGGGTCTTCACGATGTCGATGGTCTGCGGATGGCAGTGCTTGTCGACGAAGACGGTCTCCTTCCCCTCGCGGCCCTTCACCCCGTACGCCAGGTGCACCGCCTCGGCGGCCGCTGTCCCCTCGTCGAGGAGGGACGCATTGGCAATCGGCAGCCCGGTCAGGTCGATGACCATCGTCTGGTAGTTGAGCAGCGCCTCGAGCCTGCCTTGGGCAATTTCCGACTGGTAAGGCGTGTAGGCCGTGTACCAGCCGGGGTTCTCGAGGATGTTCCGCAGGATCACCGGAGGCGTCAGGGTGTCGTGATAGCCGAGGCCCAGGTACGACCGGAACACACGGTTCCTCGACGCCATCTTGCGGATCTCGTCGAGCACGTCGTGCTCCGTCCGCGCCGGGCCGATGCCCAGTGGGGTCTTCGCGCGGATGGACTCGGGCACCGTCGCCTCGATGAAGTCATCCAGGGAGCCATAACCCAGTTCGCCGAGCATGGCCGCGACCTCCGCGGGCGACGGTCCCAGGTGGCGACGAACGAACGTGTCAGGATCAACGGCCTGCGCGGCCGGGGTCAACGTCGTGGTCATTCAATCCTCTGCAGTTGTTCCGGCGAAACTCCCCGGGGATTGGTGGAGTCGGGGGTGAAAGTTAGTGGGAGACAGTCATCAGTCGTCAGTCGTCAGTCGTCAGTCGTCAGTCGTCAGTCGTCAGTCGTCAGAGTCGGTAGGTCCACTCCTCCGATTCGTACCGCTTCGTTGCCGCGAGAGCGGCGGCCTGCAGTGGCGTATCCATGACCAGAGGCACGGCGTCGCGGATTGCGGCGTCTCGTACCGCGGCAAACAGCGCGCCGGCCACCTCCCCAACGTCCGGCATGCGACCGAGCGCGGACTGCAGCGTCCCCGCGGGTGCCGGCGCGACCTCTCCACGAGGCAGCAGCTCCACCAGGAGACCCTGATCGTCGCCCAGCAGGATCGATCCATGCTGCAGCAGCGACGCTCCCTCCCGCAGCAGAGCGCTGCCAACCAGTTTGCGACCGTTGACGATGATCTCGCCGGCGTCCGGACGCTGAAAGCAGGAGGCGCTTCCCGGTGTCGGCGTTCTCCCTACTACCGATGCGGTCTCCGCCCGAACCCCAAGCGACCGGAGTGCGTTGAGCAGCACTACGTTGACCGCACCATACCACTGCCGGAGCGATTCGTCCCGGCCAATGGGCGCAGTAACGCTGTACGTCACTTCGCGATGATGCAGGAGAGCACGCCCACCCGTTGGGCGTCTCACCAGATCCACCCCCAATCGACCCGCGACGCCCTCATCAACGCGACCGCGCGCCAGCTGGTTGCGTCCCAGGGACAGGGTCGGCCGCGACCAGGAATAGACCCGGAACACACACTCACCGGTCTCGCCGGCACGCTGCAGAAGCGCCTCGTCGAGCCCCATGTTCCGGACGCCCGTCAGGGGTGGCGTGTGAAACAGACGCCACTGCCGGTCTACCAAGGTCGTGCTCTCTGGTCTCACGTCTTTGGCTCACGTCGCTGGTCGCTGGTCAAGCATAGCCGCATTTCGGGTCCGGCCCCCCGTCCCCCGCCCCGGTCCCCGCACCTATCTTAGCCCCGACATGACCTTCCTCCTCCGCCGCTCGGCCCAGGGGCTGCTGCTCGTCTTCCTTGCGACGACGCTCACGTTTCTCCTGATCCACGCCGCGCCCGGGGAACCGTTCGACGACATGCTCTCGGATCCGCGCGCAACGGAGGCGATGCGTGCCGCCGAGCGAGCCCGCTACGGCCTGGATCGTCCGCTGGCGGAACAGTACGGCCGCTTCCTCTCGAACGTCGCCCGCGGCGACCTCGGAGTGTCCTTCACCTACCGCAGGCCGGTCGCGGACGTGCTTGCCGAACACGTTCCACGAACGCTCGCGCTCATGGGGCTCGCGCTGACTCTGGGGTTCGCCGGCGGCATCCTGCTGGGTTCCCTGCAGGGCGCGCGACCGGGAAGCTGGTTCGATCGACTGACCGGCGGAACGGCCGTCCTGATCGCGGCCATTCCGGACTTCTGGCTTGCGCTGCTCGCGCTGCTGCTCTTCGCGGTCGTCTGGCAGGTCCTCCCGGTTTCGGGATTGCGGGACGCCACGCTCCCGATCACTGCCACACCACTGCGGCGCCTGGCCGATCTGGCCCGGCACGCCGTCCTCCCGGCCGGCACACTGGCGCTACTGATCGCGGCGACAATCTCGCGGTACCAACGGGCAGCCCTGATCGAGGAGATGACCGAGGCATATCTGCGTACCGCCCGGGCCAAGGGCGTTCCACGACGTGCCATCGTTTTCCGGCATGCGCTGCGCAACGCGCTGATACCCATCATCACGCTCGGCGGTCTGGCGGTGCCCGCGCTGCTGGGAGGCGCCGTGTTCGTCGAAGTGGTGTTTGCCTGGCCAGGGATGGGTTCCCTGGCCGCGCGAGCCGTGGAGGATCGCGACTATCCGATCGTGCTGGCGGTCGTGCTCCTGTCAAGCGGCCTCGTCGTGCTGGGGAGTGTGCTCGCCGACGTGGCGCAGGCCGTCACCGATCCCCGGCACCGCAGTGCCTAGCGCGACGCCGGGGTCGGTCGTCGCGTTCGCGGACGCGCCGGTAGCGCCACTGGGGCCCTGGACGCCGCCCCATCCCGCACGAGCGATTCTGGGCGACCCGGCCGCGGTTCTGGCGGCGGTCGCGCTGGGCATTGTGGCGCTCGCCGCGCTGTTGGCGCCGTGGATCGCGCCGTTCGACCCATCCCTGCCGCTCGACCTCAGCGCGCGCGCGCGCCCTCCCTCCACGACCCACTGGTTCGGAACCGACGCGATCAGCCGGGACCTCCTGTCGCGGGTGATGTACGGTGCCCGGCTGTCACTGGGCATTTCGTTCATCGCTGTGCTCGTTGCCACACTGGTGGGCACGGGGTGGGGCGCGGTCGCGGGCTATGCCGGCGGGGCGCTCGACTCCACCCTGATGCGGATCGTGGACACCGGGCTCGCCATTCCGCGCATCATCCTGCTGCTGGCCATCGTGAGCCTCTGGGGCGCGCTCACCGCGACCGGGCTGGCACTGGTGCTCGGACTCACCGGCTGGTTCGGAGCCAGCCGTCTGGTGCGGGCGGAAGTGCGGCGCGTGCGACAGCGGGATTTCACTCTCGCGGCGCGCGCCCTCGGGGCCGCCCCGTCGCGCGTGCTCGTCAGGCATGTCCTGCCTCACGCGATCACGCCGATGCTGATCGCCGCGACGCTGGCCATCGGCCAGGTCGTCGTCGTGGAGGCCGGGTTGGCGTTCCTCGGCTATGGGATTGCGCCGCCGGCAGCGAGCTGGGGCAGCATCATTCGCGACGGCCGCGACAGTGTCGCGACGGCATGGTGGATGTCCGTGTTCCCCGGGGTGACTCTCGCCCTGACGGTACTCGCCATCAATGTCCTGGGTGACCGCTTGCGCGCGGCGCTTGGCGGACGACAGGTTCCCGCCCCATGACCAGCCACGGTGCACCCGTCGTGGAGCCTCTCCTGCGGGTGGGAGATCTTCGCACGTGGTTCCGCACTCCGGCCGGTATCGCGCGGGCGGTTGACGGTGTGTCATTCGACGTGCGCGCCGGCGAGACCGTGGGCATGGTCGGTGAAAGCGGTTGCGGCAAGACCGTCACCGCCCTGTCGCTGCTCAGGCTGATCGAGCCGCCGGGTCGCATCGAGCCCGGTTCGTCGATCCGTTTCGAGGGTCGCGACCTGCTCACTCTGAGCGAAGAGGAGATGCGCCGGGTTCGGGGGAACCGCATCGCGATGGTCTTCCAGGAACCGATGACCGCGCTCAACCCGGTCTTCACCATCGGCGATCAGGTCGCGGAGGTTGCCAGGGTCCACGACGGGGCCTCGCGGCGCGCCGCCTGGCAACGTGCAGTGGATATGCTCTCGCAGGTTGGCATTCCGGATCCGGCTGAGCGCGCGAAGAGTTATCCACACCAGCTCTCCGGCGGCATGCGGCAGCGAGTCCTCATCGCGATGGCGCTGATGATGAACCCGTCGCTGCTGATTGCCGACGAGCCGACGACGGCACTCGACGTCACCATCCAGGCGCAGATCCTCGAGCTGCTGGCCGACCTGCAACAGCGGCTTGGGCTCGCGGTGCTGCTCATCACGCACGACCTCGGCGTGGTCGCGGAGTTTGCGGCGCGGGTGCTCGTGATGTACGGCGGACAGATCGTGGAGAGCACGTCGACCCGGGAGCTGTTCGCCGACCCGCAGCATCCGTACACGAGGGGTCTGCTGGAGGCGATGCCGCGGCTGGGACAGGGCCGGAACCGGCTGACCGTCATCCCGGGAAGCGTCCCCGCGCCCACGCACTGGCCATCGGGCTGCCGCTTCCGGGACCGCTGCCCCCACGCGTGGGATCGCTGCGCGTCGGAACCGCCGCCCGCGTACCCATACTCGCCCGGTCACCAGGCCCGGTGCCATCTCGTGGTGGAGCCGACGCGGTTGTCGGAGCAGCACACCCCGTGACCGGACCGGACACGTCGGCGATGCCGCATCAGCCCGCGGGCATCCAGGTGCCCGGCGCACTGGCGGACCCGCTGCTGTCCGTACGGCGCCTGACGACGCACTTTCCCGTTCGCCGGGGACTGTTCGGACGGAGCGCCGGCGTCGTGCGGGCCGTCGATGGGGTAGACCTGGACGTCGCCCATGGCGAGACGTTAGGCGTCGTTGGAGAGTCGGGCTGCGGCAAGACCACGCTGGGCCGCACGATTCTCCGCCTGGAGGAAGCAACCGCCGGATCCATCCGGTTCGACGGCACGGACCTTCGGGTCCTGCGCGGTGCCGCGCTCCGGGCCATGCGCCGGAAGCTGCAGATCATCTTCCAGGATCCCTTTTCGTCGCTCAATCCGCGCATGACAATCGGCGCGGCGGTGCGCGAGGGCCTGACCGTGCATCGGCTGGCCGAGGGCGAAGAGGCCGACCGGCGCGTCCGCCGACTGCTCGAGGAGGTCGGCCTTCGGCCGGAATACGCGGGCCGATACCCGCACGAGTTCTCCGGAGGCCAGCGGCAGCGAGTCGGCATCGCGCGGGCTCTGGCGGTCGAACCCCGGTTCATCGTGTGCGACGAGCCCGTCTCCGCGCTCGACGTGTCCGTCCAGGCGCAGGTCATCAACCTGCTGCAGGACCTGCAGCGCGATCGCGGTTTGACGTACCTGTTCATCGCGCACGACCTCTCCGTCGTGGAGCACATGGCCGACCGTGTCGCCGTCATGTACCTCGGTCGGATCGTGGAGTTCGCGTCGTCCGGGATGCTGTACCGCGAGCCGCTCATGCCGTACACACAGGCGCTGCTGTCGGCCATACCTGTTCCCGATCCCGTGACGAGGCGAAGCCGCATCGTGCTGTCCGGAGACGTGCCGTCCCCGGTGAATCCACCCAGCGGCTGCGTTTTTCATCCGCGCTGCCACCACCCCGCACGGGATGCGGCCTGCGCCGCGATCGTCCCGCCACTCGAGGAGAAGGCCCCGGGACACTGGGTGGCGTGTATCAAGCAGCCGCCCACGACGGTAACATGGGACGCCCAGCGTGAGGTGGGCGGCCGCCACGAACCGTCGCGCCACCTGCCGGTCACCGGATCCACGACCTGAACCCGAACCCCACGCCAATGCCAAGCGAACAGCCTCGCACAGCCTCCCAGGGCGCGTCCGCCGCGGACGCGGTGCCGCCGGGCGCCGAGCCGTACATCAGCAACCGGCGGTTCTTCGGGCATCCGGTCGGCCTGTCGACGCTGTTCTTCACGGAGATGTGGGAGCGGTTCTCGTACTACGGGATCCGTCCGCTGCTGGTTCTGTTCATGACCGCGGCGCTGATCGACGGCGGATTCGGATTCGAGCGGACCCAGGCCGCAGCGATCGTCGGCATCTATTCCGCGTGCGTGTACCTCGCGTCGCTGCCCGGTGGGTGGATCGCCGACCGATGGCTTGGCCTGCGCCGGTCGATCTACTACGGCGCTGTCCTCATCGCGCTGGGACACCTGGCGATCGCTCTCTCGTCGGTGTTCGAGCATCGTGCCTTCTTCGCGGGGCTCATTCTGATCGTGATGGGAACCGGACTGCTGAAGCCGAACATCTCCGCCATCGTCGGTGACCTGTATCCGGAAGGCGGGGCGCGCCGGGACGCGGGATTCTCGATCTTCTACATGGGCATCAACGTCGGCGCGCTGATCGCGCCGCTGATCACCGGACTGCTGGGAGAGCGCGTGGGGTGGCACTACGGGTTCGGCGCGGCCGGCGTGGGGATGCTGTTCGGCCTGCTCACCTATCGTTGGCGCGCCGACCGCACGCTGGGACCGCTGGGCGTGGAGCCATCCGGCGGTCCGAAGGAGCAGCGACGCGTGCGCAACATCACGCTCGGTGCCGTGGCAGTCGTCCTCGTGGTGGTCGGCATGGCCATGGCGGGTGTGTTTACCATCGACCCCGTCGCGGTGGGCCAGCGGATGCGCGACGTGATGCTGGCCATGGCCGTGCTGTACTTCGGGTACCTGTTCCTCTTCGCGGGACTGGACACCGGAGAGAAGAAGCGGATCGCCGTGATCGTTGTCCTCTTCATCTTCGCCACCATCTTCTGGTCCGCGTTCGAGCAGGCGCCGACGTCGCTCAACCTGTTCGCTGCGGATTTCACCGACCGTGTCGTGTTCGGCTGGGAAGTGCCCATCCTCTGGATGCAGTCGGTGAACTCCCTGTTCGTGATCACGCTGGCGCCGCTGTTCGCGGCGCTGTGGGTCGCGATGGCGAAGCGGAAAATGGATCTGTCCAGCCCGGCCAAATTCGCCTTCGGGCTCTTCTTCGCCGGCCTGGGGTTCCTGCTCATGGTAGCCGCCGCGAACCGTGTGATCTCTCTGGGTGAGGCCGCCCGCGTGTCGATGTGGTGGCTGGCGGGGAGTTATCTGCTGCAGACGTTAGGCGAGTTGTCGTTGAGTCCGGTGGGGCTGAGCTCCATGACCAAGCTGGCCCCCCGGCGATTCGTCGGCCAGATGATGGGCGTCTGGTTCCTGGCCAGCGCGCTGGGCAACCTGATCGCCGGGCTGGTCGGCGGACACGTGAATCCCGAGAACCTCACGGAGATGCCCCTGCTCTTCCAGCGGACTGCCATGTCCCTCTTCATCGCCGCCGCCGTGCTGGGCCTCCTGATCCTGCCGATCCGGCGGATGATGGGAGAAGCGAAGCACTGATCAGGGGCATCGAGCAGCGAACAGCGGGAGCAGAGGGCTTGGGCTGGAGGCCCCGGACTGCCCCTGATCGCTGAGCGCTGAGCGCAGATCAGGGCACCACGAAGGCCGTGACCAGTCCCGAACGTTCACGGTTCCTCCGGATGTCATTCGGTTCGACCCAGAACGCCCGGGTCCGGTCCTCGTTGGTAATCCGCATCACCCAGCGCGCCCCGGCGTCGCGCTGCAGCGGAACGGCGACATCGAAGCGCCAGATTCGCCGGGATCGCGGCGGAACCGCGCTGAGGAACGCGACGCCGATGGACGGCTTGTAGCCGGTCGACTGCCCGTAGGGCGCGTCACCCGCCCACAGGCGGCCGGCTTCAGCGAACAGCGCCACGCCCGCATCCGCGGTCCCCCTGATGTTCCCGACCCGCCAGCGCTCCTCGAGCCGGGCCACCAGCCGCGCCGCGCCACCAAGCTCGGCGTCGTCGTATCCCCGAACCCCGCCCCGGACATCGCCTAACGCGAGCTGGAAGGGCTGCCATTGCCGGCGGCCCGCACCGTACTCCAGGCTACCGGCAATGGTATGACGGGGATGTGGCCGCAGGTAGAATCCGAACCGGCCACCCAGCAGCAGGCTCTCCCAATCCCCATTCACCCGCCGACCCTCCGCCAGCGCCTCGAGGCCGGCGAACGACGTGGGCGAGCCGACACCGCCGTACAGGCTCGCGGACAAGAACACCTCACCGGGAATCGCGCCCTCCACCGGGAGGCCGCGACCCAGCGTCAGCGCCAGCTGCACACCCCGCCGGACGTCCTGCGAACCGGCCAGCGCGTCGAACCCGGTGACCCGGAGGAAGTTCACCTGGCGGTACCCCAGCAACAGGTTCAGGCGGGTGGAACGGTATGCCGGATACCGGGCCAGCAGCGCCGAGCCGGTGTCGGCCACGAGCCCGGTGTCCGTGACCACCACCCCCGCCGCATCGGGCCGGGCCCGTTCCGCGGAGATTGCCCCGCCGAGGATCGCCAGGAGGCCGGGCTCGCCGAGCCGCGCCACACTGCCCACCTCGACAAACTGGCGTCGGACGCCTAACGCAGCCGGCTCGCGCCCCGGCGACCGGAACGGAACCAGGATGTCGTCCGCACCCCCCGCGACGCGCCAGGCGCGAGGCTGCAGGTCGGTGAAGAACGGGTACGTGACCTGCGCGTTCGTCTCGAACCCGTGCTCCCGGCGGATCGCCCGGAGGTGCATCTGAACCGGAGCCGCGAAGAGCTGCCAGTTCGTGTAGGCCGCCTGATACGTGTCGCGGTAGTACCGGCCGTCGCGCCACCCCGCCAGCGCCGTGATGGCCTTCCCCTGCACATTGTCGCTGCCGTACTTGATGGCGCGCAACCAGGGCGACGCGCTCGAGACGCCGATGGAACCGATCACCGACGGCTCGTCAATGGTGACCACTTCGACTCGCACCGCATCGGAGCCGTCGGGATACGCCGTCACCGACGCATCCGCCAGGAACGGCTGCGCGCGCAGCAGGCGCTCGGTCTCGCGGCGCAGGAGGATGGAGCAGCGCTCCCCTCTGCGGAGCAGAACCAGATTCTCCACGACATCCGGTGCCGTGGTGACTTGCAGGGACGTGACCAGCCGGCCCAGCCAGGGTGATCGCGAAAAGAGACCGCCGTACGACGGTCCATACGATCGTACCAGGATCTCGTTGATCACCTGGCCGTTGCACTGCACCTGGGACCGCGGAACCGGCAGGTCAACCTCCTGAGCCGTTGCCGCCCTCGGTACGCTCGCCGCGACCAGCGCGACCACCAGTCGGCAGCGCAGCTACTTCCCCATCCGGCGCTTGAGCTCCGCCAGGTGTGCTTCGGCCGCCGCATTCGCGTCCGCCCGGCGAGCAGCGCGATCGAGGTCGCCCAGTTGCTGCTCCAGCACCGACCGGCCGTCATCCAGCGGGTCGATCGCCGTGGGATCCGCCCTTCCGTCTCGTAGTCCGGAGCCGACGCCCGCGGCCGCGGCCTTGTACTGCTCCTTCATCTCAGCGACTTCGCGCTCTACCAATGACAGCTCGCTCTCCTGCACGGCCAGTTTCTGCTCCAGCACCGCAAGTCGCTCGCTATGCTGCGCCTCGAACCGTCCCGCGACCGCTACCGTCTCGGCGTCCCCGACGCCCTGCGCCAGCCCCCTGCGACGCCGGATGGTCTCGAGTTCGCGGCGTTCCTGCGCAACGCGCTTGCGCGTCACCTCTACGGAGTCGCGCAGGTCGTCCAGGGCCAGCCGCGCCTGTACGATCGTCTCTTTCA
>DASWGU010000285.1:0-16536 GCA_036393555.1 Gemmatimonadaceae bacterium
CCGAAGCCTCGGGCTTCGGCTGGTCGGGGTCAAGACGAGGCTACCTTGAGACGGGGGGCGGACTTGGATCGTCACGTTGGCGACCGGAGGGCTTCCCCGGGACGGGGCTGATCGAGTAAACATCAGTCACCTGGATTGTGCGGATGGGACCGTGGGCGATCATCATCAACCCAGCACCCAGCTTCTCGCATGACACGCAACATGACTCACGTGACCGGCGCCTCCAACAACAAGAAACCGAAGGCGAGTTTCGCGGAGACGCCGCGAGGCACAGCGGACCGCATGTTCAGGGCAGCAATGGAGTGCATGCGCCAGCGCGAGCGGTATGTGCGGCTGGTCGCGTCGGGCGCCCACGATCTCGAGCAGCTCGCCGCGCTCCGCGTGGCGGCGGTCTGCGACGAGATTCTCAGCGACACCATGGTGGCGTACGAGAAGCTCGCGGCCCATCCCGCGCCGGGTGATGACGAGTGGCGCCGTCAGGCCAACGCGCTCTGGCACGCCTGCCGTGAGTATCGCCGCCGCTTGCAAAGCCGTGATGCGCAGGAACTCTCACGTCGTGGCGTTAAGCTGCAGAACTTGGCGATGGAGTACGATCTCGAGGCGTCCTCGCTCCTCGCGCTCAAGCTGGCTCTGGGCGGATTCCGCCAGATCTGTCCCGACTGCGAGTTGGAGAGCCGACCGCAGACATTCGTGGCCTGAAACCGGAACTCGGGCGCCGGTCAGATGTACCGCGGGCCGATAGCGCGGGATGCCGGTTCCTGCGCCGAGGCGCGGGACGGGCGTTTCATGTGCCGCCGGGGCCTGGTTCGTCCGCTCAGGATCCGGTACGCCCCCAGCCTTAACGGGACGGGTACCGCACCGTCGATTCGCGTCGGTATTTGACGCCCTGGCTTGTGTGCGAAGCCTCTGGTACGGAATCGACAGCGCCTGGGCGTTGCGCACCGTACGTACCAGAGGGGATTTTCGCAGTGGCGCGCGATGGTGCGCGCCGGCGAACGCGTCCGGTGAATCACGGAGCTGCGTGTGGAAGAACTGTTCGAGCTTCTTTTCAAGTATCGTCCGGTCATTTTCGAGCGCGGCACGCTCGGGTTCGACTGGCCGCTGCCCGCGGCCGTCCTCGTTCCCCTTGGTCTGGGTGCCGCTCTGCTCGGCGTGTGGCTCTACCGCCGCTCCGCGGCCGGACTGAGCGAAAGGGACCGATGGGTGCTGGGCGGATTGCGCGCCCTGGTTCTGATCGTTGTCGTCATGTGCCTGGCGCGGCCGGTCCTGGCGGTCTCACGCGCAATCGATCAGCGGAACGTCGTGGGTGTGGTCGTCGACGATTCGCGCAGCATGCGCATACCCGACCATAACGGAACGGCGCGTGGTGACTTCGCCCTGCAGGTGTTTGGCGGTCCCGACAGCGCTCTTTTCAAGGCCCTGTCCGAGAAGTTCCAGTTGCGTTTCTTCCGGACGTCCGGTGCCGGCGGTCGGAGCGATGCGCTGGCACCTGGCCCCCTGAACGGTGCCCGCACCCACCTGGTCACAGCGCTGTTGCGCGCCGGCGAGGAGCTGACCGGTGCGCCAGTGGCGGGCATGGTGCTGGTGTCCGACGGCGCCGACAATACCGCGGCGGCACCCGGCACGACTCCGGTTCTGGAGCAGCTCCTGTCCCTCCGAGCGCGCCAGGTTCCTGTCTATACCATTGGAGTGGGTACGGAGCGGTTCCCTCGCGACATTGAACTCGAGCGCGCTGATGTGCCGGGGACCATCCTCCGCGACGGATCCCTCCTGGTCGAGGTAGTGATCACCCAGCGCGGTTACGGCGGCCTGAAGGTTCCGCTCGTGGTCGAGGACAGCGGCCGCATAATCGGCTCGCGTGAGGTGACGTTGCCGCGGGACGGAGAGGCCGCGGTGGTGCGGATGCGCGTACCGGCCAGCGAACGGGGCGCCCGGCTCATCCGGGTGCATGTCCCGGTTCAG
The DNA here is from genome assembly GCA_036393555.1 of Gemmatimonadaceae bacterium. Taxonomy (GTDB): domain Bacteria; phylum Gemmatimonadota; class Gemmatimonadetes; order Gemmatimonadales; family Gemmatimonadaceae; genus JABWBJ01. The sequence goes on from DASWGU010000285.1 coordinate 1,963, forward strand.
GGCGATGAGATGGTGAAGGAAAACAACGAGCGCTCGGCCGTTGTCGTCGTCAGTGACCGGCGTGAGAAGATCCTCTACCTCGAGGGGGAACCGCGATTCGAGCTGAAGTTCATCCGGCGCGCGCTGGAGGTCGATGAGAACCTGCAATTGGTGACGCTCCTGCGCTCCGCGAAGGACAAGTACCTCCGCCTGAGCGTGGACGACAGCGTGGAGCTGGCCGCAGGGTTTCCACGCACGCGGGAAGAACTGTTCGCCTATCGCGCGATCATGCTCGGCAGCGTCGAAGCGAGTTTCTTCACCGTGGACCAGCTACGGATGCTTTCCGACTTCGTTAGCGTGCGGGGCGGGGGCCTCCTCACGTTGGGCGGTCGCCGAGCGCTGGCCGAAGGCGGGTACGCCGGAACGCCGTTGGCGGATGCCTTGCCGTTGGAACTCGGTCCGGCTGTACCACGGGACTCGGGCGCAACCGAACTCACCGTCATGCCCACTGCGGCGGGCGTTCTGCATCCCGCCACGCAGCTCGCGTCCAACGATTCCGGAACGGCTGCGCTGTGGCGCGAGATGCCTTCACTGACGACGGTGAACGACGTGGGACGTCCAAAGGCGGGCGCGACCGTACTCCTCGAAGGGCAGGTCGATGGCGAACGTGGTACCCGACCAGCCCTGGTGTTTCAGCGGTACGGTCGCGGCAAGGCCGTCACGTTTGCGGTCCAGGACTCGTGGCTGTGGCAGATGCACCAGTCGGTTCCGGTGGAAGATATGCGCCACGAGACGTTCTGGCGGCAGCTGCTGCGGTGGCTGGTGAGCGACGTGCCCAGCCGCGTGGACGTGGCCGCGGTGGGCGAAGGAGCGATTGACGAGGGGATCCCGCTTCGCGTGGCGGTGTCCGACAGTGCCTTCGTGCGGGCGAACGGCGCGTCAGTGCGCGCCGAAGTGGTATCGCCCAAGGGTGAGCGGACGACGCTGCCGTTCGAGTGGGCGACGGATCGCGACGGGGAGTACGCGGCGACCCTGGTACCGGGTGAGAATGGAGTGCATGCGGTGGACGTCACGGCGGTGGTTGGGCGCGATACGGTTCGCTCGAGTGTCGGGTACGTCCGTGTGGCAGATCCGACGGCGGAGTATTTCGGGGCGGAAATGCGTCCCGGGCTGCTGCGCCAGGTGGCGGATGAGACCGGGGGGAAGTACTACCGGGCGGAGGACGTGTCTCGCCTGCCGGAGGATATCGTCTTCACCACCAGTGGCGCCACGGAGGTTCAGCGTCTGGATCTCTGGGACATGCCCATCGTCTTCGTGCTCCTGCTGGGGGTGTTGGCAGCGGAGTGGCTGTACCGTCGTCGCAGGGGGTTGGCGTGAGGATGATGGGGGATGCGTTGCGGCGGTTGTGGTCAGTTCCGTTCGTTGCCGTAGCGTTGTTATCGGGGGGGGGGGCCCAGCGCGCCGTGGCGCAGTCAATTCCGCGGGCGCATCTCCTGATCGTAACCGGCGTCAGCGGAGAGCCGCGCTTCGCCGACCAGTTCCACAAGCTGGCCATGTCACTCCGGTCAACGGCGGCCACGCGTTTCGGAATCCCGGATTCCCTCATTACCTACCTGGCAGAATCCACTGACCCCGACTCCCGGGCCATCTCCGGGCGATCCAGCCGGGAGGGCATCATCCAGGCCGTGACGCGCATCGCGGCGCGTGCCGCGGTCGGCGATCAGGTGCTCATTCTGCTCCTGGGGCACGGGGTATCCGACGGCACCATCTCCCGATTCAACGTGCCCGGCGCCGACATCACCGACGCCGATTTTGCCAGCCTGCTCGGCCAGCTCTCCCGCCAGGTCGTCGCCCTGGTCAACGCCACCAGCGCCAGCGGCGACTACGTGAAATCACTGTCCGGGAAGAACCGGGTGGTCATCACCGCGACGAAGTCCGGATTCGAGCGCAACGAGACCCTGTTCGGAACACACTTTGTCGCAGCCTACGCCGGCGAGGGAGCCGATGCCGACAAGGACGGTCGCGTCTCCCTGCTGGAGGCCTTCACCTACGCCAGAAGAGAGGTCCAGCGCGAGTACGAAGGATCCAACCGGCTGCAGACCGAGCACGCCATGCTCGATGACGACGGCGATGGGACGGGGCGTGCTGATCCCGGCGACCGTGGACCGGACGGCATCGTGGCCAGGTCCTTCTTCCTGCAGCCGGCCGCCGGTGTAAGCGCGAGCGCCGATCCCCGAGCCGCCGCCCTCATAGCGAAGCAGACCCGCCTGCAGTCCCAGATCGATTCACTGAGGCTGGTCAAGTCCTCTATGCCGGAAGCGGCATACCAGAAAGCTCTGGAGGATCTGCTACTCGAACTCGCCGAGACGGCCAACGCGCTCCGCGCCCTGGGGGTCAGGAAGCCATGATGCGGCGAGTGATTCCCCTGATCGTGGCCGTCCTCCCGGTGGTCATCGCGCCGCTGGCATGCGCACAGGAACCGAGGACGCCGCCGCCCGCGACGGCGAGAGAAGCGGTACGGGTGGGCCGGTATGATGACGCGCTGCGGATGGCGCGTTCCGCCGCCGCCCGCGAGCCCGACAGCGCCGGGCACGTGCGCGACGTAGCCGACGCCCTGGCAGCCACGGGGCAGTACGAGCAGGCCGCGGTCGCGCTGCAGGAGTTCGGCCGCGCGCACCCGGCCGACGCGACGCTGGCAAACAGGCTGGGTGAGGCACTGCGCGACATGGGACGCCTGGGGGACGCGCAGCCCGCATTCCAGCGCGCGATATCCGGCCGGGCCCCGGATTCCCTCACTGCTGTCGTCAACCTGGCCATGCTCCGCTTCGATCGCGGAGAAATCGACGATGCAATGAAGGAGTTCGATCGATTCATTGACATCTACAACGACCGTCGCGGCCGACTCAGCGCGTCGGAGCTGGAGGCGGTCGCCATCGCCTGCCGCTACCTCGGCCGCGACAATCACCAACTGTTCAAGGACGCCATGCGCGCGTTCGACGAGGCCATCGCGGCCGACTCGTTCGATCTGGACCGGCGCGTCCGGCTGGCCGGCCTGTTCCTCGAGAAGTTCAACGCGACCGACGCGCTCGAGACGGTGTCAGGCGTCCTGGAAGTGAACCCCCGCCATGCCGGCGCCCTGCTCGTCATGGCGCAGGTCCGCGTGTTTGACGAAAGCGCCGATCCCTCGGAGTTCGTGAAGCGCAGCCTCGACGTGAACCCGAATGCGCCCGCCGCACGCGCGCTGTCCGCCACGCTCCTCATGGATGTCGAGCGGTACGTCGAAGCCGCAGCCGAGGCGCGGAAGGGCCTGGTCTCCGATTCGACGGCGCCCGACGCCCTGATTGCCCTCGCGGCGGCGCAGTACCTCCAGAACGACACCACGGCGTACCGCCTTACCCTGGCCCGGGTCCACGCGCGGCGTCCGAAGTCGGCTGACGCCGAGGTGACGCTGTCGAACATCGCCGCCCGCGTGCGGTTGTACGAGGACGCGGTACGGTTCGCCCAGGCCGGCGTGGAACGGGATGCCAGGTCGTCGCGCGCGCTGACCCACCTGGGCATCAATGCCATGCGCACGGGTGAGATCGAGCGCGGACGGACCGCGCTGGCCCGGTCGTTCGAACTCGATCCATACGACCCGTGGACCAAGAACACGCTCGACCTCCTCGACACGTTCAAGGACTATGAGGAGATCTCCAGTCCGCGCTTCGTGTTCATGATCGAGGGCAAGGACGCCGACCTGCTGGAGCCGTACGTGCGGATGGTGGCCGAGCAGGCCTATGATTCGCTCGCTGCGCGCTATGGCGTGCGACCCAGGACGCCCGTTCGCGTGGAGATCTACCGGAGCCACGCCGACTTTTCGGTGCGCACCGTCGGCCTGGCCGGTCTGGGTGCCCTGGGGGTGAGTTTCGGCCGCGTTGTGGCCATGGACTCGCCCGCGGCCCGACCGGTCGGAGAGTTCAACTGGGGTTCCACGCTGTGGCACGAGCTGGGCCACGTGTTCACGTTAGGCGCTACCGACGGCCGCGTGCCCCGCTGGTTGTCGGAAGGGCTGTCAGTCTACGAAGAGCGGCGCGCGCGCCCGGCGTGGGGTGAGGACCCCTCGCCCCTCTTCTTCGCGACCTACGCGGCGGGCCAGTTGCCGAAGGTGAGCCGGTTGAATGACGGCTTCATGCGCCCGGCCTTCCCGGCGCAGGTGCCCCTGTCGTACTTCCTGGCATCGATGGTCGGCGAGATGATCGAGTCGGAACGCGGCATCGCCGCCCTCCGCGCGATGCTCGACGGCTACCGTCGCGGGCTCACGACCGAGCGGGTGTTCCGCGAGGTCCTGAAGGTCGAGCCAGCGGCGTTCGATGATGCCTTCGACAAGTGGCTGCGCCAGCGCTTCGCCCGCCAGTTCGACGCGGTGCGTCCAGCCATGCCCGTCACCATGGGCGGCCAGCGTCGCCCCGGCGGGGACGCCATCCCCATCACGGGGCCGTTCATGGAGTCCCTGGACCGGGGTCGCGAGCACCTCGAGGCAAGTCGTCTGGACGACGCCATCGCCGAACTGAAGAAGGCCAGGGAAATGTTCCCCGAGTACGCCCAGGCCGACGGCCCCTACGCCCTCCTGGCGCGGGCCTACCTGGCGCAGGGAAAGAAGGCGGAGGCCGCCGCCGAACTGGTGGCCATGACAGCGATCAACGAGGAGGCGTATGGCGAAAACGTCGCGCTGGGAACGGCGCTCCTCGACCTCGGCGACCGGCAGGGAGCCCTGGCGGCGCTGGATCGCGCCGTGTGGATAAACCCGTTCGAGACTTCCACCCATGAGAAGCTGGCCGAGGTGGCGTCGTTGCTCGGCCAGCATGTCGTGGCCATACGGGAGCGCCGGGCCCTGGTGGCGCTCGATCCGACCGATAGAGTGGAGGCGCTGTACCAGCTCGCGCTGGCGTACTTTGAAGGTGGCGATATGGCCGGAGCACGCCGCGAGGTGCTGCGTGCGCTGGAGGCTGCGCCGAACTTCGGCAAGGCGCAGGACCTGCTGCTGAAGCTGCGAGGAACTCGCCCACCAGGTAACGACTGATGCATCGGCCTCTTCTTTTCCTGGCTATCGGCACCGCCGGTGCAGTCGCGCCGCTGCTCCTGCGTGCGACCGCGGAGGACCGGTACTGCTACCAGCAGGAGGATGACCTCTCGTACGTCCAGAACGGGGAGTACGACGGCCGGTTCACCTTCTTCCGCGTGATGTTCGATCCGGGATACGGTGGCCGTGGCTTCCGGGGCCGCGTGGACCGGAAGTGGGATCACGACACGCCCCGCGCTGAACAGCACCTGATGAAGATACTGGAGGAGATCACCACCCTCCGGCCGCAGATGGAGTGCGGTGCGATCCACGCCTGGGGTGATCCGGAGAGCTTCAAGTACCCGATTGCCTACGTCTCGGAACCCGGCTTCTGGAGCATGAGCGAGGCGGAACTGAAGGGCGTCCGGGAGTACGTGGCCAAGGGCGGATTCATCATTTTCGACGACTTCTTCGCCGAGCACTGGTACAACTTCGAGGAGCAGTGGCGCCGGGCCTTCCCGGATCTCCAGTTGGTTCCGATCGACCTGACCAATCCGATCTTCGATTCGTTCTACCATATCGAGTCGCTGGAGATGTACTATCGCGGCCAGGGTGGGTACCGCGGCGCCCGGGCCGAGTGGTACGGCGCGTACGAGGGCAACGATCCCACCAGGCGGCTGGTCGCCGTCGCCAACTACAACAACGACCTCGGCGACTACATGGAGTACTCGGACACCGAGTTCGTTTCCATCGACCTGTCCAACGAGGCGTACAAGATCATGGTGAACTACATGATCTACGCCATGACCCACTGAACCTGAGGGAGGCACGTGGCTACAACCGCACAGGACCGGGTGGCGCTGGAGGCGCCTGACGATGTCGCGCTCGCCGACAAGCTGCGTCGCGGGCGGGATCAGATCATCAGTGAATTGCGCAAGCTCATTGTCGGGCAGGAATCGGTGATCGAGCAGTCGCTGACTGCGCTGTTCGCCGGCGGTAACTGCCTGATCGTCGGCGTCCCGGGGCTGGCCAAGACGCTCCTGATCCACACCATCGCGCAGGTGCTGGACCTGAAGTTCTCGCGCATCCAGTTCACCCCCGACCTGATGCCGTCGGACATCACCGGCACGGACATCATCCAGGAGGACCCGCAGACTGGTCGTCGCTCGATGAACTTCGTGCCCGGTCCGATCTTCGCGAATATCGTCCTCGCGGACGAGATCAACCGGACGCCACCCAAGACCCAGTCGGCGCTCCTCGAAGCGATGCAGGAACACCGGGTCACCGTGCAGGGACGCACCTACACGCTGGATGAGCCTTTCTTTGTCTTCGCGACACAGAACCCGATCGAGCTGGAGGGGACGTATCCGCTCCCCGAAGCCCAGCTCGACCGGTTCATGTTCCAGGTCATCATGGACTACCTGGCCGAGGATGAGGAACTGGAAGTCGTGAAGACGACCACGGCGATCCAGAACTTCCAGTTCCAGCACATGGTGACCGGGCCGGACATCGTGGCGTACCAGCGCCTCGTCCGGCGCGTCCCGATTGCCGAGCCGGTGGCGCGCTACGCCGTACACCTGTCGCGCGCCACGCGTCCCGTGTCACCCACTGCCCCGGATTACGTGAAGAAGTGGGTGTCGTACGGCGTCTCGGTGCGCGCGGCACAGTACCTCGTACTCGGCGGCAAGGCCCGGGCGCTGATGCACGGCCGGTACCACGTGAGCTTCGAGGACATCCGCGCCCTGGCCCATCCCGTCATGCGCCACCGCATCCTCACCAACTTCCATGCGCAGTCGGAACGCGTGACGACCGACCAGATCGTCGATCAGCTGCTGCAGTCTGTACCGACACCGAAGTCGGGGATCTGAATGGAGTAGAGAACAGGGGATTGCGATGGCCGCCAGCCGCGTGGTGACCGAGCCCGCTGCCACTCCCAGTTCCCTCGCTGTTCATCTTCACTCTTCACTACTCTTCACTCTTCACTCTTCACTACTCTTCACTCTTCACTCTTCACTACTCTTCACTCTTCACTCTTCACTCTTCACTCTTCACTCTTCACTACTCTTCACTCTTCACTCTTCACTCTTCACTCTTCACTGCCCTCCATGTCCACCGCCGACCGCACTATCGAGCTCGCGAAAGGCCAGCATGAGGGAGTTCCGGGACGTCGGTTCCTGGACCCCCGGGTGCTCGCGCGCATCGACGACCTGGAGCTGGTCGCGCGGTTCGTGGTCGAAGGATTCATCTCCGGATTGCACCGGTCGCCCCACCTCGGGTTCTCGACCGACTTCGCCGAGCACCGCCAGTACATGCCCGGCGACGATATCCGACACATGGACTGGCGCCTCTTTGCCCGGACGGACCGCTTCTACCTCAAGGAATACGAGGCGGACACGAACGCGAATTTCATCGCCATCCTGGACGTGTCGAAGTCGATGGGATACGGCACGACCGGGCTGACCAAACTGGACTATGCCAAGTACCTCGCGGCGTGCCTGGCGTATTTCTCGCATCGGCAACGCGATCGCGTCGGCTTCGTGTCCATCGACTCGGACATCGTGGATTTCGTACCGCCGTCGGCCAAGCACCTGAACCAGGTGTTGCACGGGCTCGACCGTGCGGAAGCGCGGGGCAGGGGGAGCCTGGCGATTCCCCTGTTGAAAGTCTCCGAAAGCCAGCATCGGCGCAGCATCCTGCTGATCCTGTCAGACCTCTACGAGCCGGCCGACAAGGTGCGCGATGCCATCGGCCCGCTGCGGGATGCCGGCCACGACGTCGTGGTCATGCACCTGCTGGACCCCACGGAACTCGATTTTCCGTTCGAGGCCGCGGGGACGTTCGAGGACCTGGAAAGCGGCGACAAGATCCCGGTCGTACCGGGACGGCTCCGCCAGCGCTACACGCAGCTCATTCGCGACCATGTGGCCGCAGTCGAAAAACTGCTGGGCGAAGGTCGCGTCGACTACGTGATGGTCGATACGTCCAAGCCCATTGACGACGTCCTTTTCCAGTATCTCCTGCGCCGCGAGCGGCTGCAGACGGTGCGGTAGCCGATGTCCTTCCTCGCCCCGCTCTTCGCCGTGGGTCTGTTGGCGCTTGCCGTGCCGATCCTGGTGCACCTCGTGCACAAGGAGCGGAAGGAGACGACGCCGTTCCCGTCGCTGATGTTCCTGCTGCGGACGCCATACCAGCACTCCCGCCGCCAGCGTATCCGCGACTGGCTGCTGTTCCTGACGCGCGCATTGGTCTTTCTGCTGCTGGTGGCGGCGTTTGCGCGTCCGGTGCTGGACCGCACGCCCGAGGCCGTGGCGACCGCGTCCGGTGGAGGCCGGGAACTGGTGGTCCTCCTGGATCGGTCCTTCAGCATGCGGATCGGCGACCGCTGGTCGCGCGCCCAGACGGCGGCGCGGCAGGCGCTCGACGGTCTCGACGCCGCGGACCGCGCCACCGTGGTCCTGTTCGACGACCAGGCGCGCGCGGTCGGTGAAGCCGGGTCCAGCCGCTCCGTTGTGCGTGCCGCGATCGATTCCGCGCGGCCCGGTGACGCCTCGACTCGTTATGCGCCGGCCATGATGCTGGCCCGCCGCGTCCTCGCAGAATCCCGGCTGCCGAACCGGGAAGTCGTCGTGATCAGCGACTTCCAGCGCTCCGGCTGGGACCTGACCGAGGAGGCGCGTCTGCCCGGCGGGACCGTGGTCACCCCCGCGGATGTGGTGGCCGGCGAAGCACGAGACCGCGCGGTTCGCGCCGTGGAGCTGCGGCGCGCCGTGGAAGGCGGTCGCGAGCGCATCACCGTGATGGCGAGGATCTCCAACGCCGGGCCCGCGGCGCGCGGCATCGACGCGCGGCTCGAGGTGGCCGGCCGCGTCGTCGCCACCAGCCGCCTCGACCTCGGCGCCGACGCGGGCGGCGTGGTGACGTTCGAGTCGTTGGCCGTTCCCGAAACTCCGCAGCGCGCGGCCATTCGCATCGCCAGCGACGACGTGCCCGAGGATGACGTCCTCCATTTCATCCTCGAGCGCGCACCCACCATCCCGGTGCTGGTAGTGGAAAGTGGCACGCCGGGCGCCGACCGTGACGTATACCTGCAGCGCGCCCTCGAGATCGGCCAGCGACCCGCCTTCGACATCACGGTGCGTCGGGACAACCAGCTCACGGCGGCTGACTTCGCGGGGAAGCGTCTGGTCGTGATGAATGACGCTCCGTTCCCATCCGGTGAGGCGGGCCGCCGCCTGGAGTCGTTTGTCCGCGCTGGCGGCGGCCTGATCGTCGCGCAGGGCGAGGCGACGACCGGACGGTCCTGGCCGGGTCGCGGGAACGGACTGCTCCCGGCCCCGCCCTCGGAGACGCGCGACCGGATCGGTGGCCAGGGGGCGGTGCTGGGCTCCATCGATCGGAGCCATCCGGCGCTGGCGCTGTTCGGCGCGACCGGCAGCGGCGATCTCTCCGCAGCTCGCTTCTACCGGTACCGGCCGATCGAGTCGGACAGCGGTGTCATCGCACGCCTCGACGACGGGTCCGTCGCCCTGGCCGAGCACCGGGCAGGCAGTGGCCGGACCATCGTCATCGGGTCGGCATTCGACGGCATATGGAACGATCTCCCGCGGCAACTGGTCTTCCTGCCGTTCGTGCACCAGTTGGCTCAGTACGCGTCCGGATACCGGGCGGGCCGTAACGTCCATGAGGTGGGCGACGCTGTCGACCTTCAATTGTCGGCGACATCGGATACGAGCGCGGGACTCCAGTACGTCGCCCTGGCCCCGTCCGGCAGCCGTCTGCGGATCGGTGGCACCCTGGGCGAGGCCGCGCTGATCCCCGCGGAGGCGGGCGTGTACGAGGTGCGTCGGGCTGGGGCGCCGGGTGAACGTCCGCGACTGGTGGCAGTCAACGTACCGGGCAGGGAGCTGGAACTGGCGCGGTTCGACCCGTCGCGCCTAACGAACGCGACGGTTGGTTCCGAAGCGACCGGGATGGCGGCCGGGGCGGCTCCGGAGCCCGATCGGGCGGCCCGGGAGCGCGAACAGTCGGTCTGGTGGTATCTTCTTCTCGTAGCGGCAACCCTGCTCGTCGCGGAATCGGTGCTGGCGCACCGCCTGACGCGGGGTCGTGTCACCGTCGGCCACGGAGGCTGAAGCATGGCGAGTCTCGTCGAACGCACGGTCGCGACCGACCGCGTCGCGGGCATCATCCGGTTGGTTCGTCGACGGTGGCGGCTGCGCCACCTGCTCGTGGGCCTCTGTGTGGTGGCGGCCATGGTCCTGCTCTCGCTCTGGCTCGCCGCGATGGCGATGGAGCGCGCCGGCTTCAGTGAAGCGAGCATAACCGGCGCCCGGATCGTCGTGCTGGTCGTGGCGCTGTTCGTCGGCGTCCGCTGGCTCGCGTGGCCCCTGCTGCGCCGTGTCCCGGACGGGCGTGTGGCGCTTTACGCGGAGGAACATATTCCGGCGCTCGACGGCGCGCTGATGAGCGCGGTCGAGGCGGTGTCACCGGGAATGCCGGAGGAGATCCGCAGCAGCGGGCTCGCCGGTGGCCTGGTGAACGATGCCGTGCGACGGCTCCGGCCGCATGGCAACGGCATTGCCGTCGAGGCGCCCGGCATCCGTCGCGCTGGCATTGCCTTCGCCGCCATTGCCGCGCTGGGCACGGTCGTGTTCCTGCTGGGACCCGATTACCTGCGATACGGGGCGGCGCTGATCGGAACGCCCTGGAAGAAGGCAGCCGAGGTGGCCCCGTACTCCATCGCCGTGCTGCCGGGCACCGCCACGGTTCCCAAGGGAACAGACCAGGAGATTTCCGCTCAGCTCCGTGGCTTCACCAGCGAATACGTCGAGGTCGTGGTACGGCGCGGGGCCGCCACCGAGTGGGAACGGATTCCCATGGGAACCACCGCCGACTCCAGCCGCCACGTCGCCCGCCTCTTCGACCTCGCCACCGACGCCGAGTACTACGTGGAGTCGAGCGGCGTTCGATCCGCCGTGTTCACGCTGACGGTCCGGAATCTCCCCGCAGTGAGCGGGATCGACCTCGATCTCCGGTACCCGGCCTACACCGGGCTCGAACCCGAGCGCCTGGAGGGTGGTGGCGACCTCGCGGCCGTCCGCGGCACCCGCGTGAAGGTGAACGTCCGATCGACCATGCCGGTTCGCGGCGGACGGCTGGTCCTCGACAGCGACTCCACGGTGACAATGCAGGTTGTCAACGACAGCACGCTGGTCGGCGAATTCGTGGTCCGCGAGGACGGCTTCTATCGGGTGGAACTCACCGCGCCGGACGGGACGCGCGTGGCAGGGGCCGTGGAGTACGTCATCGACGCTCTGGATGACATGCCGCCCACGATCGCGATCCGGAAGCCCGGTCGCGACACGCGCCCGACGAATGTCGAAGAGGTGTTCGTCGAGGTAGAGGCCACCGACGACTTCAGCGTCGGCCGCGTCGAGCTGATGTACTCGGTGAACGGCCAGCCGGAAAAGTCCATTGCCCTGAATGACAGCGCGGGAGCCCGATCACGCGACGTGATCGCGGGGCACACATTCTTCCTCGAGGAAATGGACCTGCAGGCCGGCGACGTGATCGCGTACTACGCGCGCACCACGGATGGCGATGCCGCCCGCAAGGGGAAGCAGGCCACGACCGATATCTACTTCATGACAGTGCGGCCCTTTGGTCGCGACTACCGCCAGAACCAGCAGGGTGGTGGCGGCGGCGGCGGCGGGGGGGGCCAGGATCCGGGCGCCCTCACGCAGCAGCAGCGGGACATCATCTCGGCCACCTTCAAGGCTGAGCGCGATCGTGAGTCGACGAGCGAGTCGGTCTTCCGGGAGAACGTGACGACAATTCACCTCGGTCAGGGGCGACTGCGTGAACAGGTGGACGAGCTGGCGCAGCGCATGGACCGGCCGGTGGTGGCGCAGGCAGATACCGGGTTCAAGGTCATTGCCGAGCTGCTGAAGAAAGCGTCCTCGGAAATGAAGGCTGCCGAGGAGGAACTGGCGGGCCGTGACACCAGGGACGCGCTCCCGCCCGAGCAGCGGGCGCTCCAGAATCTGGAGCGGGCTGAAGCCGTGTATCGCGACGTGCAGGTGAGCATGGGTGGTGGCGGTGGTGGCGGGGGAGGTGGCGGCCAGCAGGCCAACGCCGAAGACCTGGCCGACCTGTTCGAACTCGAGACCGACAAGCTCCGCAACCAGTACGAGCAGGTGCAGCGCGGTGAGCGGCAGCAGGCCGAGCAGGAAGTAGATGAGACGCTGCAGAAGCTCAAGGAACTCGCGGCGCGGCAGCAGCAGGAGAACGAGCGCGCCCGTCAGCGGGCGCAGCAGATGGCTCAACCCGGCGGCGGCAGCGGCGGCGGTGGTGGTCAGCGCGACCTGGCTGACCAGGCCGACAGCCTGGCGCGACAGCTGGAGCGGCTGGCGCGGGAACAGCGTTCCCAGGAGATGGCGGAGAGCGCGCGTCGCCTGCAGGACGCCGCGAACCAGATGCGGCGGTCCGCGACGCAGCAGCAGGGGAACAGCCCAGGAGCATCGGCGCTGGACCAGATCGAGAATGCGCGACGCCTGCTCGAGGAGGCGCGCTCGAACGCGCAGACCGGCGGGGTGGAGGATGCGGCGCGTCGGGCGCAGGAACTGGCCACGGAACAACGTCAGGTCGCCGAAGACGTGCAGGGACTCGCGTCAGCGGGCGCCAGCCGGGCCGAACGCCAGCAGCGCCTGGATGAGCGGAAGGTCGAGATGGCCGGCGAGGTGCAGCAGCTGCAGGATGACATCGAGCGAATGGGCCGCGATCTGACGCGTGAGCGTCCCGAAACTGCCCGGGACCTGCGTGAGGCGGCGCGCGGCATGCGGGACGGACGCCTTCGCGACAAGATCCAGTTCTCGCGCGGCGTGATGCGGCAGGGCGCTCCGGATTACGTCCGCACGTTCGAAGAGTCGATCACCGAAGATCTCGACTCGCTCAGTTCCCGGCTGGGAAGAGCCGTGGCATCAGCGAGCGGCGACGCTCCGCGGAATGCCGAGCGTGCGCTGGACCAGGCGCGGGATCTCGTTCGCGGGCTGTCGTCGATTGACGAACGCATGCGCGATCGGGAGAACCAGGCCCAGCAAGGCCAGCAGGGACGCCAGGGCCAGCAGGGACAACAAGGACAGCAGGGCCAGGACCAGCAGGGCCAACAAGGGCAGCAGGGACAGGGCCAGCAGGGCCAACAAGGGCAGCAGGGACAACAAGGCCAGGGCCAGCAGGGCCAGCAGGGCCAGCAGGGCCAAGGGCAGCAGGGACGACAAGGCCAGGGACAAGGCCAGGAGGGACAGCAGGGTCAGGGTGGCCAGCAGGGTGGTGCTCAGCGTGGGCTCAACCCATCCGGAACACCTGATCGAAATGCGTCACCCGGCGGCGGCGGTCCCGGTGCGGTGACGAGACCATACAGCGGCGATGACGTGCGGCAGTTCGGTCGCGAGTTGCGCAATCAGCGCGCGGCCGCGGAAGATCTGCGGCGCGAACTGCAGCAGCAGGGACAGGACGTTCGCGACCTGACACAGCTCATCGAGCAACTGCGCGCGCTGGAAAGTTCGCGCGTCTTCGATGATCCAGACGAACTATCGAGGTTGCGGAGCGCCGTGGTGCAGGGGTTCAAGGAATTCGAGTTCAACCTGCGCCGCCAGGTCGTGGGCGTAGAGAGCGACCGCCCGGCGTTAGGTGGGAACGAGAGCGTACCGGCAGGCTATCGTGACATGGTTAACGAGTACTTCAAGTCACTTTCCCGCCGACCGCCGCCGCCGCCGGCGCAGAAGCCACCGCCTCAGCCATAGGGAACACGTCATGACCGTGATGTCGCTCGAGGATACCCGCGCGGCCCGCCCCGAGGCCGATGAGTACGCGCCGTACTACGGCACCTATATCGGCAAGGTGGGTGACGGCGACATCGTCCGCGCCCTGGCCGGCCAGATCGGCGAGACGCTCGCCCTGCTGGAGTCCATTCCCGAGTCGAAGGCCGGCCATCGATACGCGGAAGGAAAGTGGAGCATTCGGGAGGTGATCGGGCACCTCTGTGACGCGGAGCGCATCTTCGGCTACCGCGCGTTGCGCTTTGCCCGTGGCGATGCGACACCGCTCCCCGGGTTCGACGAGAAGTCTTTCGTCGCCAACGCGCGGTTCGACGAGCGGTCACTCACCAGCATGGCGGACGAACTGGACGCCGTGCGCCGGGCGTCGATCGTCCTGTTCGACGGACTTTTTCCGGAGGAGTGGCTCCGACGGGGGACCTCGAACGGCCAGACCATGTCCGTGCGGGCCTTCGCCTGGATTGCCGCCGGCCATGAACGGCATCACCTGGACATCCTCAGGACGCGGTATCTCCGGTTCGACTGACCTCGCGCGATACGACGGACGCTGGGGGCCGGCACGCCGGCCCCTTGTTCATTGTGCGCCGCCTTCCGCGGGAACACCTTCCGGAAGACGCGGGGTTCCGTGAAGCCGAACTGTCCGCTCCCTCGCCCGCAGCCGGAGGTTGAGCATCTCCACCGCGAACGAGAAGAACATCGCGAAGTAGGTGTATCCCTTGGGGA
>DASWGU010000286.1:0-8109 GCA_036393555.1 Gemmatimonadaceae bacterium
CTGACAGGCGCAAGCAGCACTGGTTGACTGTCGCGGACTGTCGGCGCCGGACGAGCGCCGATCGGTGCGGCCCCACACATTTCGGCCATGTCAGGCGAAACCACGCGCGGCATCCGCGCCGCCCAGGCTGGCATCGTCGCCAACGCCGGCCTTGCGGTCATCAAGATCCTGGCCGGCGTCGTGGGTCACTCCATGGCTCTCATCGCCGACGGCATCGAGTCCGCCGCCGACATTCTCAGCTCCACCATCGTCCTGGGCGGACTCCGCATCGCCGGCCGCGACCCCGACCAGGACTACCCCTTTGGATACGGCAAGGCCGAATCCGTCGCCGCCGCGATGGTCTCGCTTATGCTCCTCGGCGCCGCGGCCGGTATCGCCGTCCAGGCCGCCCGCGAGATCGTCACCCCGCACCGCACCCCAGCATTCTTCACCCTCGCTGTCCTGGTAGGCGTGGTCATCGTCAAGGAACTCCTCTTCCGCAGGGTCAAAGCAGTGGCCGCCAGCGTCGGTAGCCAGGCCGTCCAGGCAGACGCCTGGCATCACCGCTCCGACGCCCTCACTTCTGGGGCGGCTTTCGTCGGCATCACCATCGCCCTCATGGGCGGCCCGGGCTGGGAAGCCGCTGATGACTGGGCGGCACTCGCCGCAGCCGCCGTCATCGCCTGGAACGGCCAGAAGCTCCTGCGGACCACCGTCGGCGCGCTCATGGACCGGGCCCCTGGACCGGACACGCTCCGGCAGATCGAAGCCATCGCCTCAATGGTTCCCGACGTGCGCGCCATCGAGAAGACGATCGTCCGCCGGGCCGGGATGTTCTACTTCGTGGACCTGCACGTTCAGGCGGATCCCTCGATGCCTCTTCGGGACGCCCACATCCTGAGCGGGAAGGTAAAGCGGGCGATCATGGCGTCGCTGCCAGCGGTCCGCGGCGTCCTGGTCCACATGGAGCCGTATGAGGGTCAAGGGTAAAGGGTCAAGAGGGACGAAACCACGCGGTCCTCGCCCTTTGTCCATTGTCACTGGCCTCTTGCCTACCGCTTCCTGTTCCCCGGCTTGGAGAGCTCGTACTTCGACCAGATCACGATCACCGCACAGTTGTTGGTATTGGCATTCGTGAACTGGATCGGCACCGACGACCCGTTGTACACCTCGATCGCGCCGACATTGTATGGCGGGATCATGCGGTCAACGTCGCCCGGGAATACCGACTCGAACGGCGACCCGTCCAGCCAGTACTTCACGCACGATCCCCCCAGCATGTTGCCGCGGGCGCTCTGCACCTCGTAATCGTACGGACCGGCCGGCACGACACGCAGCGACGGAACAGTGCGGAACACGTCGGACAGCATGTTCGGCCCACGCCGCATCACTTCATCGGCATCCAGGAACGTGCCCGAGAGACCGCGCTTGCGGGACATGAACCCCACCTGCTCGAGGCCTCGATTCACCTCGCTCTGCGCCTCGACCACTACCGCCTCCAGCATCGTAACCGGCCGGCTCATGGTGATAATCGTGGACTGCGGCGCCCGCGTCGAGAGTTCCACCGCCTGCGAGACCGGCGCGAATCCCATCTGACGCGCCACGACGGACTGCGTGCCGGACGGCAGTTCTCCCAGGGTGAACTCGCCAGCCGCGTTCGTCAGCGCGCGGCTGACGGTGCCCTCTACTTCCACGCGTGCCCCTGACACCGGCGCCCCATTGGCGTTGACCACCTTCCCGCGCAGGACAGCGTCGCCGCGCTGGATGTTCACCCCGGAAAAACGTTGCTCGCCCACGTTGCGCGCGGTCAGGACCTGCTGGTTCGAATCCGCCTCTGTGCGCGACACCGTGTTGGCGTTGCCGATCCGCAGGCCCTGGATGACAAGCGGCTGCCCAATGAACGTGACCTTGATCTCGGCGGTCGTGATCCCGTTCTTCTCGGCCTGCAGCGTTCCCTCGACCTCACCCGGAACTCCGCAGATGCGGAAGATGCCGTCCGCGTTCGCGGTCGCGCCGAGGACCTTGGGGATCCGCTTCAGACCCGCGGCAAGCGACAGCTCTGACCAGGCGAACGAGACCCGCGCGCCCGAGACCGGATCGTCGCTGTCGGCGTCCAGCAGGCGACCAATGATGGCTGACGGTCCCAGACGCCGCGTGGCTGGAGTACAGGACAGGCCGACAAGCGATTCCGGTGCCGGAATAGCCATCTCCAGTACCCGACGCTCGCCCGCCGCGAGCGTGATCGAGTCGGTCACCATCGTCAGGCCGAGCGAGTCGAGCAGCTCGTGCTGGATGTGTACCCGGAACGTGCCCGCCTGGAGGCTGTCGACAAGGAAGGCGCCGCGGTCATTGGTAATCCCGATCCGTGGGCTTCCCAGCACAAAGACGGACGCGCCCGCCAGGTGGGTGTTGTGGACGCTGTCGTAGACCGTACCCAGAATGGAAGCGGGCGCCGGCTTGCCGCTGTCGGCATTCTGGGCGGCCGCCGGAACCGGAGGTGCGGTGACCTGCGCGGCCGTTAGACGGGGCGACAGCCCCAGTCCCAGCGCGGCGACGGCGATCAGGTAGGCAGAACGAGACATCGAACAGCGGGGAAGAGGGCAGAGGGCAGATGGCAGAGCGGGCCAACCCACCGGCAGCCGCCTCATGGTCACGTAAGATGGCCCCGCGAGGGGGATGGGCAAAGGCTTTTCGGCCCGGCCGGGATACACCGACGGGGCTGCGCTTACATCGGCGCAACCAGGCTCCAGGCCGCCGGTCCTCGCTCGACCCGAACCTTCTGCCGCATCTTCCGGCTGCCAACGGTCAGCGATACGACGTAGTCGCCGGGCGGGACTGCGCCCGCCGTTCCGCCTACCCCGCCGAAGTTCGTGCTGAAACCGAGGTTGCCCAGGAAGCTCAGCGCCGCAAAGCCACCGGGCGTTCCGCGACCCGGGATACGGAACGCCTCGATCATGCTCATGAAGGTGGACATGTCAGCCGCCCCACCACCGCCGGCGGCACCAGCCCGACCGGCAGGGGCACCGGCCGCTCCTGGAGCCCCAGGTGCACCAACGCGGCCGACGCCGCCACCAGCCCGCCCAGGGGCTCCGCCCCGTCCCGCCGCGACCATCTGCTCACCGGGACGGGCGTTGAAAGGCGGCGGCGCCCCGAATCCGGGTGCTCCGCGGCCTCCGCCGCCGAACATTGTCATCAGCGGCGTCAGGTCTCCGGTGGTCGCCAACTGACGGACCATGCCGAGCGTCACGGCGTTCGCGCCGGCGGTCTGCAGCGAGTCGAGCACGAAGGTGATGCGGTTCATCTGGAGAGTGGAGTCACGCTTCTGCGCAGCGCTGAGCGGTGGCCGGGGCGTGGGCTTACCCTGGAACCCCTAGGCGACCCGGTTGATGCCCGGCGCCCCTGGAGCATTGATGGTCTGAATGGTGTCCCCAGTCGCGTCCTGCACCGCGATGCGCAGGCCCGTCTGGCGCGCGGCAAGCCGGTACGTGATGGTGGCGCCGTACGGCGGGCCAGGGGCGGCAAAGGTCTGGTGCCCCGCCGACTGGCCTTCGATGGGGAAGTCGGCGAACTGCCAGGCGACGGGCGGCTCGAACAGGTGCGCATCGGCTGCGAGCACCGCAGGAGTCAATTGCTCCAGTGCGGCGATGTCCACGATCCAGAAAGCCCGCCCGTGCGTCGCGGCGACGAGTTCCCGGTCGCGCGGATGGACCTTCAGGTCATGCACCGGGACGGTCGGCAGGCCGGTCATGAAGCGCTGCCACGAGCGCCCCCGGTTCACCGTGACGAACGCGCCAACATCGGTGCCCACGAAGAGCAAGTCGGGGTTGTGCGGGTCCTCCCGGATCACGTGCACGAAGTCCGGGCCGCCGGTCGGCAGGTTGGCGGAGATGGAGCGGAACGTCTTCCCGAAGTCGGAGGACGAGAAGACGTATGGCGTGAAATCGCCGTTCCGGTGGTTGTCGAACGTGACATGGACGGTCATGGAATCACGCCACGACGGCTCGATGCGGCTGACGTACGTTCCCGCCGGAACGCCGGGGAATCGGCCGGTGAGATCCTCCCACTGCCCGCCGTCGTTCCGGGAGATCCAGACCTTCCCGTCATCGGTTCCGGCGAAGAGGATGCCGGCGCGCACCGGTGATTCGTTGAGCGAGACGATGGTCCCGTAGGTCTCGGCGCCGGTCGCGTCGGTCGTGATGCCGCCCGTGGTGGTGGTCGACACGCGGATCTTCATCGTGTCCGCCACGGTGAGATCCGGCGAGATGAAGAACATGTCGTCGCCACGCTTCGTGGACTTCAGGACGCGGTTGGCGCCGAAGTAGAGCGTCTGCGGGTTGTGCGGCGAGATGAAGAACGGTGTGTTCCAATTCCAGCGCAGCGAGAGGGCGATGGAGTCGACTCGCTGTCGCGCGCGGATGTCGGCGATACGCCGCCGCTGCCCGGGCGTCTGCGGCGCGATGGTGTCGGGGCGCTCGATGAGGATCGAGTCCTCCCACTGATCGTAGCGCGGGCGCCACTGCGGCTTCACCAGTCCGGCGCGGTCCCCCGTCGCGAGGTTCACCCGGGCGATGTTGCCGCCCTGCGACTCGCCGTAGACGATGTTGGGATCGGTGGGTTCCTGCATGCTGACGAAGCCATCGCCGCCATTGATCGTTGCCCACATGGCGTTGGTGATGGGACTCTGCCGCCGCCGGCTCGGCCCGCACCACGTTCCATTGTCCTGCAGCCCGCCGCACACACGATAGGGTACCGAGAAGTCGAAGCTCACGTTGTACGGTTGCCCGATGGCAAAGGCGTCCGGAAAGACGTAGGAGCCGCCCTGGTCGAACGAGATCCCGATGCCGCCGTCGTTCCCCACAATCATCCGGTCGGGGTCCACCGGGTCGATCCACATGCCATGATGATCCACGTGCAGCCCGACTGTCGCGTTCATGGGGGTGCGGCCGCCATCGTTGGAGACGAGCACCGGTGTAGAGGACCAGTAGACGCGGTCCGGGTTCTTCGGGTGCACGCGAACCTGGGAGTAGTAGAACGGCCGCGTGTTGGAGCTGTTGGTGCGCGTCCAGGTAGCGCCGCCATCGTCGGAGCGATAGAGGCCACTGGGGCGCTCGGTCACACCCCTGCCGGTGTCCGCCTCGACCATGGAGTACATGACTCGCGGATTGGACGGGGCAATAGCGATGGAGATGCGGCCCTTCATGGTCTCGGGGAATCCACCCCCCTTCACCTCGGTCCAGGTCGTGCCGGCGTCGGTGGACTTCCACAGCGCCGAGCCCGGCCCACCGGAGCGCAGGAAATAGGGTCCCCGCACGCGTTCCCAGCTGGCAGCCCAGACGACATCCGGGTTCGAGGGGTCGAGGGCGACGTCGACAAAGCCGGCCCTGTCGGAGATGAACTTGACCAGTTGCCACGTCTGCCCACCGTCCGTGGTCTTGTACAGGCCGCGTTCGGGATTCGACCGCCAGATGGCGCATGACGCGGCCACGTAGACGACGTCGGGGTTGGTGGGATGGACCACGATGCGTCCGACCGTCTCGGTCTTGACGAGCCCCATGAGGTTCCACGTCAGTCCGCCGTCGGTGGACTTGTAGACACCACCGCCGGGCGAAATGGAATTGCGCGAATTCGGCTCGCCCGTCCCGGCCCAGACCTGCAGGGTGTCGCTCGGCGCGATGGCCAGCATGCCCATGGAGATCACGCGCTGGTCGTCAAAGACGGGTCGCCAGGTGGTGCCGTTGTTGGTGGACTTCCAGATACCACCTGCCGCCGCCGCCACGAAGAAGGTCTTGGACGGCGACGGAATGCCGACGACGTCCGACACCCGGCCCTGCATGTTTGCGGGCCCGATGTTGCGCCAACGGAACCCGGCAATAGTCGCCGAGTCGAGTTCGAAGAGCGTGGCGCCTTGGGGCAGGGACTGGGGAGCGGCGGCGAGGAGCGAGAGAGCGGCGGCGATAGAGACGCCGGGAATGGTCAAGCGCATGGGGACGGCGGGAAGGGGGATGACAGGCGAGAGTGAAGCATAGCTCTGATCGCCCCGCCCTGCCTCACCCCGTCGCGGAGGGTGGCGACGACGATCCCACTCCCCCAGCTCCTCCGGGACCCATCCTTCTCCGGCCCCCCCCCGGAAACTCACGACACAACGACGACTGACGACTGACGACTGACGACTGACGACTTTGATATCAGGAACTGCGAGTCACGACGGTAATAGCTCGCTCGACGCGGACGACATTCCCCGGTCCGGCATCCAGCTCCAACTGCAGCAGGTACCGTCCCGGCGTCAGCGTCGACAGATCCACCTCTACCGCACGCGCCGTGATCGGGGCCCCACGGGCAAAGTCGCGTATCCCCACCGTGACCGGCTGTGCCTCCCGGACTCGCCGAAGCGCCCGCATACCGCGCTGCAACCAACCGCCGGACGGATTCTCCGGCGCCACGGTGATCGACACGTCGATTCCCTCGCCGCGTGGATCGACCTGGTACGCCTCCCAGAAGATCCCGACGCGTGACCCTTCGGGAATGCGTTCCGAGGTTCGCATGCGCGGCAGCACCTGTTCCGCGCTCTCCGGCATTCCCTCGTACGGGTCGAAGAGCACGATGTCGGACACCTGGATACGTGACGCCGGGGAATCGCTCCGCCGCACGCCGTAGCGTGACCGGGCCAGTGTCTGTCGATTGGCCGCGGCGACCTCGACGCTCATGAGCATCGAGCCCCACTCGCCCCGGGCGCTGAATGTACCCTCGCTGCCCGGCGTATCGTTACGCACCACGACGGCATCCTTCTCGTAGCCGCGCGTCACGACCAGCGCCGCCGCCAATTGACGGTCCCGCGCGGCCGCCGCGAGGGCGGTGTCCTTCGCGACCGACCAGGCCACGACGACCAGTGCCGAGTCGCCCCGCCGGAAGAGCCCCGACTGGTGCTCCAGTGGAAGCAACCGCCTGGCATAGGCTGGTGCATAACGCGCCCGGACCGGTGGAATGCCCTTGCTGCGCCACGCCGCGGAATCGCTGGACGCAGGGTTGTCCAGCGTGCTGCGGATCGGCAGGAACGGATGCGCCGGAACGCGCTCGTGCCCCACCAGGCCGGGCTCCGCGCCGAAGGCGGCCGAGGCAGGCGTCCGGGTCCATGCCACGGGCCAGCCGTAGCGGAGCGTGAGTTCGCGTTCGTCGGAGTCGAAGCCCATCGCGTAGGCGGAGGGGGCATCCTCCACGAAGTGCGCCATCATCAGGCGGGAGTAGTACTCGGTGCGAGCATCGTTCCCGCGGCCCGAGAGCAGGGGCCGCGAGAGCCACCAGATGCGGCGCTCCAACTCGAGACGCCGAGCGCAGTTCAATTCGCGGTAGCTTTTCAGCTGGTCGTCGTCCAACAGGATCTTGAGGTCGCGCCAATCACACCGGTCGCGCGAGTCCATCCGATCGAGTGCCCGCTCGTAGGCGCTGTCGGCTTCCTCATAGCGGCCGGCCAGGTGATACGCGAAACCTTGCAGCGCAGGACACCACCACTCGTTGGAGTTGCAGTCCAGTGCGGCGCGGACGGCATCGTCGTACCGCTCGCTTTCAGTGAGATAGCGGACGCGTTGACCCGAGATCCAGCGATCGTTGGGATAGAGCTGGCCGATCGAGTCGAGCCGCTGCAGCAGACTCACCCGTGCGGCGGTGATGCGGATGGACTCACTCGGCGGCGACGGTGAATCCTCCTCGTACCAGTAGCAGAACCGGCCGACGACCTCGTCGCAGCGATCGGGCCCGGAGCGGACGTGGAAGACGGGGGCATTCCGCCGGCGGATCGTCTCAAAGCCCTCCTGGGCCGCGCGGAGTTCCTCAATGGATGTGGTCACTGCCGGGGGGGTGACCGGTCGTACTTCCAGGACCTGGCCAGCGGCAGGCCCCGTCGGCCCGACCAGGAGGCCCGCAACCATGGCATATCGGAGCTTTCCTGACCGTTTCATTTGCGCGAGGGGCAACGGGTAATGCTGCGGGTGGCCCGCATTCGGCGGGATTGTCCCGGAATCGAGGCTGTGGCCACTCCCATCGCACCAGTCTCCTTTCACATCTTAATGTGCCCTTTGGACGCTACAGTAGACACTGAGGGGGGCAATTCCCCCCCCCCCCCCCCCCCCCCCCCCC
>DASWGU010000287.1:0-10854 GCA_036393555.1 Gemmatimonadaceae bacterium
CCGGCGAACGACAGCGCGGCGCCCGGACTGGACGCCGCGCCGCCACGGAATGCCGATGAATCAGCGTTCGCCCGTACCGAACACCCGCGCCAACTCGCCCAGGCGCGCCGTCCAGTAGGTCTTCATCCGGTCAACCGACCGGCGGTTCTCCAGTTTCGTGTGCTGGATCGCGACCTGCGTTTTCGATCGCCCCTTCGACACGAAGTACGCCTCGACCGACGAACCATCTTCCCACGTCAGTCGAACCGACTTGTTGGGGACCGACGTCCGCACGACGACCGCCGCGCCGTTCAACCATTTAGCGCGCTGTCGGGGCTCCTTGAACGCGCGGAACAGCTTGCCCGCCGCCACCGGAATCGTCGCGCTCTTGGAGGCCTCCCAGGATCCGCCGCGCCGCTGGCCGCGCTCCCGAAGTCCCTTGATCCGCTCATAGCCCACGGTGACCATCTGCGCCCACCATCCGGGCACCTTGTAACGCTCCTGCACGTACGAAGCGATTTCCTTGTGCGGCCAGGCGTGAGCGTTCACGTGGTCCAGCGCCCACACCCATTTCTCCCAGGTGCAACCGGTTTTCGCCTTCAGCGTGTCGTCGGCCGTCCCCGCGATGCGGGCGAATTCCGCGACGGGCGGCTGCGCCGGACCGGCATCAGCCGCGGTGGTGGCAATTCGGGGAGCGCTGGCTGGTGACCGCGGCTTCTCCAGCAGTCTGGCGCGAGCGGAGGTGTACGATTCACCAGTCTTCTGCATGCGCCCGCGAACCAGGCGCTTGAAGTCCTTCTGGGTGGTCATCGATGACGATCCTCTGGTCAGGCTGCAGCCGCGAGCCCCCCAGCAACCACGCAGCGCAGCGACGCAAAGGAATCGCCGATGCCGATCCGAGGGTCTTCCCCCCTTTGCCTCGCCACCGGCCCCTGCTGGGGAAGGGCCATTGAGGTTGGGCGTGGATCACCGCCCGCCTCTACTCTGCCTCTTCCAACCTCTCCGCGCAAGTCGGCTGCCGGCTCCTGCCACCGAGCGGGGCTCCCGTCCAGCTGGCTATGTCGTTCCAGCGCCGCTCAACCCCTCATTCAGACGCCCGTGAAGAGCCGGATGCGTTCTCCACAGGTACCCCCCCATGAACAGGGCAGCGAGCAGGTTGGCGGGAGCGATCTGCTTCCAGGCCAGACTGCCCAGCAACGAGATGTCGAGCACCAGAACCAGCAGGTAGAAGCCTATCTCGAACGCCACAAAGAGAATGACCAGACCCAGCAACAACGACACGTCTCGTTGCGCGAGATGCACGAAGGCAACGGCGATCGTCCCGATCAGTGCGAACGCTCCAACGTGGAACACCGTGTACAGCACCACGGGAACGGCCGTGGACTGGGCGGTCCACTCGAAGAGATTCATCACCGCCGTCCCGAGGGAAGTCGGCGTATACAAGGGCTGACCGGCGATGATATCGACAACGAGGAACCATAGCGCCACGGTAGCGGCGCCAACGGTCCCGGCAATGACGCCTTCGCGAACTGCCCCATGCGAACGAGGCTCGGCGACGAGCGGATGCGTCATGGCGACAAAGTCCATGGTCCCTCCTGGGCAGCGTGTGACGGTGGATTGACCGTCGCGGCCGGCGTCGCCGGGACGATCCGGCACGGCAAGGGCGACGACCATCCATCGTGAACGTACCCCGCTCCCGCGGCCGGGCAAAGCAGACCGGACCGGGACATGGCGAACTCTCCCGTTGGTCGAGCAGAGCGGGAAATCTCCCGGGGCGTCCGGGCTCTGCCCTGTCACGCGGCCTTGCGAGCCACGCAGTGACGCGCGATAATAGCTACATAGTAGCCATTATCAGCGAGGAGACCATGCTGGAACCGAGGCGTTGGTATGCGTCACCGTGGATCGGGGGCCTCATCGGCGTGTTTGCCGGAGGCCTGGCGATCATGCTCATCGAAATGGGAGGGCACCTGTTGTTCGGGTCCGCGGATCCGTCCAATCCGTCGACGATCACGGTCCCGATGTTCCTCAGCGTGCTGGTTGCCTGGATCGCGGGCTGTTGGATTGCCGCGACCGTGGCAACCGTGTGGTCCGGCGCGCGATCGATCGTTCCCGGTGTGGTGTGCGGCGTGGTATTGCTGGCCGGCGCGGTCATGAACTTCGTGACGATTCCGCATCCTGCCTGGCTGATGATCGCCGCCTTCGTGCTGATGCCCGGAACCGCGCTGCTGGCGGCGAAGGGCCGGTTGGCGCCACGAAGCTGAGGAATGGATCCGCAGGGACTGGGCGAGCTGGAGCAGTTGGCCCTTCTGGCGGTCCTGCGCCTGGGTGACACCGCCTACGCGGTTTCGGTCAGGGAAGAAATCCAGGCGCGGACCGGGCGGGACGTCTCGCGCGGCGCCATCTACGTCACGCTCGACAGGATGGAACGCAAGGGATACGTTCGGTCGAAGCTCGGCTCGCCCACCCCGGAGCGAGGCGGCAAGGCCAAGCGGCTGTTCACCGTCGCCGCGCCGGGACAGCGAGCATTGCGTGCCGCCCTGCAGGGCACGCAGGCCATGCTGGAAGGACTCCCGCCAGAACTCGCCTGGAAACCCCCACGTTGATCCGAGCCCGGTCGATCGTCGAACGCGTCGCGATGCTCGCGCTGCCGGCGCGGGACCGCGAGTTCATCGCGGCCGACCTGCGCGAGGGAATCTCGGCATCGGGCGCACCGTTCCGGTCGGGCCGGATGCTCCGGCAGGCGCTTGGAATCGCGGCGCGGTTCCATGGAGAATGCTATCGCCATTCGGATGACCGGTTGCGCATCGCGACGCTGCTCGCCGGAGGAATGGCACTGCTCTGGGTGGTACCGCTGGCGACCAGCCAGGGATCTGGCGGGGCAACAGAGGTGTTCGTCGATCCGGCCAGCCGCCTGATCGTCAAGGTGTGGACCGCCGCGCACCTGACGTCGGCAGCTGCGGCCGGCCTGCTCGTCGGACGGGTGACGCTCCTGCCCGAGCACGCCCAGCTGTCGCGCTGGCACATCGGCGTCGCGCTGGGGATGGCCAGCATGGCGGCCCACGGCGCGTCGCGCGGTGTCGTCGCCGCGCTCTTGCTGCTCGGCGCTGTCTGGTTAGGCAGCCAGGGACGTCGGGCCGTGGAGTCCAGTCCGACCGATCCTGTCACGTGATCGCGGAGGTGCCACCAAAATGCCCGGCGGTGACTCCCGCTCGGACCGCCGGCCGGCGACCCAGCCGCGTCGGGAACGGTGGGAGGCCGCCGTCGTCCACCGACGCTCCGGCCTGCTTCATTGAGGCCAGCACGCGGTCCAGAGCCGCGTAACTCTGGTTGAGTCCTTCCTCCATCCCCGACTGGAGCATCCCGTCGCGCTCATCCGTCGTGTGGAACAGGGACGTGTTCACCAGGCGGGTCCGGCCGTCGCCCAGGTCCTCGAGCACCATCGTTTCCACGATGACGTGCCACGAGAGATCCCGGCGTAATCGCCATAGCAGGCGCCGCGTGGATGGCGTCGCCGTCGCAAGCAGAGCGATGAATCCGTCGCGCGCGGCAGAGTTTGTCATCCGCCCGGAGGGTTCGCTCCCGTCCCTCGCTGGCCCGGAGCCGCGGAGGGATCGGTCACCGGGGGCGGATTCTGGCCGCGCAGGGCCATCTGGCCACGTCGCGAGTAGTCGATGGACCTGGCCAGGATGCGCGCGGCTTCCTGGTCCGCGTGAAAGCCCATGGAGTTCTCCGCCTCGATGAAGTCGGCGAAGAACAGCGCCTTGCGGTGATAGTCGCGTGCCAGCGCGATGGCTGCGGGCGTGCTGTCGCGAGCCACCTCCTCGGCGATCTCGCGCGCGAGCTGGAGCACCGCATCGATCGCCATGTTGCGCATCTCGAACGTACGATCCTGAATCGTCGCGACGCGGGCCGTCAGCTCCTCTTCCGACCACCTGTGACACGTCTGACAGGCACGGTTGACGTTCAGCATGGGACTGCGCACATGGTGGTCGGAGATCTTCATTGCCCCCTCGCGCTTGTAGGGCATGTGGCAGTCGGCGCACGCGACGCCCGAGCGCGCGTGGATCCCCTGGTTGTACAGCTCGAACTCGGGATGCTGTGCCTTGAGCACCGGCGCGCCGCTGATCGCGTGCGTCCAGTCGCTGTGACCCGTCGAGTCGTGATACGCCAGAATGCTGTCCGCGGTGAGGCCCTTCCCCCATGGATAGACCAGCCGCTTTCCGGCCCCGCTGAAGTAGTACTCCACGTGGCACTGCCCGCAGACGTACGTCCGCATCTCCTGTCGGCTGGCATCGGCGTTGACGTCGTACCCGGACGTACCCTGCGACGCCCGGAGCATCCGGATCCCCTCGATGAAGCCGGGGCGCGTCACCCGGAGCTGCATGGTCCCGGGGTCGTGACAGTCGATGCAGGAGACCGGGTGCCTGACGAGCCGTCGGGCCTCGGCGTACGGCATCGCGTTGAGCCGCTCGAAGCCCCGGATGAGATCACCATCGCCTGCCCGTCGATACGGGACGTAGACCGAGGCGTGGCAGTGGAGGCAGGTGCCCGGCTGCGGGGCCACCCGCTGGCGCTCGGTGAACTCCTGGTCCTCGAGCATGTAGGCGTGTCCGCGTTCCTCACGGAAATCCTGCGCGAACGCGTATCCCGCCCACAGATCCTTCAGTCGCGGATCCTCCTGCAGCCGGGACTGGGCCAGCACCGAACGCGGGTCAGCCCCGCTCGGCGTGTGCGGCTCGCCCTCGCTGCCGCCGTAGCGGGTCCGCACCTGGTCCACCGTTCTCCGGTAGTCGTCGTACTGCAGAGGAAAGTTCTTCCCCCACACGGCAGGATCGTCGATCGTGTCGTTCAGGGCAACGACGAGATAGAACGGGCTCCTTGCTTCCTGCCGGCGCTGGAAGATGTTCGCCAGGAGTGCAGCGATGCCGACCGTCACGAACGCCGCCCCGAGGGCAACGAGCACGACCCATGGAGCGCTCAGCCGACGGCGTGGGGCGGGTTCGTCGAGCAGGTCCTGCGGATCGGTCATGGCCGTACCCTCCGGGATGCGTCCTGCGGCAGGCCGCCGCCGCAGTTGGTGCCTGAGCTCATCGTACCCAGTGCCCCACGTGCCTGTGGCAGCGAACACACGACAGCGGCTCTGCCTGGGGTGCACCGCCCGGCCGAGCGGCGTGGTCGATCGCCTCGGTAATCCTGTCGTGACAGTAGCGGCACGCCCGCTCGGTCACCTGGCGATTCCCTTCGGTGATCCGCAGTGGATCGGGATACCCGCCCGTCGTGAAGTAGAACGAGTGCCAGAAGCCGTTCCTGGCCTTCACGGCGTACTTGCCGACCATATCGTGCGGCGTATGGCAGTCGTTGCAGGTGGCGACGGCATGGTGGCTGCCCTTCATCCACGCTGCATAGTGCTCGCTCATGATGTGGCAGTTGGCGCAGGCCTGGGGGTCGTTCGTGAGGTACGAATAGCCCCGCGCATAGCCGAACGTGAAGAGGCCGAGCCCCATGGCAACCCCCGCCAGCGCCGACGCGGCCAGCGCCCAGCGTTTCCCCCGGGTCATCGCAGCAAGGACGGCCGGGCCAATCTCGAAACGCGCATTACGGTCCGGCTGGAGTGAGGTTCGAGCACGCGGGAGAGGCCGCCCTGCTCAGGACGACCTCTCGAGCCTGCGCCGTCGCGCTACTCAGTCGCAGCAGCCCGGTGGACAGGGGCAGTCATCGCCACAACCGCCGCAGCAGTTTCCGTCGAACGTCATTGCGTTTTCCTCCGTGATACTGAACTGGATTTCGCCGGGACACTCCGCTGGCGCCTGGCACGTCGTCCCGGATTCGACGGACCAACGGAATTCGATACAGCGTGGGATACTTCGGGCCGTGCGTCGATCACCGGTACGGAGTTGTCCAGCGCTTCCACGAGCGGACAGTCCGCCCCGGGATCACCGCCGTTGCGAACGGAGAGTGTCAAGTCGACCGCACAGGCGGCGTCACAGGCCGCAATGAGTGACGCCAGTTCCTTTCGCAGCGAGCGCAGCTCACCGAGTCGATGGTCAACCCCACGGAGCTTGCTCGCCACGGCTTCGCGCAGCTGCGCCGTGGCGTCACCGGCCCACGCTCGCTCGCGCAGGAGCACGAGTTCCTTCACCTCGGCCAGCGAGAAACCCAGGGCCTGCGCGCGTCCGATGAACGCAATCTGTTTCACCGTGTCGGCGTCGAACTCGCGATACCCGCTCTGGCGGCGGTGAGAGGTCGCGATCAGTCCGCGCGATTCGTAATAGCGAATCGTCTCGACCGTTACGTCCGCGGCGCGAGCCAGCTCGCCAATCTGCAGGCGATGGCTCAGTGGTTCGGTCTCCGTGTGAGCGCTGGCCCGGGTTCGTCCGGAACGCGCCCGGGACTGCAGGAAGTTGGTCATGGTACAACCATAAACCCTGAAGCGCGCTTCAGGGTCAAGGGGCAGTTCGTTCTTTCGGATGGAAGGAGCGGCGCTCACCGTGCGGAACCGCGGCAGCGGTGGAGCCGGACGAGACGTCCCCACCCCGGGAGCAGGATCCCGCGACCGGATGCCCGTTGAAGCGTCGACGCGCGGGTTCCTCCATTACCGCTCCGAAGCTGGATCCACCGGGCGGTGGCCAGCTCGTGCCGGGTTGCCGGCTCGTGCGGGACGGAGCATTGTTGACCCGCCGTTTCGCCCGACATGGCCAGAAGTAGCGCCCAGCTCCGGTCCGGTCCTGGACCTGGCCTCGTCTGCTCCGTGCAGGTTGCGGCAGATCACCTCGCAATTACCCGGGAGAGTGCAGGATGACCGAAGACAGCGACCAGACACCGAAGGATCTCATCGGATTCCTGGACCACTATCTGGTGCGGAAAGCCCCGTTCCAGATTCCCGACGGCGGCAGGGAGTGGATCGTCCGCTACGGGCCCTGGATCATGCTCGTGCTGCTCGTGCTGACGCTGCCAGCGGTGCTCATCGCGCTGGGCATCGGCACGTTCCTCGTCCCGTTTGGTGGACTCGGCTATGCCACCGGCTTCGGGTTCCTGACGCTGTTCATCCTCGCCGCGACAGTACTCCGGGCGCTGTCGCTTCCCGGGCTGTTCGCGAGGAAGATGTCCGGCTGGCAGCTGGCGTTCTACGCGCAGATCGTGGACTTCGTGGGGGGACTGCTCAGCCGGTCGATCATTGGCGCGATCGTCGGCGCGCTCATCGGGATGTACATACTCTTCCAGATCCGATCGCTCTACACGGCCGGAGGTCGCGGCACGTGACGTGGCCTCGCGCGACACCCAGGCTGCATGGGTCCGGTGTTCACGATGCCTGCCGGCTCGTGCGCTGCTGCACCGCGGAAGGTCGGTGACTCAGCCGCGTCAGGTGCGCAAACCAGTCGACGTACTCGCCACCCTCGATCGACGACGCTTCGAGCGCCGAATCCAGTAACGAGACGATCGACGGCCACGGCTCGCTGTCGAAGGCGATCGGGGAATGCGGATCCTCGATCGACAGCGGCAACTCGTACCGCGAATCGATGCCGTACGCGAAGGGGAAGCAGCGTCCCGAGGCATCGACCACGATCGGGTTGATGGCGTCGCTGACATTGGCCACGCGCGCTGCCGGGTCGAGCAGTGCGAACTGGGCCCGCGCCTCGGCCAGTTCCTCGACAGGAACGAGGTCGACCTGGATCCGTGGACCCGTGCCGCAGGCCGAGAGGAGCTGGGCCAGCACATACAGCCGGCTGCAGTCTTCGGCGCTGAGCGACCAGTCGTCGGTCAGCGAGCGGGCGCGGCCTTCGCGGACCAGGGGGCGCAGGTGGAGGAGTCGCGCGCCGAGGTCGCGCGCAGTCTGGAAGGCCCATGGGATGTCCGCAAGCGAGTGCGCCGTCACCGCGTAGATCACGGCGAACGGTGTGTCGCTCTTCGACAGCGTAGTCAGCCCGCGGATCGCCTTGCGAAAGGCATCGGGCCGTCCGCGAACCGAATTGTGCGTCTCTTCACTGCCATCCAGGCTCACGCCGACCAGAAACAGCTTCCCGGCGAGCGCCGCCAGGCGCCTCTCGGAGAGGAGGAGCCCGTTGGTGATCATGTGGACACGAAAACCCAGTTCCACCGCCGCATCCACCAGCCGGTCGAGGGGGCGATAGACGAGCGGCTCGCCACCCGAGACGCTGACGATTTCGTATCCCTCCTCGCGAAGGCGTGCGAGGAGGTCGATCAGGCGCTCCACGTCGAGCGCGTCGTCGATGCCCGGCGCCGATTCGCTGTAGCAATGGGCGCAGGCGAGATTGCAGGCCCGCGTGGGATGCACGTGCACCACGCGGGCCGGCAGAAACCCGGACCGCATCGAGCGTCTCGGCTAGCCCATGGCGGTCTGACGATCCACGCGCCCGACGTTGGGGTTGAACGCGGCAAACTCGTCGAACTCCTCCTGCACGCGCACCCGGTAGATATCGGGCCACGGGATTCCCCAGGGGAAGACCTCGACGCCCCGGACCCGCGCGTCCGCGCCGCGGATGAGGTCCGGGAGCGCGCGGAACCACTGGTCGTGGTCGAAGAAGTAGTCGATGCAGATGCCGTAGATGCAGGTGTCGATCCCGCGGATCTTGTGCTTGCTGGTCGCCAGCCGCTTGGCCACTGCGGCAATGGCCTCGTCAGGCACCTTGCGTCCGGCGACCGCTCGTGCGAGCGCGAGACGCAGGTCATTCGGCTCGTTGACCGTGACGTCGGCGAGGCGCCCTGTCGTGGCGCTGGTGAAGGTGTCGCCCGTGGTGATCGTCTCTTTCGTTGCCATCGTGTCCTCCTGCGTGCTGCCGTGAAGCGTGACTCGTGGCGCCCGCCGCGCGGGCGCATGAAACAGGGGACGTCAACGTAGTGTCCTCGGGAATGATTTGCGAGCGTGCTGAACCGCTGCACCTTCGGTGATGCCGCGATGCGCTTGCGTCATTGCAGCGCGTTCGCGATGAGGCAGGGCGATCGCGCCGCACGCCGGACCTAACGATGCCCGGTTGCCAGAACCGGCCGGCGCAGTCCTGCCGAGGTCGCACGGACCGGTCAGGAAGCGGCTTTCACGAGACCGACTTGTGTTCTCCGGAGCACCGTTCTGTTGGCATTCCAGAAACGACCCCCAGGGAGAGCGAGGCGCAGTCGCGCAACGCTCCCGATCGCCAGCGAGGCGCACTCCGCCGTAGCGTGGCCTATGGCCGGAACTCGAATCTCAGAAACTCGTCAAACAGCGCCGAGCATCGGTACTCGACCTGGTGCTGCCATGGCTGCTCGCCAGGTAGCTCGCGCCGCTCGAGCAACCCGAAGCGCACCAGCGGATTGAGCACGCGGTGCGCGAAGCTGTAGTGGCGCAGGTCGATGTTGGCACGCTCCCAGTCGCTTGGCGGGTCCTTCGCGCTTTCGAGCCAGGCCGAATTGGCGAGTGCCTGGGACGTTGACCAGTCTCGCGCGGTGTTGCTCAACTGGTAGAAGGAGTACACGATGGTGGACTGCATACCGGCATGACGATCGTTGCGATCGAGCACACGGAGGTCGAGTTGGCGGAACAGTGTGCGAAACAACTCGGCATAGAGCTCGCCGGCGCACTCCCCGTTCAGCAGTTGACGGCCGCGCGCGCTGAGCCCGAGGCCCTTGCGCCGTTTCACCAGACCGCCGAACAGGAGCGTGTGGCGCAGCTCGGAGAGCCATGGCACGTCTCCTTCGTTGATCGGCGCCGTCCGCTCCATCTCGACGGCCTGGGGCCAACGGTCGGACAGGCTGAGGCGCGGAAGCAGGGCCGCTACGACGGCACGTGGGAGGTTGCGGGCGGGTGTCTCCTTCACCGGACCCTGCTCGTGGAGGTACTCCATCAGCACCCGTGCATCGGAGAAGAACGGGACGCCGGCCAGGGCATTGATCTCGAGACTCTCGTTCAGCCGGAGCGCACCGTCCGAGCGCCAGTCGCCGTAGACCAGTTGACTCAGCTCGTCAGGCGAGAGGCCGCCGAGTTCGGCCTGCGGGGTCGTGTTGTAGCCGGCGAGTCGGGCCGAGAGAATCCGGTTGACCTCGTCTATCGATGCGTACGGGCCGCCACGCGCGATGGCGTCGAAGAGGTCCTGCAGTTCCGGTGGACGATTCATGGCTTGCAGAGGTTCACCTTGCGGGGGCTGTCCCGGTGCACCTCACCGGCTCGCGACCACGAAAACGCCGACGGTATACGTGCCCCTGGGCGCTGCTCGGGATCGCCCCGGTTCTGCGCCACGGACTCATCCCTCGATCAATCGGAGACCCTTTGTCGCGGTGGCTCCGGACCGTGCCGGTGCGTCCACCCGGCGCAGCAATGCGGGTGCGACGTTCCAGCGTTCGCCTGCGTCGGTGATGACGGTAACCGTTTTCCTGTTGTAGCGGGTCAGAATGCCGACCACTCGCGGACGCGCGTCGGCACTGAATTCAACACGATCCCCGATTCGGAATTCGAGCATATCCGCGTGCGCCCGCATCTGGCGCAGGAAGCCGAGACGGGCGACGATGCGGTGATTCAGGTCGATGAGTTCCGCTTCCGTCAGCGTATCGATATCGATTCTCATCCGAGGCTCTTGTCCGGTGGTGGGTACGATCCGGGGTGCTTGGAGTCAGGGATGGCATCACCCCCTGGAGGAGCTGAACCGTCCTTCACGCTACTCACCTCGGCCGAATCAGGAAAGGCTCCGGTAGTTCGGCACACTTTACGCTCGGAAGGCGCGAACTGCCGAAGGGCGCGAACTGCCGAAGGGCGCGAACTGCCGAGGGGCGCGAACTGCCGAGGGGCGCGAACTCCCGAGGGGCGCGAACTCCCGAGGGGCGCGAACTGCCGAAGGGCGCGAACTGCCGAGGGGCGCGAACTGCCGAGGGGCGCGAACTCCCGAGGGG
>DASWGU010000288.1:0-39479 GCA_036393555.1 Gemmatimonadaceae bacterium
TTCTCGTCGTAGTGGTGCGGCGCGTGGTCCGTCGCGACCAGATCGATCGTCCCGTCGCGCACCGCCTCCTGCAGCGCCGCCACGTCGGCCGCGGTCCGCAGCGGCGGGTTCATCTTCGCATTCGTGTCGTAGGCCCCGACGGCATCCTCGGTCAGCGAGATGTGATGCGGACAGACCTCGGCGGTGACGCGGATACCGCGCTCCTTTCCCCAACGGATCAGTTCCACCGAGCCGATGGTGCTCATGTGGCAGAGGTGCACGTGACCCCCGGTCCGGCGCGCCAGGAGGATGTCGCGGATGGCCATGATCTCCTCGGCCTCGGACGGGATCCCCTTGAGGCCCAGTCGCGTGGAGACCACGCCTTCGTTCATCGCGCCGCCGTTTGCCAGGGTCGGTTCCTCGCAGTGATCGGCGACCGGAATGCCGAACGTCCGCGCGTATTCCAGCGCCGAACGCATGAGCTGGGCGGACGCAACCGGCTTGCCGTCGTCGCTGACCGCCACCGCGCCGGCGCCGACCATCTCCCCGAACTCCGCGAGCGCTTCGCCCCGCTGGCCCACCGACACCGCGCCAATCGGATAGACCCGGGCCGCACTGGCGCGCTGCGCCTGACGAATGATGAATCCGACCGCCGCCTGGTTGTCCGTCACCGGGTCGGTGTTGGGCATGGCACACACGGCGGTGAAGCCACCCGCCGCAGCGGCCATCGCCCCTGTGGCGATGGTCTCGACGTCCTCACGTCCGGGTTCCCGCAGGTGGCAATGCACGTCGATGAAGCCCGGTGAGACGATGTGTCCAGCGCAGTCGATCACCTCGAGGCCGTCACCGTCGCGGCGGACGTCTCCCAGCCCGGCGCCGGCGTGGGCTATGACGCCCCGTTCGATGAGGACGTCGCCAACGGTGTCCAGATCCTGCGAAGGATCCAGGACGCGACCGCCACGGAGCAGGAGCGCCGCGCCGGGAGTGGGAATCGGAGATCGGGGATCGGCTGCCAATGTGGTGATTCGTGAATCGTGATGGTGACTCGTGACTCGCCTGCCAAGACCTGTGAAACTGTGACCTGCGACCTGCGACCTGCGACCTTCTGACCTCTGACCTGCGTCCTATACTGCCGTTCTTCCGCCGGCCAGGAGATAGAGGACGGCCATCCGGACCGCCACGCCGTTGGTGACCTGGTCCAGAATCACGCTGTGGGGTCCGTCCGCCACGTCCGAGTCGATCTCCACGCCGCGATTCATCGGCCCAGGATGCATGATCAGCAGGTCACGGGGCGCCCGTTCCAGCCGCTCGCGCGTGACCCCGAACACGCGGTTGTATTCGCGGAGCGACGGGATGTACCCCGCCTGCATCCTTTCCAGCTGCAGGCGGAGGATGTTCAGCGCCTCCGCCCACTCGATCGCGGCCTCGATGCGGTCGAACACCTGCACGCCAAGCGAGTCGATGGCGTTCGGCAGCAGCGAGCGCGGGCCGCAGATTCCCACCTCCGCACCCAGTTTCCTGAGCCCCCACAGGTTCGATCGTGCCACGCGCGAATGCAGAACGTCGCCCACGATGCACACGCGCCGGCCGGTGAGATCGCCGAACCGGTCGCGCAGGGTGAGCAGGTCCAGGAGGCCCTGGGTGGGATGCTCGTGCATGCCGTCACCGGCGTTCACCACGTTCGACTCGATCCGGTCGGCGAGGAACCGCGCCGCTCCCGAAGCGTCGTGGCGGATCACCACCATGTCGATCCGCATCGCCTCCAGGTTCCGGGCCGTGTCCACCAGCGTTTCGCCCTTGGACACGCTCGATCCGGCCGTCGCCACGTTCACGGTGTCCGCCGAGAGCCGCTTCTCGGCGAATTCGAAGGAGATTCGTGTCCGCGTGGACGGTTCGAAAAAGAGGTTCACGATCGTCATGCCGCGCAGCGCCGGGACCTTCTTGATGGTCCGCTCGCTGATCTCCTTCAGCGGACCCGCGGTGTCCAGGATCAGCGTGATCTGCTCCGGGCTGAGCTCCTCGAGTCCCAGCAGGTCCTTCCCGAGAGGCCGGCGCAGATCGGGGCTCGCTGGCGACGGATCGCTGGTCAACCCTGAGACTCCCGCGGCACGATCGTCACCGCATCCTCGCCGTCCAGCTCTACGACACCCACGTCCACGCGAAGGTGCGGTGCCGCCTGCACCGTCTTGCCGACGATGTCGGCATGGATCGGCAGTTCCCGCCCGCCCCGGTCCACGAGGACTGCCAGCGCGATGCGCGCCGGTCGGCCGAAATCCGCCAGTTCGTCCATCGCCGCACGGATGGTGCGCCCGGTGTACAGCACGTCGTCGACGATGACCACCTTCATTCCGTCCAGTTGCCACGGCAGGTCGGTCTTCCCGACTACGGGACGGGGGCCGATCGTCTGGAGATCGTCACGATAGAGAGTGATGTCCAGCGCACCGCGCGGCACCGCGGTGCCCTCGCGCTCCTCGATGAATTCGGCAATGCGATCGGCCAGCTGCACGCCGCGCCGCTGGATGCCGACCAGGACCAGGTGCTCCGGCCCCCCGAACAACTCGACGACCTCGTCGGCCATGCGACGCAGCGTACGCGCCATGGACCGGGCGTCGAGCACAACGGTCGGCTTTCCGGACATCGTGGCGCCCAATATCGCCACGAGCGCCCGCAAAATGAAGCGGCCCGCGCAGGGCGGGCCGACTGGTGTGACGTGACGAGCAGCGCGGTCACCCTGGTACCGCCCCAGGCCGGCGTCTTACTCCAGATGACAGGATCAGTCGGCGACGCGAACTTCCTTCGCGATCGCGTCGCGCAGCATCGCTTGCTGGAGGGCGAGATGCGGCCTGATGTCGATCACCCTCGCATCAGACTCTGTTGCGTCGGCCAGTTGGGCGCGCCGCACGGACTCGGGCCGGGGCGTGCTGTCGACGACGATCGGATCCTCGTAAATCTCGCTGCGGCTCACCGGGACCGGAACCTCGCGATCCGGCGGCACCGGAACCTCGCGATCAGGGTGGACCGGCACATCACTTCCCACGACCGGTGCGCGCCAGGCTCGCACGCCGGGAACGTCCACCAGCGTGATGGGGCGCGGGAGGGCGGACCGCCGCAACTCGGCAACGATCAGGAATCCGGTGCGAACCACCATGGCCAGGCCGATATAGGCGGCGATGTCGGCCACATTGAGCACGACCTCCGAGTGCGCCGCGACGCTCACCGAGATGAAGTCGACAACGCCCTGCGGTGAGGACACCAGGCTGGCCAGGTTGCCGAGCGCGCCACCCATGATGAGCCCGAGCGCCCGCGGAGCCGCTTCGTCGATCCGCGTCAGTTCGCGGCTGACCGGAATCATGAAGACGATCGCCGCGAGGGTCAGCGCGAGATTGAGCTGCCAGGTGTACGCCCCGGCGCTGAAGCCGAACGCCGCTGCGTCATTGTGCACCACCGCGAAGCGCAGGCGCTCCGACAAAACGATCTCTCCCTCAACGGCGCGGCTGGCGACCGATTTCGTCACCCAGTCGCCCACGGCCACCAGGAGGGCGACTCGCGCCAGCACGCCGAGATGCCGATTGTGTTCGGTCACGCGCAGGAGGGATTCGGGTGGATGGACTGCCCGCATGGCGAGGGGAGGGGTGCGCCCGATTCCAGCCCGGATTCGCGCTCTGGCTCGAGCTCGAAACGGACCGGGGCGCGCATGCCCCCCTCGGCCAGTTCCCTCCGCAGCCACCGTGCCATGCCGCGCTTCCCGTAAGTCATTTGCAGAATCTAAGATGGAGAGGACCCACCGGACGGTTGTTGACTCCGCGCCACACCCATTGGCGCTCGGGAAGTCGGCCCGGCGCAACAGGTTCCGCGGGAAACCATGGGGCAATAGGGCCCTTTCCTGGCAACTCGCAGCCCGAGGCACCTTGCTGGGCAAGGGGCAGCCGCCGACTATCCACCGCGACGAACAGTCGCGTCCCAGCCCCGCGCGATGCGGCGGTTGGTCGCCGTACCCTGTAACTGGACAATTCACTTCGGGAGCGTGCTGGTGACGGGTTTCGACGAAAGCGGTCGGCGACTGACGGCCGGCGCGCTGGCAGTGGCGGTGGCGATCTTCATTTCCTGCACCACGGCCGGTCCCGGACCGTCGGCTGCGTCTGGTTCCGCGACCAGGAGCGCAGGATTGACGTTCGAGGAGGCCCTGGTGGCCGACTCGTCGGATTACGAGCCGCCGACGGGCTTCACGGCGGTCGCCGAAGCCGACTGGGCCAGGGCAGCGTTGAGTGGATCTCTTGCCGGTCCATCAGTCGACAACAGCCGGTGGCGACTGGGGGATTCGTGCGAGGTCCGCTTCACCACCGAATCAGACATCCTGGCCACGAGCGAATCAGCGCCGCTGCCGACGCGGAAGCTGGACGCCAGTGGATGCCATGGACACACGGGCTTCTGGCAGATTTCGGCCGGCCGGGTGTTCTGGTGGATGCCTCTCGCGGGCGGGTGGAGCGTGGAGTATTACGGCGACTTCGTGGACGACTCCACCATGCTGCTGCGCCGGTATCCGATGCGGCGCACGGGGGCGCGCGCCTGGCGTCCCGACCATGACGCCGCTGTCACCGGCCGCGCCTCACGCCTCATCGACGTGATGGCGGTGAAGGCGACGTACGTCGTGACGGCCAACCTCCGGGCGATCGGCGAGCCCGACTGGGCCACGCGGCCGGGCGCGGGTGCCGCGCCATCCGTTTCGGGCACGCGTTGGCGGATGGAGAATGGCTGCGTGCTGACGTTCGCCTCCACGGTACTCGTGCGGGGCACACGGACGCAGCGCCTGACGAGAGCGCTCACCAGCACGGCGTGCGACGGGTTGAAGGGTAGCTGGCAGCAGCAGGGGAAGCGCGTCTTCTGGCTGCTGAACGTCGACTCGCTCAGCGCGATCGAGACCTACGCCGACATCGCCGACACGGTGATGCGCGCGCGGCACTACGATCTGTTGCGGGGAGCCACGGGCCAGCCGTTCCAGGGCGTCTGGGATCCCGGGCGGTCGCAGACGCTGGTGCGCGTGAGGCGTTAGGCGCCGTCAGGGGTCACGAGTGGAACCCGGCCGCCGGTCTCGCTTGTCCGTCCCGCTCCGGACCGGGTCGAATCACCCCGGGGCCGCGCGGGGCGATCGCCGGCGCTGGCTCGGGGTGCTCCTGGCCGCGTGGCCGGCGACGCTGACGGCCCAGCCGGCCACGTCGCCGCCGACGCTGCGTGATACACTCGTTATGCGGCTCGTCGCCTTCCGCGCACCGTGCCCCGCCCCTGCTCCGGCCGCCTGGTCCATGCTCGACAGCACGCTTGGCACCGGACTGCGCTGCAGCCTCGTCGAAGCGGCCGCCCGCGCACTGAGTCAGCGGCTGCGCACCCGCCCGGAGGCCCGGTATCGGGACGCCGACCCGTGGCGTCCTCTCTGTGTCCGCCTCGTGGAACTGCAGAACACCGGATCGACCGGTCTCCCCGGCGACTGGATGGTGGTCTTCGACCTGACGCCCGCCCTGTCGGCTGACGTGATCATCGATCGACAGAGCGGATCCCTGATGGCCGGCATGGTCGGCGACGGCGTGCAACGCTGGGGCCCGCCCTGCGCCGGCCGGCCGCCGCCGCGGTGAATCCGGCTGTGTCCGTGAGCCGGCGACGGCCGCGCTGCCGGTGCCACGCGCTTCGCCGCGGTCGCTCCCGCATCGCTGGTTGCGCCACGGCGTTTCCACCTGCTGCTTGCACCGACCACTCGTGCGCCCGCGGGTTCCCACGCGGGACAGGTACCGCGCAACCGGGGGTGAAGCATGACGCAGCAGGATCTGTTCTCCGGCCTTGGCGACGTATCCCAATCCGTCGCGGCATCTCTTCCCACGCTGCTCACCGCGGCCGCACTCGTCCTGGGCGGGTGGATCCTGGGCCGCCTCCTGGCCTGGCTGGCACGGCGCGCGGTCAGCGCGCCACTGGAGCGACTGGCGCGACGCCCATCGCTGCAGCACGCCATCGACAGCAGCGGCGCGGCCACCCAGGTGCCCGGGGTCATCGCGGGCTTCGTCTTCTGGGTGGTCTTCATCTTCTTCATGGCCGCCGCGATGGAGACGCTCGGATTGCCCGTGGTGACCGCGTCCCTCAGCCGCGTCGCCTATTACCTGCCTAACGTTCTGGCCGCGCTGGCCGTGCTCTTCGCCGGCATCATCCTCGGCAAGGTCATCAGCAGCGGCGTGATACGGGCCGTGGGCGCATCCGGCATGGCGTTCGGGTCGCTCATCGGCAACACGGTGCGCGGCACCGTCATCCTCGTTGCCGCCGTCGTGGCCATCGAACAGGTCGGCATCCAGGCCGACGTGCTCATCGTGTTCGTCGCCGTCGTCGTGGGCACGGTCCTCGCCGGTGCCGGTCTGGCGTTCGGGCTGGGCGCGCGGACCGCGGTGAGCAACATCATCGCGTCGCACTATGTGGCGCAGGCGTATCAGGTCGGGCAGACTGTGCGCCTCGCGGGCATGGAAGGACAGATCGTCGAGACAGCTCCGACGGCGGTCTTCATCGCGACGCCCGAGGGACGCGTCATGATCCCGGCGAATCAGTTCAGCGAAATGGCGTCGGTGCTGATCACGGAGCCGCGGTCATGACGGTGGACGAGCAGGTGGCGGCCGCCTTTCTCGCCGACCATCCTGATGAGGCCGCGCGTGTCCTGGAACGTGCCAACCCCGTCGATGCGGCAGCGGTCCTGGCGAGCCTGTCGCCAGCGTATGCCGCCGGCGTGTACCGCATCATGGCTCCCTCGCCAGCGGCCGCGTGCGCCGAGACGCTCCCGGACGACGTCCTGGTGGCGATTGTCGACGCGCTGTCGCTGGATGACGCGGGTGTGGCGATGCGCGGTATCCGGGCGAGCCGCCACGAGCACATCCTGTCGCGGCTGGGCCGTGAGCGACGGGATCGGTTGCGCACCGTGCTCGCCTGGGATGAACATACGGCCGGTGCGCTTGCCGATCCCCTCGCCCTGGCGCTCGCCGAGGACATGACCGTGGCGGAGGCGCAGCGCCAGCTCCGTGCGATCCATCAGCATCTGCTGTTCTACCTCTACGTCGTAAGGCGCGACGGAACGCTGGTCGGCGTGCTTGACATTCCCGAACTGATGGCGGCGCGGCCGAAGGAAGCGCTGGCGGCGGTAATGCAGCAGAATCCGGTGCGTCTCGACGCGCACGCCGACCTCGCGACCGTGGCCGTGCATCCCGCGTGGCGCGATCTGGATGCACTCCCGGTGGTGGACTCGTCAGGCAGGCTGGTGGGGGCGATCCGTCACAAGAGCGTTCGCCGCATGAGCTGGGCCCGGGGACGGCCCCTCGTGGAAACGCTGATGGGCCTCTCCGAGGTGTACTGGGCGGGGCTCTCCGGGATGCTGGCTACGCTGAACCCGCAGGGCACATCGCGAGATCGACCAGTGACGCCAAACGGGGAGGGCTGATCATGGGTCGCGAACGCGTGCTGAAGGAGCTGGCTGATACGGCGGTACGGAGCTTTCCCGGCGAGGCCGCGGCGCAGATCGAGCAGATGCGACCAGGCGACATCGGGGCATTCCTGGCGCGCCAGCTGCCATCGGTCGCGGCAGATCTCCTGCGTCGCCTGCCCGCGGAGCGGGCTTCACAGGTTGTCGCGCAGTTGAGCGAGCCGGCCGCCAGCCGCATCATTGGCGCGCTGGAGCCGGCGGTGGCCGCGTCGCTGGTTGCGCGCCTCGATGAACCCGCCCGGGACGCGCGCCTGGCGTCGCTCGAGGCAGGGCTGGCGCGGGAATTGTCGACCCTGATGACGTATCCGGCCGGTGTTGCCGGCGGCATGATGGATCCGCGCGTCGTCAGCTTCCGACCGGACAGCAAGGCGCGCGAAGCGCTGTCGCGCATCCGCGCGCTCCGGAACCGGGCCATCCACGACGTTTTCCTGACCGACGACTCCGGGCGTCTTGTTGGCGTCGTCAGCATCCAGGATCTGGCGCTGGCCCACGCCGGCGCCCGGCTGGAGGATCTGGCCCGGCCTACACCGCGCGTGCAGGCACTGTCGCCGCAGGACGAACTCGTGGCCATTGCCGGTGACCGGCGCCTGACGAGTCTCCCGGTCGTCGACGTGGCCGAGCGGCTCGTTGGCGTGATCCGGCACGCCGACCTGTTGAGCGCAACCCAACGCGACGCCACGATCGACCTCCAGACCATGGTGGGCGTGAGCGAGGACGAGATGGCGCTGTCCAGCGCGTTCTTCGCGGTGCGCAAGCGCCTGCCCTGGCTGCAGATCAACCTGGTGACCGCGTTCCTCGCGGCCGCGGTCGTCGGGCTGTTCGAGGACACCATCGCACGATTCACCGCGCTGGCGGTCCTGCTGCCGGTGGTAGCCGGGCAGTCCGGGAACACCGGTCAACAGGCGCTTGCCGTGACCATGCGCGGCCTGGCGCTGCGCGAGATCCGGCCGCGTCACTGGTTCCGGATAGCGCGGAAGGAACTGGCGGCCGCACTGGTCAACGGCGTTGCGGTCGCGTTGGTGACGGCGTTCGGTGTGTACGTCTGGAGCCGGTCGATGGGGATCGCCGGCGTGATCGGGGCGGCGATGGTCTGCTCGATGGTGATCGCCGGTTTTGCCGGAGCGTCGGTGCCGATGGCGCTGCAGTTGTTGCGGCAGGATCCAGCGGCCTCGTCATCGATCGTGCTGACGACGATTACGGACGTGATGGGGTTCCTGACGTTCCTGGGCTTCGCGACGCTGGCGGCGGGGGTACTCTGAGCGGACTGGGGCCGAGCGCATGAGGTCCTCCCTTCCCCGCCCCTTCCCCCAATCGCTCCCGTCGGACGTCACCTGTCGTCGCGATATTCGACCTCACGGACAGGGCGGGATTCGAACCCGCGAGTGAGTTGCCCCACCACACGCTTTCCAGGCGTGCGCCTTAAACCACTCGGCCACCTGTCCAACAGCTTGAGATGGTGCAACTTAGCAGCGTCGCTTCCTCCCCTACAGGGGCCTGCGTCGTGTCCACTGTCGCCCATCGTGCTTCCAAATGTGTCGTCTTGCTCGCGCTCCCGATTTGCTCCATTGTCAGCCTCTTCACCGGCCCGCCACTCACATCCTCTGGAAACCGCGATGGCGAATTCCAACGTGCTGGTCGCAGGCACCGGCGGGATCACGCTGATGGACAACACCGGGGCAGACCTCGGATACCCGGTCAAGATGCGAATCGGTGTCCTGAGCAAAAGCCTGCAGAAACTTCCGCCTCCTGAGCTACAGGAGCTGCTGAGCATGGAGCACCGGCCCGGGCAACTCGCGCCGGCGAAAACGTCCCTCAAGATCGGCGTGTCCATCCGACCCGGCCACGTTCTGGTCACCGCCTACAATCAGATCCCGACATCGTTCAACCACTTCCTTTACGATTGGCGAGCCGACCTGCGCCACAGCGCCAGTCAGTTGCTGGACTTCCTGGAACAGCGCCGACCGGCGAACGGCCGCTGGAACATCGTTGGTCATTCGCAGGGCGGGTTGCTCATCGTCCTCGCCAGCAAGAGCCTCGCGAACCGGTCCGACTTCGCCAGGCTCGTCGCGAGCGTCACGTTCGTGGGCGTTCCACTCGCGG
Organism: Gemmatimonadaceae bacterium; assembly: GCA_036393555.1. Classification (GTDB taxonomy): domain Bacteria; phylum Gemmatimonadota; class Gemmatimonadetes; order Gemmatimonadales; family Gemmatimonadaceae; genus JABWBJ01. Next base: position 9,581 of record DASWGU010000288.1, read on the forward strand.
GGACTGTGAATTCGGCCGTCGCCATGATCGATGGCGACCAGATGGGAGCATCCACCGTGCCGCAGTTCCAGGAGATCCTGCGCACATGGCCCGCGCTCTACCAGATGCTGCCCGCATGGATGGCGGCGATGGACGACACGGGTGCGCCGCTGCCGCCCGAGCGCCAGTTGACCACCGCCCTGGGCTGGCAGCCACTGCCAGGCATCTCCCCGGACCTGCTGGACCGCACGGTGGAAACGCAGAAGCTGCTCAGAGATCCGCTCGCCTTCATGGAAGGAGACATCCAGGTGAAGGTGCTGATGGCGAAGAACCGCAACACCGGGGTGACGCTCAAGTCCGGAACAGGCGGCCCCACGAGCACCAAGGCCACGCTGGCGAAGGGAGACACGCTGGTGCCTTACGAGCAGACCATTCGCTGGCTGGGTGAACACCTGGTGCCGTTCATCGAGGCCTTCGAGTCGCCGTGCCGGGAGCATGCCTTCCTGAATTGCGACCCCATCGTCGCGGGACGCATCCGGAGCAACGTGCGCCCATGAAGTCAGCCTCCTGGAGAGTCATGTTCGGTGCCGGCACTCTGCTGCTGGCCCCCGGACCCGTGGCGGATGCGCAGGACCCCGGTCCGTCCGCGGAGCCACAGCGTTCGCAGCGTGTCCTGCTCGTCGGCAGCGCGGTCTTCGAGGGACAGTGGAAGCCGCTGACCACGGCTGGCGTCCTCTACCAGTTGTCCCTGACCAGGTTTCGCGTTGGGCGTGATGAACTCGGTGTCACAACGATCTCGCCACCACGCTGGTACCTCCATACCCTGGTGTCGGGCGGCGTCGCGTTTGATGCACAAGGCTCCGGGAAGGAACTCGCGATCACCGCTCAGGGACAGCTCGGCGTGGTTCGGCGCGAAGACTCACCGATTACCGCATGGGGACCGGTCGTGCACGCCAGCTCGACACCACGTGCCTTCGGATTCGCGATGCGAGCCGAGCTGATGGACAACATCGGTCTCTCCGTCGGGGTCGTCACGATCCGTGGAGTCGACGGGCATCGCTTGATGGTGTCCATCGACTACTTCAGGAAGATCTGCGAGGACCTCGGCTTCGGCTGGTTGTGTTGACCGATCCAGCCGTTTGAATCGTACGCCGCTCCCGGAGATTGCACGGACAGGGTGGGATTCGAACCCACGGTACCGTTGCCGGTACACCGGTTTTCGAGACCGGCTCCTTCAGCCACTCGGACACCTGTCCAGACGAGCCAAGTAACGTAGCCACAGCGGGATACAAAGACCAGAGTACGGCAAGCCGCGGCCAGAATGCCGCTCGCCCGGGAAATGGGTCCGCCCGAGTTGCGACCACCCTGCACCTGACTGCGGGTGGGACCTCGCTCAGACTCGAACCGCACTGACTCCGATACGCCAGCCTCGAGGCGCGGCGTCGCTCCCGCGAATTGGTGATCAGAATCGACTCTGCTGCTCCGGATGCCTGGGCGGCGGGCATACCAGCACGCTGCAGGGAGCTGTGCGCACCACCTTGTCAGCGGTGCTCCCAAGGAAGAACCGGGCGATCGGCGATCGAGCCGCGGTGCCCACGACGACGAGGTCGGCCTGCACCTCTCGGGCCACGTCGACGAGCGCCTGGGGGGTCGACGCTGCCTTGACCAACCTCGTGCGCGCCGTCGCGCCTCTCGCCCGCAACGGACCCGCCATCCACTCCAGGTAGCGCTCGGCGGCGTTCACCCTGTCTGTATCCACATTCGCCGGCAGGCCAGCCATCTCGTCAGGCGGGGGACCGACGGCAGGGTCCACCGCGGCAATCCTCGGCGGTGGAGTGAGCACATGGACCAGCGTGTACTCCACGCCAGCCAACTCGGTCACATCAACCGAGGCCGTCACCACCCGGTCGTCCTCGTCATTCCCCGCTGCGCCGACGACCACCGTGCGCAGCGGCACAGCCCCCGCGACCGGTGTCTCACCCAGCCGAACGAGCAACACCGGCACAGTCGATGATCGAATCACGCGGTCCGCAACGCTTCCCAGCCACAAACGACCCAACCCGCTGCGTCCGTGCGTCGTCATCACGATGAGGTCGGCGCTGCCCTCGACGGCCTGGGCCACGATCGAATCGGCGACTGGTCCCTCCCGCAGCACTCCATTCACCTCGAACGTGCTCCGCGCCCGCTCCGCCCGCTCGATGCGCTGGATGTACGTCTGAATGCTGTTGTGGAGTTCGACGTCGAGGCGCGTGTCGCGCGACGGGGCACCGCTCAGTCGGGACGCTGGAACATCGGGCTGGTGCACCGACAGGAACTCGATGCCTGCGCCCGCGCGATGCGCAATGGCTCTCGCCGTTTCGACAGCCTGCTCGGCGAACGCGGAACCGTCCAGAGGAACGAGAATCTTTCGCACCGCAGTCGGGGTTGGGGAATGAAGGTTGACGCAGGCCACGACAGGCGGCAGGCGTCATGGGCAGGTACTGCCCGTCGCCGCGCGACAGCCACTCCGCAGACTACGGTCACTGTACCCGGCTCGCCAGAGGATTTCCCGCATGGAGCGTGGTGAATTGCCGCTTTCGACAGGAGCAGCAAAAACGTGCGTGGCACGCTCATCCTCGCCGCGGAGCGGGCTCAGCCTCCGGTGCCCGGCTCCGCGACGAACCCCCGGAACGCGGTGATAGCGTCCCGTTTGGTCCAGAGGCCCACACGTCCCCGCGGTGCTGATGTCAGTTTATGCACCACCCGAACGGAATCGTGACCCGTGATCCAGGCGCGCACCTCGGTCCCCTGGATGGATACCGCCAGTTCCTGCCAGCTGCCTAACGGCAGCTGGACGTGCGCCTCGCCGTGCCTCAACACCGCGCGCTGGCCATTCAGGTACGACCAGACCGCCACGTCTCCGTCCCTGGTGTTGTAGCGCGCGAAGTAATAGTCCCCCGTGAGCCGCAGGCCGAACACGATGCCCGCGTTCTGGTCGGAAGCACCTCCCATCAAACGGAACGCGACCCGCAGCGTCCCGTCGCCGAACGATGGAATCTCACGCGCAACGGCCAGCGGAAACGCGCCCTCGCCGAGCCCGTGGGACACGAAGGGCGTGCTGGCCGCGCCGAACAGCTCGCGACTCCAACGTGACAGGTCCCCTGCATCGGTGACGCCATTCCATCGCTCGCCGTCGGCCACAGTGAACGAACCGCCGTTCTCCGGGACTGCCGTCCAATGTCCGATGACTCCGACCGGCATCACCGATGCCGCTCGTTGACGGGGCGCTGGAACGCCGGCTCCGAGAGTCAGCAGGACCAGGCCGGCGAACAGCGTCGCCCTCCCCACAACGAATGAGGCGGAGTTCAATGTCATGAGGCCGCATTGCGCTGTGCGGGCAAATGTCGGGACGTGACGTACCCGGCGAGCCCCCCCGCCACCGGGAACGCGAGCAATCCGAAGTAGCCGAAGAATCCACGCACCAGGTCCGTACTGCTCCAGGCTTCCGGCGGCATCATCCCGAACGCGCCGGCGCCAATCGCTCCGATACAGTGTCCGATGACCGCACCCCAGAAGGCGCGACGCCTCGGGCGCCCCAGTTTTCGCACTCGCCGGCCCCAGGCGAGGAGTACCGCCGGAACGGCAAACAGACCGACGACGAACACCACGAGCGCGACGATCATTCGGTTCCCCCGTTCACGCCGCGCCCCAGCTTGGGCACCAGCCACAGCCAGTATCCCGTGAGCAGCGTCAGCACCAGGCCGAGCGCCGCCACGTCTGACAGCAGGATCATCCCGCTGCCGAACGCTTCGCCGGAATGCAGCCTTTCGATGAACACGTCCCCGCGGCGGCCGGTGTGCAGCACGCGGCCGGATGCGAGATCCACGGTCATTTCCATCGACGCCAGGTCGCGCAACCGGACTTTCACGAACCCGCTGCGTGGCCGAACGTCCATCCGGTCGATCAGCGACAGGTCCACCCCGTCCTCGGGGCGCCAGCCGTTGGTTGCCGAGGCCGGCGCGGCCCGTAGCGCCGCCTCGGCCATCCGCTCCAGTGAGATCGACTGACCAAATGGCGCGGTGGGTACATACGGCACGTCGGCCATGAGGCCCAATCCGCTTTTGTGGTTCAGCACCATCCCCGTCACCGAGATCACGATCAACGCAACCGTTGTGATGACTCCGAGCCAGAGGTGCAGGTAAAAGGCGACCCGGGAGAGCGTGCGACGGCGGCCCGCTGCCCTCTTCGCGGGGCGCGGCGCCTCACGGTGCGTCGTGGCCGTCATCGCAACGGGGGCCGGGTCGAGACCGGCCTGCGTGAGCCGGACCGCCCGGTGATCACTGAAACGTCACGAGCTGGCCTGTCACCCCCGGGAAGGCGTGCCGCGTCGGGGTCACCTTCGATCGGCATGATACGCATCCGGGGAACGTAGGGCGCGGCCGTGGCGCGCGCGACGTGATGCGCGAGCCTCCGTCCGCGAACCATGTCGCTCGTGACCTACAACCGATACCGCTGGAGAAAGTGAAGATCGTCGTCGTCGATGCGCGTGAGGTACACCACGCCGCGCCCGAGGCCGGCCAGCCGGGTCCGTCGCGGCAGCTCGACGCGCATCGCAAGGCGTCCCTGCGCGTCGAATACGTCGTAGCGCGCGGTCGAATCAGTGTGTGCGTTCTCGCGCAGTACCCACAGCCTGCCATCGGGCGCGATACTCGCAGCGTTCGGCGGAAACGGCGGCTTGTTCGCGGGCCAGAGCATCGACGCTTCGTCGAACCCGGGCGGGAGCGGACGTTCGCTCCCTCGAGCCGAGCCGGCCCTGCCTGGCGGACGCGGCAGCGCCCGCGCACCGGCGTCGGGGTTGCCTCGCGTGATGATCTGGCCGGGTACGACCTGCGCGTCCATGAAGGCCCGTCGCTCGGCTGGCGTCACGCGGATGGGCTCGAACCGGACAGGCGGTCCGCTCAGTTTCCTTCCCGTCGGGTCGATCCACTCCACGTGGTAATCGCTCACCCTGACCACCGCGACCCGACCGTCCGCGCCGACTGCAACGACGTCCTCAGCCGCCAGCGGCCGGTTCGTCAACCGCCGCAGCATGCCGTTCCCCAATGACATGGAACCTTCCTCGCGGCCGGCCGGCACCTGCAGGGTGGCGAGCGTATCCAGGACCCCGGTGCGTCGGTGCAGGCGAGCCAGCCATTCGCTGGCCGCCCCCGCCGCGAAGTCCGCGGCGGCGCGGATCTGGAGGTAGAATCGTCCCATCGCGTCCACACCCCGGATGGCCGTGACACCGCGCACCAGCGAGTCGGACAGGGTAAAGGTCCCGGCCGCCACGCCGCCGGGAAGGATGAGGAGATAGCGGCCGTTCCCCGGGTCGTGGAGGGCGGTGGTGTCGCCACCTAACGCGAACAACCGGCGCGGGATTGCGAATTCCCCCGGCCCGGCCCCTTCGCGCCCCACCAGAGTCGCCCCCGTACGGAAGTCGACAAGCAGCACCCGGCGCTCGCGTCCATCCGTGACCAGGAGGGTACCGTCGGAAAGCTCGCGAAGGCCCGAGACACTCGACAGTGGATCCGGCAGTTCCGCATCCGGCCTCGACAGCCGCACGGTGGACACCTCCTGCGCACGGGGGATGGTGACGGGCGCCAGCAGGAGAGACAAGGCGAGTTGCCGCAACGTGGGTGTCACGCAGGATCCCCTTCGAAAGTGAACGCGCCTGTACGACACCGCGCGCGGGCCCTACCGTTTTCTGCCGGCTCACCGCCTGGCGTGAAAGAACTCGCGTAGCGCGTCCCCGCACTCCTCGGCGTTCACGCCCGCCACGACCTGGGGACGGTGATTGAGCCGGGGATGGCGCAGCAGATCCTCCACGCTCCCGGCCATCCCCGCCTTGTCGTCCCACGCGCCGAAGATCACGCGATCGGGTCGCGCGAGAACCACGGCGCCGGCGCACATGGCGCAGGGCTCGAGCGTCACGTAGAGCGCACAACCCGCGAGCCGCCAGGTTCCGAGGGCACGTGCCGCGTCGCGCAGCGCCAGCATCTCGGCGTGGGCCGTGGGATCCTGGTCACGCACGGTGCGGTTCGCGCCTCGCCCGATGATCTCACCATCGCGAACGATGACGGCACCGACGGGAACGTCGCCTGCCTCCGCGGCCCCGCGAGCGAGCGACATGGCCTCGCGCATCCAGTGCGTGTCGGGCCGGCTCCCGGGAGCGGGAGTCGGAGCGGCGGGACCCGGACGTTGCCCGCCGCCCGTGTCCCGCTGCCCCGATTCAGACACTTGCCGGCTCCGCGGAGGGAGACTTGATGAAGGCGATTTCCCCCTCGACCGCGTCGGCGACGATGTGGTCGCCTTCGTTGAATCGGCCCTCGAGCACCGCCAGCGCCAGCGGGTTCTGGATCATCCGCTGAATCGCCCGCTTGAGTGGCCGGGCGCCGAACGCCGGATCGAATCCCGCCTCCGCCAGGACGTCCTTCGCCCTGTCGGACACTTCCAGCGTCAGGTTCTTCTCGTCGAGCAGCTTGCGCAGCCGGCCCAGCTGCAGTTCCACGATCGCTCCAATCTGCTCGATGCCTAACGGGTGGAAGACGATGATGTCGTCCACGCGATTCAGGAACTCCGGCTTGAAGACCTGCCGCAGCGCCACCATCACCTGGACCTCGGTGGTCTCCCAGGCGTCCTTCGAGTGCTCCAGGATGTACGTCGACCCTACGTTCGACGTCATGATGATCACGACGTTCCGGAAGTCGACCGTCCGTCCCTGCGAGTCGGTCAGGCGGCCGTCGTCCAGGATCTGGAGCAGGATGTTGAAGACATCGGGATGCGCCTTCTCGATCTCGTCGAACAGCACGACCTGGTACGGCCGGCGGCGTACCGCCTCGGTGAGCTGCCCGCCCTCTTCATAGCCGACATAACCCGGAGGCGCACCGATGAGCCGCGCCACGGCGTGCTTCTCCATGTACTCCGACATGTCGATGCGCACCGTGGCCTGTTCGTCGTCGAACAGGAACTGCGCCAGGGCGCGCGCGGTTTCCGTCTTGCCGACGCCGGTGGGACCCAGGAAGATGAACGATCCGATGGGCCGGTTGGGGTCCTGCAGCCCTGCGCGCGACCGGCGCACGGCGTTGGACACGGCCTCGACCGCCTCCCGTTGACCGATGACCCGTCGCGCCAGCTCGTCCTCGAGCTTGGCGAGCCGCTCCCGCTCACTCTCCATCATGCGCGTGACCGGGATGCCGGTCCACCGCGAGACGATTTCGGCGATGTCGTCCGCGGTGACCTCCTCCTTCAGGAAGCGCGACTGCCCATTCTGCTTCGACGCCAGGGCCTGCTCGGCTTCCTTCATGCGCGCCTCGAGATTGGGAATGCGCCCATAGGAGATTTCCGCGGCTTTCCCCAGATCGCCCTCGCGAGTCGCCTTTTCCGCTTCGATCTTGGCGGCGTCGAGATCGGCCTTGATCTGCCCCACGGCGCCGAGCGTTTCCTTCTCGCGCTGCCACTGGGCCTTCATGCCCGCGGATTTCTCCCGCGCCTCGGCGAGTTCCTTCTCGAGCCCCTGGCGATGCTCCACGGCTTCCCTGTCCTTTTCCTTGGCGAGCGCCTGGCGCTCGATCTCCAGGCGGACGATGCGCCGCTCCACCTCATCGATTTCCTGCGGCATGGAGTCGATCTCGATGCGCAGCCGGGACGCCGCTTCGTCCATCAGGTCGATAGCCTTGTCGGGGAGAAAGCGGTCGCCGATGTAACGATTGGAGAGCGTCGCAGCAGCCACGATAGCGCCGTCGGTGATGCGCACGCCGTGGTGCGCCTCGTACCGCTCCTTCAGGCCGCGCAGGATCGCGATGGTATTCTCGACGTTGGGCTCGCTGATGTACACCGGCTGGAAGCGGCGCTCCAGCGCCGGGTCCTTCTCGACGTGCTTGCGGTATTCGTCCAGCGTCGTCGCGCCGATCACCCGCAATTCACCGCGGGCCAGCATGGGCTTGAGCATGTTGCCCGCATCCATGGAGCCTTCCGCTTTTCCGGCCCCGACCAGCGTGTGCAGTTCGTCGATGAAGACGATGAATGCTCCCTCGGATTCCGTGATTTCCTTGAGCACCGCCTTGAGCCGTTCCTCGAACTCGCCCCGGAACTTGGCGCCGGCGATCAGCGCGCCCAGGTCGAGCTGGATCAGCCGCTTGTTCTTGAGCCCCTCGGGGACGTCGCCGTTGACGATCCGCTGAGCCAGCCCCTCGGCGATTGCGGTCTTGCCGACACCGGGCTCGCCAATCACGACCGGGTTGTTCTTGGTGCGCCGGGAGATGACCTGCATGACGCGGCGGATCTCCTCGTCGCGGCCGATGACGGGATCCAGCTTCCCCTTGCGCGCCGCCTCCGTGAGGTCGCGGGTGAACCGCTGGAGCGCCCGATAGGCATCCTCCGGAGTCTGGTCGGTGACCTTATGGGTCCCGCGGACCGCCTTGAGCGCCTCCATCAGGTCGGCCCGATCGGCACCGACGGCTTCCAGCAGCGTGCGACTCTCGGTGCCCTTGGTATCGGCGAGCGCCAGCAGGAGGTGTTCGGTGGAGATGTAGTCGTCGCCTAACGTGCCCGCCTCCTCCTCGGCGCGGTCGATTACCTGGTTCATCTCCCGGGAGAGACTGGGCTGCGCGCCGGACTGCTTGGGGTAGCGCCCGATTTCCCGCCCGATGCCCTCCCGGAGCTGCGCGACGTTCACGCCCAGCTTCTGCAGGATGGGCACCACGATGCTCTCCTCCTGCGACAGCATGGCCTGCAGGAGGTGCAGATCGTAGACGAGCGGGTTGCCATTCTTCCGGGCGAGCCCCAACGCGTCGTTGAGGGCCTCGGTCGATTTGACGGTCAGGCGGTCGGGATTGATCATGACGGGACGGAGGATGAGGCACGGGAGCCGGCGCGGACTACCGCCGCGACGCGCTCCGTATCGATGAGTAATTGGCCCGTGAGCATAGGCAACCGCAATGCCGTGACGTCCGAGCCGAATTGACCGACTCGCTGGCCGGAACGGCCGGGCCGGGCTGCCAGTACAGGATACGGCGCAGCGCACCAGGCGGGTCCGGGTTGCTCGCCGCAGGTCCTTCGGAACACGTACCGCTTCCCGCCTTGCTTCGCCTGACGCGACCCGATAGCCTGCCTGCCGTGCCCCCACGGGTGAGTCTTGCCGCGCTGCTGCTTCTCGTCGCGACCGCGTGTCGTTCCGATAAGGTCTTCACGAGCATGAGCGACTCCACGTTCGTGCACGTCATGATCGAGCTGCGGACGCTGCCGGTCGGGGTCACCGGAGACGCAAGCGGCCGGGCGCTCCAGCGGGACTCCATCCTCCGGCAGTTCGGCGTCACCGGACCGGACATGGAATCGACCGCGGTTCGCCTCGCGCGGAATCCGCAGCAGGCAGCGGAGATCTGGCGCGCCATCGAGGCAACAGCGTTCACACCGCCCTGACCGCCGGGACAAGGAACGGTCGCGGTCGATGGCGGGACAGGGAAATCGACGATCACAAAAAAAAGGCGTCCCGTCAGGGACGCCGCGCGACGGTTGGGCCGCCGACTACTTCCGAATCGTCATCTTCCGCGTGATCGGCGTGCCGTTGATCACCAGGCGATATGAGTAAATGCCTGACGCGGCCTCGCGGTCAGTGCCGCGGACCTTGCCGTCCCAGTACGCCGTGTACTCTCCGCACGTGAGGAACACGCTCTCCAGCGGCTGGCCCCCGGGCACCCCGGATGCCGCGCCCTGCAGGACCGGAACTGCCACCAGTTGCGCGAGCACGTTGAAGATTCCCAGGCTCACGCGATACTGACGACTCGGATCGGTGCAGTTTGGATAACCACCCAGAGTGAACGTGATCCGAGTCTCCGGATTGAACGGGTTCGGATAGTTCTGCTTGAGCTCCGAACCAGTCCGCGGATCTCGGCTGGTCTGCTGACCCTGGGCGGCAGCTGTGGTCGCGAATGCGCAAAGAGCAAGCACCAGACACCGTGCCGCCCAACGCTGCTTCATGTGACTACTCCGCTAACAAGAAAGGGACGCGCTGAATTCTCCTGAATCGGGTGGTTCCTGACCTCGGATCGCGAGTATAGGGGCCGTGCTACCGACCTGTCAAGCAAGCAGTTACGCCATCGAGGACGGGACAAGTACCCGGCCCGTCGTCCGGCGTTCCGTGATTCGCATCCGGTCACAGTACTCCAGCAATGGAATGAGGTATTTGCGCGACACTCCGAGGATCTCCCGCAACTCCGCCGGGCTGTACTCGTGGCCCGGCGTCATCTGGTCCCCAAGGCGGTGCACCAGCTGATCCACGGCTTCGGCCGCGTAGTAGCGCTCGGACTCCACGCTAACCACGAGGCCTTCCCGTTCCAGGATACGCAGGATTGGGACCGGATCGCGGTGATGTAGCGCAGTGAGACCCGCTACATCCGGCGGCTCCTGACCGGCCGACTGGAGTGACTGGAGCAAGCTATCGCGAAATACCTGGTCCGAGTCGCTCAGCAAAGGCGACCAGCCCGCGCGCGACAAAATGGCCCCATTGCGCTGCAGGATTCCGTCGCCCACGAGGTCGGATACCACCCGCTCGACAAGGTCCGGGCGCATGCCGAGCGTACTCGCCGCTCCTGCTCCGGGGAGGCCGAGGGCGAGTGGAGTCCGAGCATGGAAACTGTTGACCAGTTGCACCATACGTTCGCGGAGCTCACTCAACACGTGATGCGCGTGAAACCGGCCCGAGACCTCCACGGCCACGTCGGGTTGCGACAGGAGCAGGGCGAGACGAGATGGCGGCAGGCCCGTTCGCGGGCCGAGGTGGGCGCTGGGTACCCCAATCACCCCAGCTTCGGCCAGCACTCTCTCCAGACGTGAGCGCTCGTCGGGCACCCAGGTCCACGGCTTTGCCCGGCGTCGAGGAGGAAGTGGGTCAACCACCACACCACCACCGATGGTCCGCGGAGGAGACGCCAGCCGGAGCACGAAGCGATCTCCCACTCTGGCGAGCACGGGCTCCTGCAGGACGACGCGCGTTGCTCGCCGGTCCCCCGGCAGCAGGGGCCCACCGGCCGCGACCAGCCGGGCACCGATGTCCGCCGTCCCCAGGTGGAAGCGAACCCATTCACGCGGTCTCAGCACGTGGTCAGCGTCATCCAGCATGGCCGTCTCGGTGCGGAGCAGCGTCGTGGGAGGCCAACCCGGATCACCGCACAGCCACGCTCCGCGCCCCACGTCGGTGGCGTCTACTCCAGCGACGGCCACGGCCGCCCGATTCCCCGGACCGACCCGCTCGACGTCGCGGCCGTGCGATTGGACCCCCCGCACCCTGACGCTCCTGCCCCATGGTGCCAGGACGGCGCTGTCGCCAGGGGCAATCGAACCGCCCCAGACGGTGCCGGTAACGACGGTGCCGGTCCCCCGGACAGAAAACGCCCGATCCACCGGCATGCGGAAGCTGTCGTCTGCATCGCGCGCCGGCACCGACGTCACCGCGGCACCTAACGCGGCGCGGAGCTCGCCCAGCCCCCGTCCATCCAGCGTGGATGTGGGTATGACCGCGGCGCCGTGCATGGCGGAGCCCTCGAGCGCCGCCGATACGTCAGCGCGCACCAGTTCGATCCAGTCCGGATCGACCAGGTCGCATTTGGTCAGTGCAACGACCCCCGCACGGGTCCCCAGCAGATTGAGGATCGCCAGATGCTCCCGGGTCTGCGGCATCACGCCTTCGTCCGCGGCGACGACCAGCAACGCCACATCGATCCCGGTGGCACCGGCAACCATGGTGCGCACGAACGCCTCGTGCCCGGGGACGTCCACAATGCCCACGGTCCCCGCGCCATCCAGGTGAAGCGGTGCGAATCCGAGCTCGATCGTTATGCCTCGCCGTTTCTCTTCGGGCAGGCGGTCCGTGTCGACGCCGGTGAGGGCGCGGACCAGCGCGGTCTTGCCATGATCGATGTGCCCAGCCGTGCCGATGATCATGCCAGATGGCGCAGGCGAAGTTCCCAGGCATCCATCGCCCGCAGCTCCCGCCCTTCAGCCAGATGGTACTGCACGAACTCGCGCAGCAGCCTCAGGTGGGCACGGCGCTGGACGTCGCCCGCCAGCGCGACGTCCTCCTCACGCAGCCAGCCGATGATGGCGCCCCGCGCGTCAGGAGGAAGTGCCCGGCCCACGGCGACCTTCGTGACGCACCGCGGGCAGACGACGCCACCGCTTGCGTGGCTGAAGGGCGCTGGCACGTCGCTTTCGACAAGCGACTCGCAGGAGCAGCACCGGTCCATGGAAGGGGCGAAACCCAGCGCCGCGATGTACCGCCACGCGGCGGCAAGACCGCGATCGGTGGCCGTCCCCGCCGGCGCGCCGACGAGAGCGTCCAGCGACGTCGTCAGCACGTCGAAGGCGTCGTCGTACGCATCTGCCTGCGTGAACCGGAGTACCAGCTCGGCAAGCGCCGACGCCGCAGCGAAGCGATCGAGATTCGATGCGAGACCCATCCGGCTGCCGGTGAGATCGAAGCCAGCCAGGGTGGAGAGATCGCGCCCGGGCCGCTGGCTGAATCGCACGACACCGCTGGCGAACAGATCGAGCGACTGCCCGAATTGACTGCGCGGCCGCCGCGCCCCGCGCGCCACTACCGCCTGCACCCCGTGCCCCCGGGTCGCCAGCCGCACGATCCGCGACGACTCGAGGTAGTCCTGGAGATGAAGGACGACGGCGTCGGTGGATACCAGAGTCATGACAATTGGGGAGAAGACCTGCCGTGGGGATCCGGCGTTCGTGCTGGCAACCGGATCCCATTGAATATCGCATGCAGGCCGCCATCCGCCGCGCTCGGCGATCTGGCCCGCAGTCGCCCGGCTGTCAGTCCAGTCCCATCCGTAACCCGACCGCCAGGGACCTTCCGGACGCCAAATAACTCGCGACCTCCTGGTACCTGGCATCCAGCACGTTCTCGAGGCGGAGTGTCAACTGCAGGTCGCCGCCCGTCCATGCGACGGCAATGGGAGCGCTGAATCCCAGGTCGACGCGGGTGTAGGCCGACAGCGTGACCGGCGTAGCAGGAAACGTGCTGAAGTCCCTGTCGTCCCGGGTTCCGGTGTATCGAACGGCCAGGTCGGCGCTGGATCGGCCCGGAAAGTCGATCGCCAGCGTCCCGTTCAGCAACAGCGGCGGGCGCCGCAACAGGCGCTTGCCCCTCACGAACGTCGCGTCTTCCCCGGCCTGCAGCCCCTCGTCCTCCACCCGCGTCTGCAACAGCGTCGCCGCCGCGCCCGCTCGAACGCGATCCCACGGGAGCGCCGACAGCTCCAACTCGAGCCCCCGGGCCAATGCGGCCGCCACGTTGAAGTAGTTGGGAAGATCGGGCGACACGAAGGCGTACTGGATCATGTCGCGGAAGCGCTGGTCGAACCACGTCGTTGCGATGGCCAGCCGGCCGTTCTGAAAGCTCTGGTGAAACCCGACCTCCCAGCTGCGGGAACGTTCGGGCACGAGATCGGCGTTCCCGGTGGTGAAGGCCGTGTTGAACGACTCGAGGAAGGTCGGTGCCTTGAACGCTGTGGCGACGTTCGCCCGCACGCTTGCGCCGCTCCACACCCGGACTGCCGCCCCGGAGCGCCACGTTCTGAACGAACCGAAGACGTCGTTGTCGTCGTAGCGCAGGCCGGCGGCCAGGGACACGCGGCCGAGTTCTCCGAGCCACTGCCCGTAGATGGCCCTTGTCCTCCGGCCGGCGGAAAAGCTGCTCCTCTCGAAGCTGTAATTGGAGCTGTCGTCGCCGCGTTGGGTTTCGCGAGCCAGCTCTGCGCCGACGGTCACAACGCCCGATGGCGCCACACGAACGTGCAATCGTCCATCGACGACGCGGCGTCTGACCCGCGTTACGGCGTCGTAGTGGAAGAGGCCCGATGTGTCCGCCGGTGAGTCCGCGCGGTCGTCATCGATTCCTCGTGCGTTCATCGCCCCGATCGACAGCTCGGCGCGTATCCGTTCAGTGAGCGCCCGCTCCAGGCTGCCTGTCGCGATCAGGCGACGCCCGCGGCGCAGGGCGTTCCGGTCCACCACGTTCCCCGCACCGTCGGTGGGATAGTGGAACTCGTCGTTGACACCGCGGAGAGCAAGGATGGCCCTGCTTCCCGCCGGCTCCGCATGGGCCGACCCGGTCACCACCATCCGGTCATACCCGTTGTTGAACGGGAGCAGCCCGTCCGAGCGGTCTCGTGTGAGACCGAGCATCAGGCCGCCGAATCGATTCCCCGCCGCCAGCGATCCCTGCGCCGCCAGCGACTGGTACCGACCGCGGGTCAGGCCGAACTCCGCCCTGGGTGCGCCGGCGCCCAGCCGAGTGAACACCTGCACTACCCCGGTCACGGCGTCTGTGCCATACAGGACCGACGCAGGTCCCCGGACCAGTTCAATGCGTTCCACGTCCGCCAGCGGCAGCCAGGCCAGGTCGACGGCTCCGCCCGGCTCGTTCACCGGGACGCCGTCCACGAGCACGCGGACGTAGTCGCTCTCTCCGCCCCGGAGGAAGATGGACGTCTGGGAACCGGGTCCGCCGCTCCGTGCGATGGACACGCCGGGCAGCAGCCGCAGCGCGTCGGCCACGTCGCGGGCGCCACTGCGTTCCAGTGACGCTCGGTCGATCACGCTGGTGGCGAGGATCGCGGCGCCGGTCGGTTGGGAGACTCGCGTGGCCGTCACGACCACCCGGGGGAGGCTGACGGAATCGGGAGTCTGGGCGGCGGCGAGCCGCAGTGGCAGCACCAGCACCGGGGCGACCAGCAACAGACGGGGAGTCATCACAGGGGCCTCATGGTTAGTCGTCATGCGGCATGGTGCGCCGCAGGGGAACCAGCGTGGGAGCACCGATGGCCGGATCGTGCGAGACGACCAGTGGCCAGTCGTAGACCGGCTCGAGTATGCGGGCGTCCATGACGTCCGCAGGCGATCCCGCAGCGGCGACAGCGCCGCGGCTCAGCAGGACAACCTGATCGGCGAATCGGGAGACCAGATTGAGCTGGTGACTGACTGCCAGGACCGCGGCGCCGCGGCGCGACAGCGACGACAGCAGTTCGAAGGCGGCCATCTCGTGAGCCACATCGAGAAACGTCGTGGGTTCGTCGAGCACCAGCGTCGGGCAGTCCTGCGCGATGGCCCTGGCGAGGCGCAGGCGCTGCCATTCACCCCCGGACAACTCGTCCGTACGTCGCGTGAGCAGCTCGGTGACGGCGGCGAGGGCCGCAGCACGATCGACCCACTCATCCTCGCGTGGATCCGTGCCCCAAGCGCCGACGTGCGGCGCACGCCCCAGTGACACGTACGCCCGCCCCGTAATGGGAAACGCCGGCTCCTCGCGCTGCACCGCAACCGCGACCCGCCGGGCCAGCTCGCGGGGAGGCAGGTCAACCGAGGAATCACCGTCCACGAGAATGCGGCCGGACGCCAGGGGCACGCGCCCCAGGAGAGCGCGCACCAGCGTGCTCTTGCCGCTCCCGTTCGGTCCCACGACGGCGGTGAGCCGGCCAGGCAAAACGTCCAATGAGACGTGGCTCACGGCATCGACCGCCGCACCGGGATACCGGACCGAGACACGCTCGAACACGATCATCGGATCCGCCGCAGGAGGCTGAGAAAGAACGGGACGCCGACGATCGCGGTGACCGCACCCAGCGGGAGTTCGGCCGGCGCGCGGACCGTGCGGGCCGCGAGGTCCGCGGCGACGACGAGTCCGCCGCCGGCGATGGCGGCCACGCTCAGGACCGCGCGATGCCGTGCGCCGACGAGCCCCCGCGCAATGTGCGGTACGACCAGTCCCACGAATCCCACCAGGCCGGCCGCGGCCACGGTGCCGGCCGCGAGCAGCGACGCCGTCAGGAACAGCCGGCGGCTGGCCTGTTCCGGACGGACGCCTAACGCCGCCGCGGCATCGTGGCCCAGGGCGAGCGCATCCAGGTCGCGGGCCCAGTGGAGCAGCGCCGGCCCGGTGACGGCGAGCACTAGTGCCAGTCGCGCGGCGTCGCGCCACTGCGCCGCACCCAGCGACCCCATCATCCACCAGAGCGCGCCGCGCGTGGTCTCGGCGGGCGCGCCGGCCAGCAGGACCATGATGGCCGCGTTGGCGAAGGCGCCGACCACCACGCCGGCCATGAGCAGGACCCGTGGATCGGCACGCCAGCCCGCGGCGCGGGCCACCCCCATGACCAGGGCGACGGCCAGCAGCGCGCCCGCGAACGCAGCGACCGATATGACCGATGGCGCTGACACCCCGACCGCCACCGCCAGGACCGCGCCCGCCGCGGCACCTCCCGAGACGCCCAGGAGATACGGCTCCGCCAGCGCGTTGCGCAGCGCACCCTGCAGCACCGCGCCGCTGATACCTAACGACGCACCGACCAGCAGCGCCAGCGCAACCCGTGGCGCCCGGACGTCCAGCACGATGGCCCGCACCACGGGATCCCCGTCGCCCGCCAGAGCGCGCCACACGTCGGCGGGTGCCACCCAGACCGGCCCGATGGCAACCCCAGCCACCACGGCGAACCCCGTCGCCACCAGCAGGAACGCCAGGCGTCCGCTCACGGAAGGACACCGGGATGCAGCAGACGCGCGAGCGACACCGCCGCTTCGCCAAGGCGGACACCGGGACGGCCGACCAGTGAGGTATCCATCACCAGGATCCGGCCGTTCCGCACGGCGGGCAGCCGCTGCCACCGCGGCGTCTCCCGGATGGTGCGCAGCGTGGCAGGACCCGCGAGGATGTATTCGGGGTTCCGCCGCAGCACCTCCTCGAACGACACCTGCGGCGAGGGACCGGGGAAGTCGGCAAAGACGTTGCGCGCCCCGGCGATCTCGACCAGCTGCGACAGGTAGCTTCCGCCACCGATCGCCAGCAGTGGCGATTCCCACGCGTGCAGGAAGACCGTCGGATGCGGCAGCGAATCCGTCGCGCGACGCACCCGCTCCAGCGTCGCGCGGACCGAGTCGGCGACGACCACGGCGCGGACCGGCTCACCGACCACGTCACCGAGCAGACGGGTGGCTCGTTCGAAGTGCTCGATGCGATCGATCCGGAGGGAAATGACAGCGATCCCGGCAGCGCGGAACGCGCGCGCCGCATCCCGGTTGTCGCCCGTCGCGTACAGCACGACCAGGTCCGGACGCGCCGCCATCACGACCTCGACCGATGGACGGATGCCGTTCCCCAGGTCCGGTACCGTGCGGGCGGCGTCGGGCCAGGCGTCCCAGCGCGTGCGACCGACCAGCCGGTCACCGGCACCTAACGCGAAGAGGAGCTCGGTGGTGGCCGGACTCAGCGAGACGATCCGCGTCCGCATCTCCGCCGGAGGCAGCGGATCGCCGGCATCATCGACCGCGGAGCGCGTCTCCTGCCGGGAGCACGCCAGCACCAGGAGCGCGGCCGCGACAGCCGCCTCCAGTCGCCCCTTCGTCGACCAGCGCGCAAGAAGAAACACGGACATTCACCCGGTGATGGGGAACGCCCGTGCGCGGAGCGGGCAGGACGCCCGCGTCGCCACCGGACCTCCCCCGAGGTCGTCGTGTGTGGCCCGTGCAAGGGTCGTCTCCTGGCTCCGGGATCACCGGGTTCGCCTTCCCGACCGTCCGGTCAGTGGCTTGTCGAACCCGGGAACCGCTCCCGTTACAGTGGCGGGGCCGCACCGGCATCGAACCGGTTTCCGTGGCCCCTGCACGTCACTTTCAGTTGTCGCCGCAAGCTAGCTCGCGTCGGTCTCCTGTTCAACCGCGAGAGCGGCGACCAGCCTGGACTTCATGGCATCGCGCCGTTCCCGATACCGGGCCTGCGACGCCGCATCCTGCCTGGCATCGACTGAATACGTGTCGTCGAGCGCCGCAATCGCCCCCGCCAGCGACTCGGCTTCACTCACGGCCGGCGCAGGGGGGCGCGCCGCTGCGAGATCGGCCGACCGGTTGCGGCGACCGAACACCAGACCGGCCGCCACCGCCACCGCGGCCAGAGCGGGCAGCGCTACGCGTCCCGCTCGTCCACCCAGGCCACCACCGCCGCCCCACTGCACTGTGAACGACGCCCCCGCGTTCACCGACGACGCCACGTAGCGCTGAAAGGTGCGACCTTCCATGGTGACGGAGGGCTCAACGGCCAGGGACGCTCCGGACACCTCCACGCCGGATCCTTCTACCAGCACCTCGAGCGACGCCGTTGGGTCGTCAACCGGGATCGTCACCGGTGCGCCGGCCGGCACCCCATACGTGAGGACGATCTGCCGCGAACCCGGAGGGAACGGCACGGCCAGCGAAGCCGATCCACCCGAGAAGCGAATCGCATCCGGCGGCAGGTCGCCGCGGCTGGATCGCGGATCCCGTACGCCGTCCGGCATCCGGGCACGCCAGGTGGCGTCGGTGCCGGATCCGACCACGAGCGTCCGCGACGAATCGTTCGCTACCTCGAACACGTCGACAACGCGACGGACGCCGGACGGGTCCGGCGGCGATACCACGAAATGGCGGCCGCGAACCGTCAGCGGAAACGCCCGCGAGGTGGTGTCGAAGACCAGCAGATCGGCATCCGGCCCGGCCACGGTGGCGGCACGCAGCGGCGCCGTGAAGTACGCCACGCCTGCATAACGAGACGACACGATGTACATCGCGCTGGTGCTGGCCAGGCGGTATCGGAACCGGTACTGGCCGCTCGCGGGCGTGCGCATGGAATCCACCGGCCCCGCGGAATCCGCGGAAATGCGGTGCAGCACCACGAACTGACCGCCCAGCGGCTCGGGGTTCCCCGGACCGCCCCGGAGCACCCGTCCCTCCACGCTGCGCATCTCCCCGGCAACGCCCGGTGTCCCGGTGGCGGGCGGCAACGTTGCCTGCCCGCGCGCCGCGATCGGGTTCGCGAGGGCGAGAAGGATTCCGGTTCCCGCCCGCGCCAGGGTGAGCGGCCTCCGGCTGACAGGATACCTGAGACCTGAGACATCGCCCTTCACAGATTGAACTTCCCGAGGTCCTCGGGGCGCAGGCTGGCGAGGTAGCGCTGCAATTGCTCGACGGTCATGTCCTCCGTGCTGAGCGGAGCGGACGCTTCGGGGGTCAGGCCCTCCTCCATTTCCTCGTCGTTCAGCCCGACCAGCAGCGACTCCTCGGCGAAGATGGGCGCAGGGAACCGGAGCGCGATGGCGATGGAATCGGAGGGACGGGCGTCCACATGAACGACCTCGTCACCGCGCACGATATGCATCTCCGCGAAGTACGTCCCCTTGGCGACCCGCGTGATCTGGACACGCCGGAGCGCCCCCCCGAGGCCCGCAATGAGGTTCTTGCAGAGATCGTGCGTCAGCGGCCGCTCCTTCCGGACGTTGTTGATCTCCATGAGGATCGAATCCGCCTCAGCCGAGCCGATCCAGATGGGGAGCAGACGCTCCCCGCCTTTTTCCTGGAGAATCACGACGTGCGCGTTCGAGACGCCGTCGATCGCCAGCCGCACCACGTGAACTTCGACCATCTCGCTCATCCGGGTTCACCCACCACCTGTGTCGTACTATCGCACGGCGCGCTGCAGATCGCCAACCTTGTCGGTGCGCTCCCACGAGAACAGTGTCATCCCGCGTTTGCCGGTCCCTACGCGCTTCGGCACGCGACCGAAGTGACCATACGCCGACGTGGCGGTGAAGATCGGCTTCCTGAGGTCGAGCGTGGTGATGATGCCGTGCGGCGTGAGATCGAAGACGTCGCGGACCGCGCGGGTGATGGCCGCATCGGCGGCCTGGCCGGTGCCGAAGGTGTCCACCATGATGGAAACCGGCTCCCGCACGCCGATGGCATAGGCGAGTTGCACCTCGCAGCGCCGGGCGAGCCCGGCAGCGACGATGTTCTTCGCCACCCACCGCGCCGCATAGCAGGCCGAACGGTCGACTTTCGTCGGGTCCTTGCCGCTGAACGCGCCGCCGCCGTGGCGGCCCATTCCGCCATAGGTGTCGACGATGATCTTCCGGCCCGTCAACCCGGCATCACCCTGGGGCCCGCCAGTCACGAAGCGTCCCGTCGGGTTGATGTGGTAGGTCGTCTTCCTGCTCCGCCACTCCGGCGGAATCACGGGTTCGATGACTGCGGCGATCACGTCCCGCTTCACGCGGGAGGCCGCTACACGATCGTCATGCTGCGTCGACACCACCACCGTGTCGACAGCCACCGGGCGGTCACCATCGTACGCCACCGTCACCTGGGCCTTGCCGTCGGGCCGCAACCAGCGCAGCTCCCCGGAGTGCCGGAGTTCGGCAAGACGCTTTGTCAGCTTGTGCGCTATCTGGATTGGCGCCGGCATGAGTTCATCCGTCTCGTCGGTGGCATAACCGAACATCATGCCCTGATCGCCGGCGCCGCCGGTGTCCACACCCATCGCGATGTCGCCCGACTGCTTGTCGATCGTGCTCATGACCGCACACGTGTGGCTGTCGAAGCCATAAGCGGCGTCGGTATATCCGATCCGCCGGATCGTCTCGCGGACCACCGCGGGAAGGTCGACCCATGTGTTCGTGGTGATTTCGCCGGCAATCACGGCCAGGCCGGTCGTGACCAGCGTCTCGCAGGCGACGCGCGCCGTGGGGTCCTCGGCGATGATGGCATCCAGGACCGAATCGGAAATGGCGTCCGCGACCTTGTCGGGGTGACCTTCAGTGACCGATTCGGACGTGAAAAGATGGCGTTCAGGCACGGTAGTGTCGTCGGGGTGATCCGGGGTGACCGGGAAACGTAAGAGGTCGGCAGGTGACGACGGCAGTAGCCGCTCGATCACCATTGAAAGACGGCTGGAGCGGACGGATGATCACAACTCGCGCCGGGACCGGATCCGGCGAGCGGCTCAGTGGTCTCCCTCGCCGGCCAGCGGGCCGTTGCCAAGCGCCGCGACGAGCCGGAACCGAAGTTCCCGCTCGGCGTCCGCGGCGGTGCGGGCGTTGAGCGCCGCCGTCGCGGCCTCAGCGGCCAGCGCGGTGCTGATGCCGCGTACGAGCTGCTTCACCGCGCCCACCGCCCGTGGGTTGATGCTGAGTTCCCGTACGCCAAGGCCGATCAGTCCAAAGGCCGTGAGTGGATGGGAGGCCATTTCCCCGCACACGCCAACCTCGATGCCGTGCCCGTCGGCGACATCCACGATGCGCTTCACCAGCCGCAGGATCGCGGGATGCAGCGGCGTGAAGCGCTGGGCGAGGTTGGCGTTGCCGCGATCCACCGCGAGCGTGTACTGGACCAGGTCGTTGGTGCCGATGCTGAAAAAATCGACCTCGCCGGCGAATGTATCCGCCGTGAGCGCGGCGCCGGGGGTCTCCATCATGACGCCGAGTGGGACGCGCCGGTTGAACGGCACGCCCATGGCGGCCAGTTCGGCAGCCGCCTCATCGAGCAGCCCGCGCGCAGCGCGCACTTCCTCCACGGATACGATCAGCGGCAGCATGATGCGCACGTCGCCGTGCAGCGCAGCGCGCAGCAGGGCGCGCAGCTGGACCTTGAACAGGTCGGGCGAGTCCAGGCACATGCGAATCGCGCGCCACCCGAGGAACGGGTTCGCCTCGCTGGGATAGCCACCAACTGGCAGCTTGTCACCGCCAATGTCGAACGTGCGGACGATGACCGGATGCCCAGCGAACGCCTCGACAACCCGGCGGTAGGCGCGATACTGCTCCTCCTCGTCAGGCATCGTGGTCCGCCCGATCACCAGAAACTCGGTACGCATGAGCCCCACGCCGTCGGCGCCGCTTCGGGCGGCCGCCTCCGCCTCCTCCGGCAGGTCCACGTTGGCACGCAGCGTAAGCCGCACGCCGTCGGTCGTTACGGCGTCGACGTCGGTCAGGCGTGCCAGCTCCGCCTCGGTGCGCTCTCGCGCCGCCGCCCGCATCCGGAAGGCCTCGATCTCGTTGGGACTGGGATCGATCACCAGCATGCCGCTGCTGCCGTCCAGCACCGCCAGCTCGCCGCCCGCAATGCGCGTCGTCGCGTCACGCAGGCCGACCACCGCGGGAATCCCGAGCGAACGCGCGAGAATGGCGACGTGCGACGTCTTGGTCCCCAGGTCGGTCGCAATGCCGGCGATCGCCTCGCGGTCGAGCTGCACGGTGAGACTGGGCGTCAGGTCGTGCGTGACGAGGATCGCGTTCGCGCCCTTGGGCACATCCGGATCGTGGTCCGGCAGGTTCATGAGCACGGACAGCACCCGGATGTGCACGTCGGTGAGGTCGCCGATCCGCTCGCGCACCATCGAGGCGCCGCTCCGCGCGAACTTCTGTCGCCACTCGTGCATCACCACGTCGAACGCCTTCTCGGCGTCCAGGTTCTGCCGGATGTACGACTCCACTTCGTTCAGGAGGGACTGGTCATCGAGGATGCCGATCTGGACCTCGAAGATGCCCGCCTCTTCCTGACCGGCGTGGTGCTCCGCACGCTCGCGAATCTGGCGGAGCCGTTCGGTAGCCGCCACGATGGCGCTCCGGAAGCGCTCGATTTCGCGATCCACCTGGGCGTCGTCGATGACGCGATGGGGGACTTCCGGAACCTCCCACAGGAGGACGCGGACCGGTCCGATGACGATGCCCGGCGAAGCCGGCACGCCGTTCAGGACCCGGTTCACGCGTCACGCTCCCCGAAGCGCGACGCGACCAGAGTGGCGAGGGCGTCCACCGCCTGCTCCGCATCGGGGCCGTTGGCGCGCACGCTCAGCGTGCAGCCGTACTCTGCCGCCAGCATCATCACACCCATGATGCTCTTGCCGTTCACCTCCATGTCGTCCCGCCGGATGGTGATCTCCGCCTTGAATCGCGCCGCCGCCTTCACGATCTCCGCGGCGGGCCGGGCGTGGAGGCCGTTGCGGTTCACGATTCGAACCTCGCGCTCGACGGTCATCGGATCACCGAGTACAAGGCGAATCCCGCCAGGACGATCATCGAGAGTTTCCATCCTTCCATCCGGCCGTGAAGGCTCACAAGGAGGATGGCCCCCGTGATCACTCCAACGCCCGTGCCGACGAACAGGTCCCGTTCCGCGCCCATGACACGGTACAGCGCCAGTGGGAGCGCACATCCGGCGAGTACGGCCGCAACCCGGCCAAGCTGCGGCGCGGCGAGCTGCAGCACGGGATTCCCCAGCGATTGCGCGACGGCCAGCCCGTTCCGCCAGCCAGCCTGGAGTCCCCACACCCGGAGACCGATATGACCGGTGTTGTAAAGCCCGAGGAAGCTGAGCACCGTGGCGAGCGGCGACCCGCCGGCCCCGAACACCACGAGGGCGGCGAAGGAGCAAAGCGGCAGAAACGTCGCCCAGACCAGCCGATCGCCGAGGGCGCCCAGAGGGCCGCACAGTGCGGTCCGGAAACGCTCGATCCGGTCCGGGCTCTCCCCTTCCAGCTCGGCGCGCGCCAGCGCGCCAACCGCGACACCGGCGAGATACGGGTGCGTGTTGAAGTACTGGCTCTGCCTGGCAAGTGCGGTGCGATAGGCCTCGCCCTCGCGGCCACCCGGCAGGCGCCGCAGAGCCGGCTCGACGCAGAACCCGATGCCGTTGCCGACGAGGGTCTCGTAGTTGAAGGCGCCCTGCACGGCCAGCAGGCGCAGGAAGATCGCCGCGCGGGTCGACAGCGGGAGCGTGGGAGGCGGGCGCTCGTTCACAACACGCTCACCACGGCCAGCCCGGCCGCCAGTCCAAGAAGGAACTGCCAGCCGAATCCCGGCACTGCGTGAAAGAGCTTGTACGCCGCACCTAACGACACCGCACCGGCCGTGCCGGCCACCACGGCGCGGGACAGTTCCACACCGCCCACCCAGGACTGCAGGGTCGCGGCCTGGAGCGGCACGAAAACGATCAGCCCGGCGGCCGTCAGCGCGATGCCCCGCGTGAGGTCGGCGGTCAGGCCTGCCATCTGGAGCCCCAGCACCGTCCGGCGCCCGCCGCGCGCGACCGCGTCGTGGCGGCGCCGTGCGAGGCGCGCGTTGAGACGCCGGAGCTGTACCATGGACCATCCACCCAGCCAGGCCATCATCAGCGTCGCCAGCACCGCCGTGCACAGCCGGCCGGCCTCGACTGACAGACCGGACGACGCCAGTACCCCTCCAATGACCGAAGCGGAGCCCCACTCGGGATACCGACTCGCGCCAAACGGCAGGGTCTCGACCGCGAACAGTTCCAGCGCGGCGCCCACCAACAGCCCGGGTAGCGGATTGCCCACGAGCGCACCCGCCAGCGTGCCGCCAACGATGGGCCGCGAGAGCATGGCCTGAGGAAAGCTCACCGTATCGAGGCCGAGCACGCCGCCGAGCAGCGCCAGAATCACCACCTCGCCGGCGCTCATCGATGCCCCTCACCATCCAGCATCTCGGCCAGCGGAATCGGCCGGGCCGCGGGTACGTCCTGAGCCGAGACGCTCACGCCGCGCTCCGCCAGCGCGCGCAGCTGCCCTTCCTCGTCCCGCGTCAGGAACACATAGCGCAGACGCTGGGTCCGCCCCTGTCGGTGGTGAATACCACCGAGGTTCACATTCCCTATCGCGCCGGTCGCATCAACCAGCCTGGTCATTGTGTCGATGTCACCGGTCAGGAGAAGCCCGCTCCGGGAATCCTGCTGGTACCGCTCGAGGTTGTGAACGGCATCGTCAACGTGATCGAAGTAAACGTCCATGTCGGCGGGAACACCCATCCGGTACAGCTCCTGCTCCCAGTCGCTCGAAGCCACTTCGTCATCCACCAGGACAATGAAACGCAGGTCGAGCGGCTGTCCCCAGCCGACCACCACCTGGCCATGAATGAGGCGGTCGTCGATTCGGTACAGCTCAAGCGCCACGCGGGACTCCGGTAACGGCCAGGGCCTCGCGTCCCTTTTTCGCGGCGTGCTGGACTGCATCCGCGGCTCCGGCGTCACTGCCGAACACGAAGTCGAGCAGGGCCGCCAGGTTCACGCCGGTCACCACGCTCACGTCCGGCCGATCGCGCTGAATGCGACGCGCGGCCATGGTGCAACTCCCCGCCGGCAGATCGGTGAACACGACCTGCGCGCCGGACGCCTCGATCCGTTTCCGCATCAGTTGTTCGACGTCTCGCGTCGACAGGTCGCTGTTGGTCACCCCGAGGAACACGTCCGACCGGCCGGTGATCTGCTCGATGGCCGAGAGCATGCCCTCGGCGAATGCGCCGTGTCCCGCGACAATGGCGCGCGGGTCACTCATCGTCCTGCACCAGGTACTGACGGGCGTCGCGCGCACCACGCATGCGACGCATGAGCCGCTGGTTGAACTGCTCGGCGGGGTTCTCGCCGTAGTACCGCAATAGGTGGTTCATCGCGATCACTTCGGAAATGACCGTGATGTTCTTGCCCGGATTCAGGTAGACCGTGATGCGCGGCAGCTCCACGCCCAGGATGGTGGTGCTCTGCTGATCGAGCCCGGTGCGTTCGACCGGCGCGTGCTCGGACCATTCCTCGAGCTGCACGACGACCTCGATGCGTTTCTGCTGGCGGACCGCGCGGATGCCGAAGACCGATCGGATGTCGATGAGCCCGATGCCCCGGATTTCCATGAAATGCCGCTGCAGCTCATGGCCGCGACCAATGAGGAGGTCGTTGCCGCGTCGGAAGCAGACCACCAGGTCGTCGGCGACCAGCCGGTGACCCCGCTCGACGAGGTCCAGGACGCACTCCGACTTCCCGATTCCGCTCCGGCCGGTGAAGAGCAGCCCGACGCCGAACACGTCCGCCAGCGAACCATGCATCGTGCTGCTCGGCGCGAAGAGCTCCTCCATCACCGGCTTGATGCGCCGGTAGACCTCTGCGGTTTTCAGTGGGGATCGGAAGACGGGGATCTGAGCCTGGCCGGCCAGATCTGACAGCGGCTTTACAGCCTCGAGGCCCTTGGTGATGAAGACGCAGGGTATGGGAAACGCGAAGAACTGCGACAGGATGCGGGTGCGCTCCGCCTCGCCCAGCGCGCTGAGGTAGGTGATTTCGGTCTCGCCGAGCACCTGGACTCGTTGCGCGCTGAAGCGGCCCATGTAGCCGGCGAGCGCCAGCCCCGGGCTGGACACGTCGGGGTTGTCGATCTCGCGGTCATGCCCGTGCGTTCCGTCGAGCTGCTCGAGCTGCAGCGGCCCGCGAAGCCTCTCGATGAGCTTCCCGACGGTGACACTCACACGGCCTCCGGTTCAGACCCGCGCCGTGCGGCGGACCCGGCGGGCCGCCGGACGGCGGACACGGCGCAACTGCGACTCCAGGTGCCCGAGGGCCTGCGAGAGCGCCGGGCCGTAGAATCGCCCCGTGGCCTCGACGACCAGCGGGCGACCCCGCGTCTGGACGACCACCTCCACGCGGCGCATCCGCTCCGTCATGCTCGCATGGTGCGACTGAAAGACGATCTCCACCGATCCTACCCTCCGAGTCCGGTCACTTCGCGCAGGTGGCGCTCGGTCTCGGCCGCCGCGCGCTCCCAGGTGAAGCCCTCCGCGAACGTCCTGGCCTGGCGTCCCAGCTGCTCCACCAGCGAACGGTCGCCCGCGATCCGGCGCATCGAGTCCGCCAGGGCGTCCACGTCGCCGTGCGCGGACAGGTACCCCGTCATCCCGTGCCGCACCGACTCGCGAATCCCGGGTGAATCCGACGCGATCACGGGCGTGCCGCAGGCCGCCGCCTCCAGGTTCGTGATGCCCCAGCCTTCCTTGGGTGACGTGAAAACGAGCGCCCAGGCGCGCCGAAGCAGTTCGAGCTTGTCCGACTCGCCGATTCGCCCAAGAAACGTCGCGCGATCATCAAGGTCAAGCGAGGTCGCCAGCCGCTCCAGCGCCGGCCGGTGGTCGCCGGCACCGGCGATCTCCAGGCGGGCATCGGCCAGCCCCGCGCGCGCGAAACCCCGCAACACCACGTCAACCGCCTTGTATCGCTTGAGCCGGCCGAGATAGACGAACAGTGGGCTGTCCGAGCGCCGGGACGCTTCGGGCGTGAAGTGCGAGGCGTCGACGCCGCAGTAGATCACGCGGATGCGATCCCGGGATATCCCGCGAGACACCAGGTCGTCCGCCGTGCTTTCACTGATCGCCTCGAACGGTACGTTCCGATACAGCCACGGGATCGGCCGCTCGGCGAGCCAGACCGCGGCCGCGACCGGAAGGGGCAGTTCCTGGAAAACGGTCGCCCCGAACAGGTGTGGCACGAGACCCACGACGGGAACCGTGCCCCAGCGAGGGGTCAGGAGGGGCATCTTGTTGATGTCCTCCACCAGGACGTCCAGCGGGCGACGGGCGAAATGCTCCCGGTAACCCCGCCGCGCGAGCAGCGGGAACGTCGTTCGCGTACCCACGCGGGTTACCTCGATGCCGTCCAGTGTCGCGCGCGCCGGAGCGCCGGGCCAACCGCCGCAGAGCAGGTGCACTTCGTGGCCGCGTCCGGCCAGCCGACCAAAAATCTCGTGAAGGTGGGTCTCCGCACCGCCGGCCTGCGGATTCTCCCGATCCTGCCAGTTCACGATGAGGATCCTCAATCAGATTCTCCCCAGACGGCGGGCGAGCGCATCCAGTACTCCGTTCACGAAGCGGGCGCTCTCGGCGGTCCCGAACCGCTCGGCCAGGCGAATCCCCTCCTGGATTACCACGCGAGGTGGCGTCGTCCCGGCTCGCAGTTCCGCGGCTGCCAGGCGCAGCACCGACCGGTCGATTGCCGAGAGACGGCCCAGCCGCCAGTTCGTGGTGACGGCGGCCAGATCCCCATCGATCTCCGCGAGCGAAGCGGTGAGGTCGCTCACCAGCGGGGCCGCGATGGCGCGCTCGTCCGGGCCCACCGCCAGGTGGCGCCAGAGACGTTCGCTGACGGCGGCCAATCCGCCATCGGGTACGAGATCCCAGGCGTACACCGCCTGCAGCGCTCGCGCTCGCGCCCGACGGCGCAGCCTTCGCTCACGGGTTGTCAGCTGCATCCAGTCGATCCAGCAAATCGATCATCTCCAGCGCCGACACGCCGGCATCCCACCCCTTGTTGCCGTGATCGCCACCGGCGCGCGCCAGAGCCTGCTCCATCGTGTCGCACGTCAGCACACCCAGCGCAACCGGCGTCTCGAACTCCGCCGATGCCTGCTGAAGACCCCGAGCCGATTCAGCCGCCACGTAGTCGAAATGCGGAGTCTCGCCGCGAATTACGGCGCCGAGCGCCACCACCGCATCATAACGGTCCATCGACAGCAGGCGCCGCACGGCAACGGGCAGTTCCCACGCACCCGGGACCCAGACGACGTCGATGTTGTCGAGCGGCGTGCCGTGCCGGGTGAGCGCCTCGAGTGCGCCGTCCACGAGCTTCTGCGTCACACTCTCGTTGAACCGGCTCACCGCGATTGCCACCGTTCGCCCCGTTCCCTGAGGGGTCCCGCTGAACTCGGCCATTCAGTGCGAGAGCAGATGGCCGAGCTTGGTCCGCTTGGCGTCCAGGTATCCCGCGTTCTCATCCGTCGTCGGTGCGGACAGGTGGACCCGATCCACGATCTCGAGGCCGTATCCCTTGAGCCCGACCAGTTTCATCGGGTTGTTGGTGAGCACCCTGATCTGGCGGATGCCGAGGTCGAGCAGAATCTGCGCTCCGATTCCGTAGTTGCGCAGATCCGGACCGAATCCCAGCCTCGCGTTGGCCTCCACCGTGTCGTGTCCGGCATCCTGGAGTTCGTACGCCTTGAGCTTGTTCAGGAGTCCTATGCCCCGCCCCTCCTGGTCCAGGTACACGATGACGCCGCGCCCTTCGGCGACGATGGCTTCCATCGCCTTGTGCAGCTGCCACCCGCAATCGCAGCGTCGCGAATGAAAGACGTCGCCCGTCAGGCACTTGGAATGCATCCGCACCAGCACGCTCTCGGCCCCGGCGATCTGTCCGTAGACGATGGCGACGTGCTCCTGATCGTCCACGTCGTTTCGGTACCCCAGGACGCGCCAGTCCAGATCGCCGATCTCGGTGGGCAGGCGTGCTTCCGCGACGCGGTGTACCAGCCGCTCGGTCTGGAGGCGATACGCGACCAGGTCGGCCACGGTGATGAACGTGAACCCCATCTCGGTGGCGTAGACATCCAGCTCATCCCGCCGCATGGTGCGGCCGTCCTCCGCGAGGATCTCGCAGATGACGCCGGCCGGCGCCAGTCCGGCCAGACGGCACAGATCCACGGCCGCCTCGGTGTGGCCCACGCGCTGCAGCACGCCGCCGCCGCGGGCGCGCAGCGGCTGGACGTGACCGGGCTTGCGAAGGTCGGCGGGGCCCTTGGAGTAGTCGGCGGCGACCCGAATCGTCGCGGCGCGGTCGGAGGCGCTGATCCCCGTCGTCACGCCGTATTGGGCCGTCGCGTCAATGGTGACCGTGAACGCCGTCCGCATCGCCTCGGTGTTGTCCGGCGACTGCAGGTTGAGTCCCAGCTGGGCCGCTCTGGTCGGCTCAAGCGCGACGCAGACCATGCCCTTGGCCCGGAGCATGGTATTCACCATGTCCGTGGTCACCAACTCCGCGGCGCACACGAGATCGCCCTCGTTCTCACGGGATTCGTCATCGGCCACGACGACGAACCGTCCGTGGCGAATGTCCGCAATGGCCTGCTCAACCGTTCCGAATGGCATGACTGAATCCTAGCGGTCGCGGGGCCCGGCGAGCCAGCGCGGTCCGGTTCATTCCGTATCCTCCGGCCGGGAGGTCCGGGGGAGGAGCAACGCCTGGACGTACTTGCCGATGACGTCCGCCTCCAGGTGAACCGGATCGCCCGGAGCGACCCGGCCTAACGTGGTGTGGCGCTCGGTGTATTCGATGATGGAGACCTGCAGAATACCAGCCCCGGGAAGCGCATTGACCGTCAGGGAAACGCCGTCGACGGTCACCGAGCCGTGGCGAACCAGGTACCGGCCGACATCGGGCGGAACGTCGATGTCGATCAGCAGCGCGGATTCACGGCGGTGCACCGTGCGAACCGTTC
>DASWGU010000289.1:0-3900 GCA_036393555.1 Gemmatimonadaceae bacterium
CGCGCGTGCGCCCGGTCGCTGAGCGAGCGGGCGTCTGACTGATCGCCGAACTCGGCACCCGTTGTGCGAGACACGGCAGACGACGGCGGTTCGGAATCGCGATCCAGCACCGCGCGTTCGGCTTCGCGGGGCGACAGATGCCGCAGGCGGTGAGGCCGCCGGCCGGTGAGAAGCTCGTACAACAGCACGCCCAGTGAATACACGTCGCTCGCGGGCGAAATCGGGTCACCCCGAAGCTGCTCGGGACTGGCGTAGTCGGGCGTAAGGAACCGCAGGCCGGGTCCTGTCAGATCAGGACCCACATTCTCCGTGGCCAGCAGCTTCGCGATACCGAAATCGAGCAGCTTCGGATCGCCCGCATCCGACACGAGGATATTGGTCGGCTTGATGTCACGGTGCACGACCCGTCGTCCGTGCGCATAGTCCACGGCATCGCACACGGCGCAGAACAGCTCAAGTCGCGCATCGACTGAAAGGCGCCGGCCGTCGCACGCCCGATCGATCGGCTCGCCTTCCACGTATTCCATTGCAAACCAGGGAAGGCCCGCTTCGGTCACGCCACCATCCAGCAGCCGCGCGATGCCGGGATGAGCCAGGTCGGCCAGCACCTGGCGTTCCTCGAGGAAGCGAGCGACCAGATGCGTGTCGAGCTGCAGTCCCGGGCGGATGAGCTTGAGCGCCACGCGCTGGCGGAAGTGCGCCTCCCGCTCGGCAAGGTGCACGGTGCCCATTCCACCGCGGCCGATCTCCCGCAGCAGTCGGTATGGCCCCACCTGCTTCGGTATCGCGCCTGACCCGGGGGGGCCCTCCACGGAAGGAGCCGCGAGCAGCATGGCGGCATGCTCGGCAGCACTGGCGGCGAGGAAGTCATCGGGTCGCTCGCCCGCCTCGATCAGTTCGTTGACCTCACTGAACAGCGCCTCGTCATGCTCGCATTCGCGACGCAGCCAGGCCTGACGCTCCCCGGGTGGAACGTCCAGCGCGCCGTCGATCAGACGCTCAATGCGTTCCCATCGCTCGCGGTCGTGGTGGTCCATCCGCGCCACGAGTCAGGACGTCGGTTCGGGTGCGACGTCCAGCGCCCGGCGCAGAAGGCCGCGAGCCTTCACCCAGTCCCGTCGCACGGTGCGTGCCGTCGTGCCAAGCACCTGAGCGACCTCCTCCTCGGTCATGCCGGCGAAGAAGCGGCACTCCACCACCCGCACAAGCCGAGGACTGACCTCCGCGAGTTTCGCGAGGGCGGAATCGAGAGCTTCCATCTCCTCGGCCTGCGTGTCGGCTGCGATCAGGTGTTCTTCGAGCACGTCGGGCGTGACCCCTCCTCCGCGCCGGGCGGCGCGATGCGCGCGTGCGTGATCCACCAGGATCCGGCGCATGGCCCGTGCAGCCATCGACAGAAAGTGTACGCGATCCTGCCACTCCACACGCGTCAGATCGACCAGCCGCATGTACGCCTCGTGCACCAGTGCCGTGGTGACCAGCGTGTGTCCGGTCCGCTCGCGCTGAAGATGGCGATGTGCCACGAGGCGCAACTCGTCGTAGATCAAGGGGAACACGCGGTCGACCACGCTGCCATCGGCTCGACAAGACAGGAGCAGATCCGTGATGTCGGGCTGCGGTTCCATGGCTACAAGATGAGTGCCGCCGGGCCCCCGGGCAACGAAAGTCGGGCGAGATGTCCCGTGTGGCTCCGCCCCTGGCGCTGAGGTGTGCCGCCCCGGGCGTCGTGACTACGCAGTGGCGGCCAAGGCACGGCGCCAATACCGGATGTGCGCGTTGGGCCACACCGACGTAGGTTGGTACGGTTGCCACCAGGGGATCAGCGATGACCGGTTCGTTCGGCCGACTGGAATCCGCGCTGACGGGCCGCTACCGCGTCGAGCGCGAGCTCGGCGCTGGCGGCATGGCCACCGTCTACATCGCCGAGGACCTGAAGCACCATCGCCAGGTAGCCGTGAAGGTCCTGCGTGCCGACCTGGCGGCCAACCTCGGCGCCGATCGGTTTCTTCGGGAAATCGAGATCGCGGCCGGGCTGCATCACCCCCATATCCTCCCCCTGTACGATTCCGGTGGCGCCGGCGAGGTTCTGTTCTATGTCATGCCCCTCGTCGATGGGCAATCCCTGCGCGACAGGCTGGCGAAGACCGGCGCCCTGCCGATAGACGAGGGCATTCGGATCATCCGCGAAGTCGCCGACGCACTGGCGTACTCGCACCAGCGCGGC
Organism: Gemmatimonadaceae bacterium; assembly: GCA_036393555.1. Lineage (GTDB taxonomy): Bacteria > Gemmatimonadota > Gemmatimonadetes > Gemmatimonadales > Gemmatimonadaceae > JABWBJ01. The sequence goes on from DASWGU010000289.1 coordinate 2,225, forward strand.
ATTGTCCACCGCGACATCAAGCCGGAGAACGTTCTCCTGTCCAGTGCCCATGCACTGGTCACGGACTTCGGCGTGGCCAAGGCCGTGAATGACGCCGCGAGCGCATCGGACCTGACCGGCACGGGCGTCACACTCGGCACACCGGCCTACATGGCGCCCGAACAGGCGACGGCGGATCCGGGCACCGACCACCGGGCGGACATCTACGCCCTGGGCGTGCTGGCGTACGAGATCCTCACCGGCCGCGCCCCCTTCACCGGCAACTCTCAGCAGGTTCTGGCCGGACACCTCACTCGCCGCCCAGAAGCGGTCACGCTCCACCGGTCCACGGTTCCACCTGCGCTCGAGGCCATCGTCATGCGTTGCCTCGAGAAGAACCCGGCGGATCGCCCGCAAGGCGCGGACGAGGTGCTCCGCGCGCTGGACGCGATGGCAACCGGCACGGCGGCAACCACAGCGGCAGTCACCGCTCGGGTGCCCAATGGGAGACGCTGGAGCCGGGTGGTTGTCGGCGTGGCCGCGGTTGCGGTGCTGGCCGCCGCCGGGGTCGCCTGGTTTGCCCGCGTGGGACGAGCCGGCACGCTCATCGGCGATGACCTGTTGGCCCAGAACGACATGGTCCTCGTGTCGGAGTTCCAGAACAACACGAGCGACTCGACGCTTGCCGCCACCGTGACCGACGCGATCCGCGTGGAGCTGCAGCAGTCGCGCGCCGTGCAGGTGATGAGCCAGTCCGCAATGTGGGCGGGCCTGACGCGGATGGGACTGGCTCGTGGCACTCCGCTACCCGAGGAAATGGTGCAGGAGCTGGCGGAGCGTGAAGGCGTCAAGGCGTTCGTGGTCGGCGAGATCGCGCGATTGGGGACGGGCTACCAGATCACCGCACGAGTTGTCGCCACCGCCGGCGGCAGCGAGGCACTCACGGCGCTGGTGACCGCGCGCGACGAAACGGAACTGATCAGTGCGGTAGGGGACGTGGGCCGGAAGCTCCGGCGCGAGATCGGCGAATCGCTGCGGTCCGTCCTGACCGCACCGCCGCTGGCACAGGTCACGACCGCCTCATTGCCGGCCCTTCGGGCGTTCACGGCCGCCCAGCGCGCCTATTCCGAGGGTCAGTTCGCCCGGGCGGTGGCGATGGCCAGGGAGGCCATCGTTCTCGACAGCACGTTTGCCGGGGCGTACAGCCTGATGAACGGTGCGTATACGAACATGAACTCGGTCCGTCTGTCGAGCGAAGCAGCGCAGCGCGCCCACGAGCTGCGCGATCGCCTTCCGGAGTTCGAGCGGTTGCGGATCGAGGCCCGGTATCACGGCATCCGCGGTGACGTGCTGGCGGAGGAAGCCGTGTGGGCGCGGCTGGCTGACATGGGTCGTGAGGAGGCGAACTACACCGACCTGTTGCTCGGATTGGGTCGCTTTGCCGAGGCCGAGGAAATGGGGAAGCGCGCGATTGCCTCGACCCCGAAGAGCTCCATCGCCTACTGGAACCTGGCCGAGGCACAGATCGCGCAGCAACGGTTTGTCGCCGCGGACTCCACGCTCGCGCTGCTCATAGCCAACCTGCCGGAGAACTCGTACCGCTACTTCATCAGGGTGAGCATCCTCTGGGGGCGTCGGGACTATGACGCGGTGGAGTCGTACCTCGAGTCGTCGGACCTTGCCAGGCTCCCTGCCAC
>DASWGU010000290.1:0-5161 GCA_036393555.1 Gemmatimonadaceae bacterium
GCCCGCGTCGACGTCGGCCAGCGCGACACTGGCGGGAACCACCCAGCCACTCTCCCGCCGCGTCGGTACGGAGACCTTCGCGACCTGACCGTTGGCGCCGATGTCGACCAGGGCGGTCACCCGATCCTCCGGGCCCTGCGCGACGTGGATCATGAGCGTCCAGACCCCGCTTTCCGCCCACTGCCTGTTGAGCGCGTACACGCCAGTCCGTGACGTGCTCCTGAAGTCGAGCTTCACGGTGCGGCGCGCGCCGTTCACCAGTCCCTCCGCTGTGCCACTGACGGGGAACGCCATCGGTGTGCCGTGATGAAATGCGTGGACCAGAAGGAACGCCTCCCGTGTGCTGGCATCGTACGGATTGACGGGATACTCGATGCTGACCCATGGCGGTCCGGCAGCGTCCGAGTGGGTCGGAGCGGCGAACGCTGTCGTGAGGGCGGCCGCAAGCGCCCCGATGAGGAGTCGAGTCATTTGGTTCTCCAGTTGAAGTTGTATACCGCTATCGCGTGAGCCGGATGTTCCCCTTGAAGGAACGCAGCGTGGCGTGGGCATCGCCGGTGCCCAGGGTCAGGGTCAACTCGGCCCCTCGACCCTCCCGTCCTGGCGCAGGACGGCGTGACGTCACGCTGTTGAGGATGTCCCCGATGATCGTGGTGGCCTCCACGTCGACCGACGCACCGGCGCCGACGTGCATGCTGATCGTGCCGCTGTGCGAGTCGATGGTGAGGCTCCCAGCCCGGGCGACCGCACCGGCGAACGTGACGTCGCCGGTCACCGTCTCGATGCGCGTTCGCTCGAACGTGCCGTCGCGGAGCGTCACCGCGCCGGCTACCGTGGTCACTCCGGCGTCGGTGCACGATCCCCGCAGCACGATTGCGCCCGTGGCGGTTTTTGCGCGCATCCAGACGGGCGCACCCGTCACCTCGACCGCGCCGTCCATCGACTCCACGTTCAGCTCACGCGGATTGCCGGTGACCGTGATGGACCCGCCGACGATGTTCAGGTCCAGACCGCCGGTGACGCCCTGGACCGCAATCCGCGCGCTCCCCGACTTCGCCCAGACCGTCGCGCCGAACGGCACGAACAACTCGAGGCTGCCTGACGCGCCACCTGGCCGGCTCGAGCCCTCGATGTAGAACTTGAGTCCCTTCGCGGGCGGCCCTCCGCCCATGCCGCCCATCCCGTCCAGTCGGGCGTCCTTCGGTAGTAAGCCGGTCAGCACGAGCGAGTCCTTTTCCCAACCCGTCACGCGCAACTCGCCAAAAGCGCCGTTGATACGCACATGGACGTCGCGCGTGACGGCCACCCGGGCATCGACCTTCTGCTGGCCCGGCACGGGTGTGGTCGCGAGCGCCAGAGCGCCCAGGAGCCAGTGGAGTCGGACGGTTTCGACAATCATCATCAGGTGGATGGGGCTAACTGCGTCGCGCGACGCAGGAGTTCGATCTTCTGTCGGTAGTTGGATGCCAGCAACTCGGGCAATGCTGCGTTCAACGGATCGCGCAACAGCGCTTCGCGCGCTTCCGCGATCGCGACGTCAATAGTGGCCAGGGATTGCTCGATCGCCGCAACGGTCGACGGTGCCAGTCGGTCGGCATTCGTCGCGAGCTGCGTGCGGAGCTCCAGCACACTGGACTGATATCCGCGCTCGGCCGCCTGCCAGGAGACAGCCAGGGACGGGATGTCGGCGGATGCGAAGGTGCCGGCTGTGGTCGGTCCGAGGATCGCAATGGTGACGGCCGAAGAGAGCGTCACGAGGATGAGTGACGCGGCGGCGACTCGGCCCGGAGTGACCCACCACCCCCGCGGAAGGTAGGTCATGTCCGGAGCGAGTCTGGCGACCTTTCGCCTCTCGATGGTTCCTCGAACCTCGGCCCAGAGATCGTCCGGCGGTGACACACTGTCCCGAAGCGCATGGGCTGCCTGGAGCGCTTCACGCAGGGCAGCAAGGGACGCTGCACAGGTCGGACAGCTCTGGACATGAACCTCCGCCGCCTGGCGCTCGTCCTCCTGCAGCTGGTCGTCGGCAAGGTCATTCAGGGTTTCCCAGGCCAGATGATCAGTCATCGGGTCAGCATCCTCATCAGCTGTTGCCGGGCACGGTGGAGCTGTGCCCGAATCGTTCCGGGAGCCAGCGCCAATCGCTGGGCGATTTCTTCGTGGCGGTAGCCCTCCACGTCGTGCAGGACGAACACCATACGGGCCTGCGGAGTGAGGGCAGCAACGGCGCTTTCCAGGTCGATGCGGGCGGCCACGTCGCCAGGCCCCACCGCCCGACCCGGCGCCGAGATCGTGGGCGACGGCAGGTCACCGGTCAGCGCCACTCGGGACTCCCGGCGCCGGTCGGAGCGCACGGACGCCAGTACGACGTTGACGGTCAATCGGTGCATCCACGTCTCGAAGCCGGATTCACCCCTGAAGGAAGCCAGTCGCTCCCAGGCGCGCACGAAGGCGTCATGCGTGAGCTCGCGGGCCCGCTGTCGATCGCCGCTCATCCGCAGACAAACGGCAAACACACGTCCCGCGCATTGCGCGTACAACTGCTCGAACGCCGCGACGTCACCGCGCTGGGCACGCGCCGCGAGGGCGGTCGCGTCATCGGGCGCCGTTGCGGGCTGTGGTTCGCTCATGGCGTCCGGTTGGGAACGGGCGGCAGCAGGATATCGGAGCATCTACCGGGTTGGGATGCCGGTGACCCCCGGACTGTTGCCGGGACGTCGCCGGCTTGCTCGAACCTTCAGGCGGAAGGGCCCGGCTCGGAAGGCGCCGACTGCTGCAGGTGGCGGGCCCGCCCGAAGGCAGTTCGCGGATTTCCCCCGGCGAGGCTATCGCACAATTGCCCGGGGCACGACCGGTGCGCCGGTCGTCACTGGAAGGTCACGGCGCCGGCTCCAGTCCTCGAAGGAGCCGTCGTACACCGCGGCCTCATAGCCCATCACCCGGGCGGCGAGGAACACGACACTCGCCTGCATTCCGATGTGGCAGTACGTGACAACGGTATCACCCCGGCCAACGCCGGCGCGGCGCAGCAGCCGCTCCAGGGTCATGCGGTCCCGGAACCGGGTGAGCGCGCCCGTCATCCAGGTAAACGGAAGGTTGGAGGCCATCGGAAGCCGCCCGGCCCTCGGGTAATTCCCGGCCGACGTGCCGGCGAAGAACTCCGGAGCGCGCGCATCGATCACTTTCACGTTGGAGGTCGGTGCATCCGTATGGTTCACGATCCATGCCGCGTCCACGAGGCGTGCCGGCGATCGCGCCAGCGTCACACTGCCGGGTGCTACCACGGGTTCGGTGGTTGACAGCGGCCGACGTTCTTCGCGCCACGCTTCGATGCCACCATCCAGGAGAGACGTGCGCGTCCCCAGTCCGAAGTAATCGAGCGTGAAGTACAGGCGGGCGGTGTTCACCAGCGGGCCGCCCGAGATGATGATCCGGGACTGATCGGTCACGCCGATCGCCTCCAGGGCGGAGTCCAGCACCGCCTCGTCTGGCAGCTCGATCGACAGACTGTCGCGCCGCGTCGTGTACGCGCTCCAGGGAAGGAACCGCGAGCCGGGTACATGGCCTGCGTCGTAGTCACCGCGCGACGGCGCCGCGTGAATGATCACCATGTTGCTGTCCCGCACGCGACGTACCAGCCAGTCGGTCGAAACCAGAACGGGCGCCCTCGTGGGCTGCTGGTCGTCTGCCGACGGCGCAGGTCCCAGCGTCAGCGCGAAAGCCGCGGAGGCCATGAGCAGGGCTTGCTGGATCATGGGGTGGCTCGGATGGGCTCTTTCCGGCAATGTTGGCGTGGTTCTCCATATGCCACCTGCCCGGACCTTTGCGCAAGAGGCCGTTTCCGTTTTGCACCCCGCGCTGCCTGTCAGGGGCTGTCCCGTCATCGACGCGTTCGGTATCGTGTGCTCGTCGGCCGGCTTCCGGCTGACCACGATCTGCCACTGCTTCGACGCCGAGATGATCACCAGACGCGTCACCGGGCGCAACGCACTGCCCCGGTCTGTCCTCTCCGCGCTGCTTGCCGGCCTGACCGGCCTGACCGCGGCGTGTCGCCCCTCCGAACCGAAGGGCGACGACGTGGTTTCGCCCGAACCGGTAGCGTACCGCGTTCCTGCCGAATCCGAGGTCTCCGATTCCGTCGTTCTGGCGTCGATCCGCCGCGGTCGGGCCCTTCTTGCGAATACCCGCGACTCGCTGCCGGATTTTGTGGGCAACCGCCTGCAGTGCGTGCATTGCCACCCGGACAACGGAACCCGACCCAACGTCATGCCCTGGGTGGGCGTGTACGCCCGCTTTCCTCAGTACCGGTCCCGTGCGGGCGGGATCCAGATCATCGAGGATCGAATCAACGACTGCATGCTCAGGAGCATGAACGGGCGCCCGCTGGTGACCGAGAGCAGCGACATGCGTGACATCGTGGCCTACATGGCGTTCCTCTCGATCGGGTATCCCGTTTTCTCCACGGTCGACGGTCAGAGCTTTCCGCGTCTCGACCCGCTTGACGCGGATACTGTACGGGGAGCGGCCACGTTCGCCGCAAAGTGCGCCGTGTGTCACGGTCCGGACGGCGAGGGCACGGATCTGTATCCGGCGCTGTGGGGACCCGGCTCGTTCAACATTGGGGCGGGAATGGCGCGCGTTCGGACCGCGGCCGCGTTCATCAAGGTGGCCATGCCGCAGACGGCTCCGGGCACGCTGACTGACCAGGAGGCCTATGACCTGGCGGCACTGATCACCTCACGACCCCGGCCGGACTTCCCCGGCAAGGAACGCGACTGGCCGAACGGCGACCCGCCTCCGGATGTGGCGTATCCGGTGGTCTCCAAACCGATCAAGTAGCTGGTGTCCATCCTGAAACTCGGAGCGCGTGATGGGATGGGGAGGGGAACGAGAGCGACGCATCGACTCACCACTCAGGCCAGATCGCTGAGTGCTCAGTACTGGGTGCTGGAACTGGGTGCCTCTTGCTGGCGCTGGGGGTTTGGCTCAGCACCAGCTCCAGGACCAGGAAGCAGGTCGAGCATCCAGCACTCACGACTCAGGCCGGCTAGCTAACTCAGCTAGCTATAGCTGGTTGCTTCCCCGGAGCACGTGTGAAAGCTCCGATCGACACTCGCCCCCCTTGACCTCCGACACCGGCCCCGTGACTGGCACACGAATC
>DASWGU010000291.1:0-27584 GCA_036393555.1 Gemmatimonadaceae bacterium
ATTTGAATATGGCGCGATCGTCCTTTTGTAGGGCGCGATTGCCATTATATGGCGCAATCGACTTATTAATGGCGCGAACTTTCTCGTCCGAGGGAACGGAATGCCACGCGGCACGCAGGCGCAGCTTCGGGCCCAACTGGAGTCAATTGCCGAGATCATCGGCAGGCACACGGCTGGAATCAGCCGAGGGGAACTCTCTACGGCCTTGCTGAACGAAGTCGGGAAGAGAATCGCCGACCGAACCCTGCAGCGCAGACTCGAGGCACTCGTCGCGCGTGGCGACATAGTCGCTGACGGTGCTGGCCCCAGCACGATCTACAAGCCGCCAGTGATGGAGGAAACCAGGCTGCCAGCACTCGATTCAGCAGGAAGGGGATCGGTCACTATCCGCGGAATCGGCGCGGCGAGACTCCCCGACTTGAGCGCCCAAGGGGAAAAGGCATCGACGGCATCTCATGGGTATCCACCGCTATCTGCTGCGTCGAGGAAGATCCGGGCACTCGTTCGCCGGCCAATCTCCCGGAGGCCTCCTGTCGGTTACGACCGCGAATTGCTCTTCGCCTACGAGCCGGGAATAACCTGGTACCTCCCTCCAAAACTCCGCGCGCACCTGGCGGAAATCGGGAAGTCTCCTGATCCCAACCGACCAGCCGGTACGTTCGCACGCGACGTCCTCGGTCGACTCCTCATCGATCTCGCGTGGGCGTCGAGCCGACTCGAAGGCAACACCTACACTCGACTCGACACCCAGAACCTGCTCGAATTCGGCCAGCGCGCCGCGGGAAAGGACGCGCAGGAAGCGCAGATGATCCTCAACCACAAGGCTGCAATCGAGCTGCTCGTCTCGGGGGCAGAGTACGTCGGCTTCAACCGACTCACGCTGTTGTCGGTTCACACGGCGCTCTCGGAAAACCTTCTCGCCGACCCCGCCGACGAAGGCCGACTTCGCGAACGACCCGTCAGCATCACCGGCTCGAGTTTCACCCCGATTGCCATTCCCCAGGTGATCGTCGAGTGCCTTGACAGAATCGTTGAAGCCGCGTCACGCATTCCGGATCCGTTGGAGCAGGCGTTCTTCGCGATGGTGCACATTCCCTACCTGCAACCCTTCGCAGACGTCAACAAACGCACATCCCGGTTGGCGGCGAACATCCCGCTCATCGCGGCGAACTTCTGCCCGCTGTCGTTCGTCGATGTGCCTGAGAACGCATATGTCGAAGGCACGCTGGCCGTGTACGAGCAACGACGTGTCGAGTTGCTCCGCGATGTCTTTGCCTTCGCGTACGAACGCTCCTGCGCGCAGTACCGCGTCGTCCGCGAATCCCTTGGCGAGCCGGACCCCGTTCGGCTGCGCTACCGCACGCAGCTGGCCGACGTCGTTGCGCAGACCGTGCGGGCGAATGAGCCACCCAATCCTCAGCAACTGCGACAACGGGGTCAGAAGCTCGGAGTCCCCGCCGAAGACCTGGTAGCGTTCTCTGAAGCAGGACTCCGGATACTCCTGGGACTGCATGAGGGGTCAGCCGGGCGGTACGGATTGTCGCCGAATCAGTTCAACAGCTGGAGGGCGCAGTTTCGCCAACCCACCTGACGACGACTTGCCATTCGCCGCCGGAGAGGAGAGGTCGCCGTGGCCTACTCCACATCGACGACGACACGAATCGACCGAGGAATCGCCTGTCCGGTGAAATCACGCGCCCGCGCGATTAATCCGCGACGCTCCAGGGTCTTCACCATCTGATTAACGGATGGAGCGGAGACCATGAAATGCCGCTGGATATCCCCTTCAGCCGGCGAGATACCGAACTTTGCCAGGTATCGAATGATGAACTGGAGGTACTCTCGCTGACGCGCCGAGGGCTGGCCTGGCTTTGCGAGGCTACGCCTCTGGCCGTCGGTCCCAAATGTGATTGCAAGCTCGTCGTCACGCGCGTAGACGGTGAGCCGGGCTCCGTCGGCGAAGTGCACGACGACCGCGCCGCTGGGAGTCCTGTCGAGGTGCGACACACTGCGTCCAGCGACAAGTCGAGAAACCGCATCTGTGTCCACGCAGAACCTCTCTTCGGAGTTCCGGCCGGTGAAGCTAGCATTTCAGACTGGCAGCAACAACGCCGACTTTCCCGTTCGACGCCAAACCGATCGACAGATCTGCGATGGCCGCGTAGCGCTGTCACCACGCAACATGCCATCCAGCCTGTGCGCCGAATTCTCGTCGGCGTTTGGGTGCCGTCGCCCGGCGCGGCCGTTATCCCGGCGTCGGAGCGCGACGCGAGCCCGCTCTCCTGCAGCGGTGAGACGTTCGTCGGGCCGGGGACAATCCCGAACTGGATCGATTTGCCCTGACGGCGCGCCGTTGCATCAGTCCGGTGATCAAAAGGCCTCCTCACAGCGCGAGGCCAGGTCGCGACTCGCGATTCGCCCGTGAGCCGCGCCTGGCGAGGCCGGACCATTCTCGTCGCAGGGATTCGTCTGAGCCGCTCGGCGAACGAGTACCTCCGCCGGCGCTCCCCGCGCATCGACTGCATCCTGTCACCTGCGTGGCCCGCAAGTGGCCGTGGTCAGGCGGCAGCGCGCAGGTCGGCGAATTCCGCGACGAGGTCGAGGAAGCGATCGACATCAGCCGCGATCGAACCGAGGCCCATCGACACCCTGATCGCGCCGACCGTTCGATCGCCCAGGCATGAGGCGAAGGCGGGAATCGTGAACGACGTCCCGAGCCGCTCCAGGCAGTCGTGCGTTCGCCCCGACGGAAAGTCGAACGCAGCCTCGGCGCAGCCGGGGTTGCAGAAGCAGCCGCCCCGGACGGCAAGGCCCGCTTCACGCGCCAGCTGCTCGACGAGCCAGTATGGTACCGCGCGGCCATTGCAGTCCAGGATCGACACCGCGACGGTCGCGCCGCGCGCATCGGTGTCGCGCGGACCGTGGATCGCAGCCAGTGGCCGGCCGCTGGCGTGGCGCTGCGCCTCGAGTCCGGTGAGCAGTCGATTCGTCAGGCAGACCAGGTGGCGCGACAGGCGCTCGCGCCCTGGAGCCGTGACGGCGGCGAGCGCGCCTGGTACGGAGGCGGCGGCGAGGAACGGCGGGGTGCCGTCCTCGAAGGCCTCCGGCGCGTCGAACAGCCGGTGCCGCTGATGCTGGATCGAGACCCAGCGCACCGTCCCTCCCGAGAACCACGGGCGCCGCAGGCGCTCGAGCGCCTCGTGTCGCGCGACGAGGGCGCCGAGGCCCGTTGGATAGCCCGCGATCTTGTACAGCGACAGCGAGACGAAGTCCGGCTGCACGCGCCCCAGGTCCAGGTCCGCGGTCGGGAGGTACGACGCTGCGTCGAGGAGCACGGTCCAGCCCCGGTCACGCGCGGCGCCCACCAGATCGAGCGGATGCCGCACACCGGAGAAGTTGGACTGCGCAGGGTATGCAAACAGCGACGGACCCGCCGTCGGCTTCGCCAGCCCATTCCCGGCGCCCGCGAGACGCAAGTCGGAGTCGAGCCCGATGGTCCGCACCGCGGCGCCGGCCGCGCGGGCGTACTCGCGAATGCCATTCACCGAATTGTGGTTGTCCGCGGCGACAAGGAGGACGCTGCCATCCCTGAAGGGGAAGCCCTCCGCAACCAGGCGGCACGCACCGGTGGCGTTGGGGGTGAGAATGACCGTGTACTCGTCAGGCGAGGCGTTGAGAAAGGCGAGGAGCGCCTGACGAGCCGCGGCCAGGTCGGCAGACGCTGTCCGGGAGGCGTCGTGCTCGCTGTGCGGGTTGCCGACGACGGTCCGCAGGAGGCGGCGCGCGTCTGCCCGGACGACCGACTCCGGGTAGAGCGCCGCACCGGTGTAGTCGAGGTATGCCACGCCGGTTCGCGCCACCCGCCGCAGCTCGCGGTGCCTCCACGCCGTGAACCAGTCGTCGTCAGGCACGCCGTCCCCGGAAGCGACACTCAGCATGTGCGCCGCCGGCGCGAACGGGTGACCGGCGCGCCATCCACCGGAACCAGCCGCGGGAACCCGCCGAACCACATGGAGAGAGCGCGCGCCCGGGCGAACCGTACCGTGGCCGAATCGTCAGGCGTGGCCGGCGGGAGTGGCGACAGCACCTCGTCTTCCCACGCGGCCATGCCGTCCTTGAGCACCAGCGCGTTCCGGATGCCGCGCACGCGCAGGAGGACCCAGGCCTGCGCCGCGTGAGCCCCGCCGTCCGAGTAGAGGACCACCTGCTCACTGTCGCGCACTCTGAGCGTGTCGAGATCCTCGAGGTCTACCGGGACGGCGCCGGGGATCAGGTAGGTCGCCGTATCGAGATGCTCGCGGACGTCCACGACGCGGAGGCCGGCGCGACCCTCCCGGATCCACGTTGCCAGCTCGAGTGCGTCCACGTGGTCATGCTCGTGGGCGATCTCGGCGGCGATGGCTCCGGTCCGGCCGGCAGGCAGCGTGCTCCGCGCGTCGACCAGCGCGAACGCCGCGGCGAGCGCGAGGGCGACCGACTCCGGTGTCGAGAGCCTCAGCAGCGAACCGACCGACGCCCGTGTCTCGAGTCCCCGGCCCAGGATCATCGCCAGGACCGCCGCGATCGTGATCAGCAGAACGACCAGCCCGGTCGGTACGCCGAGGTCCGAGGCCAGCGTCGCGTTCTCCGTCGGAACCTCCGCGACGAAGCCAGCGAGCGCAGGCCAGATGGCCGGCGTCAGAGCCGTCCCCGCGAACATGCCAGCGACGGCAGCCAGTCCATCGCGGCGCCCGCTTGATGCTGCAACGCACGCCGTACCGGGGCAGAGGGCTGCCAGGGCGAATCCGCCCCCGAAGACCACCGCTCCAAGAGCCTGGGCCGGCAGGTCCGTCGGTGGCATCGCGATGGAACCCATGTCGACGAGTCCCGCCGCGGATGCCCACGCGAGTCCGAGCATCGCAGTCACGATGGCGCCGAACATGACCCGGACCACCGTGAAGTTCCGGCCAATGAGTTGCCCGGCTATGACGCGTGGGTCTCCCAATCCGCTGCGCTCCAGAATGATCCCGAACGCTATCCCGATGGGGATGGCGGTCACCGCGGGGTGTACGTGGTCGAGCATCACGTCCCCAATGAGGGATCACGGGCCAGCATGGTGACCAGAATTGCCGTGCCGAACGCCAGCGGGATGAACAGCCACGCCCCGGTGGAAAGGAGCGCCCCGCCCGACAGGGCGAGGCCGCTCGTGCATCCCCAGGCGAGGCGTGCGCCGAGTCCCATGAGCGCACCGCCCGCCAGCGCACGCGAAACGCGTCCAGCCGTCCGGTCGTTCGTGGCGGCGCGCCAGCGTCCCGAAAGACGTGCCGAAATGCCCGCGCCGACCAGCACCCCCAGGAGTTCCAGCACGATCCAGTCGTTCCATGGTACGAATTCGCGAGGCAGGCGATCGCTGAGCGCCGTGCTGCCTGCCACGCTCCCGGGCGTCACCGCCCCGGCCACCGGTGCGGCCGCGACCGCGAATGCACCCGATGCTCCGATCCCGCGTCCAGCCAGGACGAACGATGCCAGCAGCACGAGGCCCAGCGCGATGCCGGCGCGTGCCCCGTCCATGTACGGCCGAGGAGTCATCGTGGACTCCGATCCGCTGGCGGCCTCGCCCCGCTCGGGTTATCCAGCGGCAGCCCGCGCGCCTCCCAGTCCCGCATCGAGCCGTCGTACAGCCTGACTGGGTGTCCGAGCAGCCGCGCCGCGAACAGCACCGCGGTCGCCTGCTGTCCGATGTGGCAGTACGCCGCAACGGTATCGCCAGGCTGCACGCCGGCGGCGTCGAAGAGGCGCCGCAACTGGGTGACGGAGAGGAACCTGACCGAATCGTTGGCGACGGTGTTGAAGGGGATGTTCTTCGCCCCCGGGATGTGGCCGGCGCCGCTCCCGTTAGGCCCCGGGCCCTCGTAGAACATCGGTGCGCGGCCGTCGATGAGCCGGATGCCAGGCCCGCGGGATCGGGCCTGCACCCACGTACGGTCGACGACGATGGACCGATCGAACGCCAGCGTGAGCCGGCCCGCACGCGGCTCCGCCGGGACTGTGGTGGTGAGTGGCCGTCCGTCGCGCTGCCATGCCACCGTACCGCCATCGAGCAGCCGCGTGCGTTCCGCCAGACCGGCCGTCTGCAGCACCCAGACTACGCGGGTTGCAGGGGTCAGCCAGTCCTGGCCGAAGGTGATCACCACCCGGCTGTTGTCGCCGATACCGAGTCGCTCGAGGCGCTGCCGCAGGTCGGCCTCGTCAGGCAGCTCGAGCGGTGGCGCGCCCGGCTGGTCGGCAGCCGAGAGGTCACGCAGGGAGACGTAGCGCGCTCCCTCGATGTGACCGGCGTCATAGTTGTCCCGCGGCCCCACGTGCAGCACGACGAGGTTCGGGTCGCGGAGCTGGCCAGCCAGTTCCAGTGGCGTGATGAGCAGCGACGAGGTCGACTGTGCCGCGGCGGCAGCATTGACAAGGACGAGCGCGAGACCAGCGAGAATGGATCGGTGAAGCAGCATGAGCAGCTCCGGCATGTGTGGCGGCGTCGTGTGGGGACTGCGCGCAAGGTCGCCAACGGACCGCCGGTCCGGGTGGCGACGCCGTGCGCGAGTTGTTCCGGAGCTGTGAAGGTCGCCGGGCGTGTCAGCGCTCGAACCTGTACCCTGACTTGAACACGGTGAGGATGTGCATCGGGTTCGCCGGATCGGCTTCCAGGCGGCGGCGCAGCTCGGCGACGTGCGAATCCACCGTCCTTGAGAGCACGAGTGGACCATAGCCCCAGACCTCCCGCAGCAGCTCGACCCGCGATGCCACGCGTCCTTCGCGCCGGGCCAGCGAGAGCAGCAGGTCGAACGCCTTGGGTGAGAGCGTGATCGGGAGGCCGCCTCGCGTCACGGTGCGAGCCGCGGGGTCGACGGTGACGTCGCCGAAGGCCAGAACGCCGTGTTGCGTCGCGGCGGGACCACGCGTGGATCGGCGGAGCAGGGCGTGAACACGCTCCAGCAGCTCCACCAGGCTGAACGGCTTGGTGACGTACTGATCCGCGTCGAGCCGAAAGCCACGGATCCTGTCCTGCTCCTCGCTCCGGGCCGACAGGATGAGCACCGGCACGTCCTGGGAGTCGCCGCGCACGGCGCGCAGTACGTCGAAACCGTCCATTCCTGGCAGCATCAGGTCGAGGATGATCAGGTCCGGGCGCCAGGTTCGCACGATGCCGGGTGCCTGGCTTCCATCTTCCACGGTGCGGACGTCCAGCCCCTCCTGCCGGAGGTTGTGCGCCAGGAGCGTCGCCAGGTCACGCTGGTCCTCGACCACGAGTACGCGCGCCATCAGGCTTGCCTCTCGTCAGGCAGTTCGACGATGAAACGGGCGCCGCCGCCAGGGGCGTCCTCGACCCACGCGGTGCCGCCATGTTCCTGGGCGATCTCGCGCACGATCGTGAGTCCGATACCGCTGCCCCCGGCGGCCCGCCGGCGCGCCTCGCCGCCGCGCTCGAACGGCTGCCAGATCCGGTCCCGCTCAGCCGGCGGCACGCCTGGCCCGTTGTCGTCCACGATGAGCCGCGCTCCGCCGCGGAGCAGTGCGTCAAGCCGCACCCTGATTTCCGTCCCGTCACCACCGTATTTCACGGCGTTGTCGAACAGGTTCAGGAGGACCTGTCGCAGCGCCCCCCGGTGCAGCGCCATCGGTACCGAGGATGCGCCAGCCAGTTCGACAGTCACCCGGTGTGGAGTCGCCAGGGCCTCGAACTCACTGACGACCGCGCGGGCCTCCTGCGCTGCATCGGTCGAGTGACGCAGATCCTCTGCCGAGCGAGATCCGCGGCTGAAGCGGAGCACCCCCTCCACGAGATGCTGCAACCGCAGGGCCTCCCGGTCGGCGACGGCCAGGGCGTGGTCACGACTCCCGGCATCAGGCGCGCGCCCCAGTCGAAGCGTCTCGACGGCTAGGCGGATCTGGGAGAGCGGTGTGCGCAATTCGTGTGAGACGTTCGCGACGAATGTCGCTCGCTCGGCGGCGAAGCGGACCTCCCGACGCAACTGCACCGCGGCCAGGAGCGTGAGTCCCAGGGCGAGTGCGAGAATGACCAGCAGGATCGGGACGCGGGACTGCGGGACGCCGCCGATCAGGATCGCTTCAGCCATGTCATCGCGCACGTGGGCGCGGACCACCAGCCCGCCGTAGCTGGGAGGGAGCTGCGCGGTCGCATCGAAATCCCATACCCGTTGCGCGCCGTGGCGGAACAGGACAATGCCCATGGCGTCGAGGACCTCCAGGTCCAACACGTCGCCATTGGAGCGGCCCTCAACGACAGCGGCTGGCAGCAGGTCGTTTGCGGCGAGCACGGCGCCGAGGATCGAATCCAGGTGGGCCGGTTCGTACTCGACCGCGTAGACGGCCGTGTCCCCCCACTCTGTCGGCATCAGGCGGGTCGCCAGGACGCGAGGTTCGTCGTCCCGCCGGTCGATCCTGACGTGATAGCCCCAGCTCGATTCCGGCCCGCGGGCCACGTCGGTGAGCAACCGGTTCAGCCACCGCTCCTCCTCGGCTGCCTCGTTGCGAACCGGGACCACAAGCGCACGTGAATCAAGAGAATCGGACAGCCATCCCTGGAGTTTCCGGGGCGCGAAATTAGCGCCCACGGCAAGCGTGTCGGAGCCGAGCGTGAACGCGAGGAAACGACGGGGAAGCGGGCCGTGCAGCGTCCGATGGCAGTTGCAGCCGGGATCTTCGGGGAGGAAGTGCCCCATGTCCCTGGCATCGGGAACGCGACGGCCCGTATGCAGTCCCTCACCGTGATTGACGGCGCCCAGGAGCTCATCCACGGCCTCGCGCATGTCGCTGGACAGGTGCTGGGCATAGCTCCAGGCTGCGAAGTCCGCGTAATCCCGGAGCGCCCGTTCGACCACGGATTGGTTGGAACGGGCGAGGCGGAACGACTGCACCAGCAGGATGACAACACACGCCAGCCCGCCGACGAGCAGCAGTTGAAGCCAGAGGATGGCGGGACGGGAATGCCGGGCGCCGGTCATGCCCTGAAAGGTGTCTTCGCCTGGAGGCGCCAGTCGACCCCGACTTGTGCAGGTCCCGTGCAGAACGGACCAATGGGATCGCGCGTAACCCGTATTTCCGTTACGAGGCGACTCCGAGCCCCCACGTCCTGCCCGGATTCAATGACCGACTGGATCGACGGCGCGAGGGTGCCATTGTACCCTGACCTGCGCCGCTCGATTCGTTGGCTATTATCCCGCACCCCAACCTCTTGAGTGATGATCCGCATCAGAGCAGCCATCGTTGCGTTCGCCGGTATGGCACTTGCCGCGTGCGCTGCCCCATCCCATTTGTCGGAGGCGGATCGCGCCGCAGTCGACGCCGCACTCGAGTCCTATCGCCAAGCCTGGCTCGCCGGGGACGCCGAAAGCGTGCTTTCGCACGTCAGCGACAGCATCACGTTGTACGTGCCCGGCCGCGGCGCGCCAGCGAAGATCGGCAAGGCCGCAGTGCGGGCGCACTGGTTCCCGCCGGCCGACACCACGTACCCCATCACGCGCTACGAGATCGTCGGGCAGCAGGTCCACGGCGGAGGTGACATCGCGGTCGTCGAGGGACGATCCACTCTCGCGTGGGACACCAGGGTGGGCGACATAATCCTCGGATCGTCGGCGTCCGAAAGCGAGTTCATCACCGTGATGCGGCGCGAGGGCGGGCGCTGGGTGCTGTTCCGCCAGATGTACGTCGTCCGGTAACAGGCGGCGAGCGGTTTTCGGCGCTCCTGCAGCCCCCAGGTGTTCGTTTCTCAGCCGCGTTGTGCCGTCCACCCCGATAACGGCGCGCCAGGAAGGTCCAGCCGATCTCGACCTGCCGGGTCTCGGGATCGTGAGCGTGAAAGCGCGAGAGACCCGATGACTTCGCCTGACGCCAGGTCCAGCAGGATCACGGCGCCACCGGACTTGAGGGCATTCTCGAAGAACGCTCTGAATACCGCTGGCTGATAGCGATCAGCGGCAGGATGTTGCTCCCGGATTAATGGGTCCGACGCCGCGGCAAAGAGCGACTCGAAATCCTCTGGCCGCAACGGCGCAGCTGCACGAGCTTCCCATGCAGCGTGGGCTGTAGATCGAAAGGCATCCTGACGCACGGCGCCTGATTCGTGGCAGCTGGCATGGGACCACCAGCGTCCGATCTGGCGGACGTACTCTCCGCCGGTCGTCAACATGCACGGCGACCGGGCTGCCTAACTGCAATCGAACTCCGCCCAGTTCTGCACGCACCTGACGCTGAGTGCGTACGTCTTGTTCACCCGCGTGCGGAGTACCATGTCGTCGCCAACATCGATGTCGCGATGCCATGCGTTGATGAGGTCGGCCTCCGTAGCGGTCCACCAGGCCCCGTTTCGGCCCTGGGCCTCGAACGTTCCGGTCTCCCAGTCCCGCCACCCGCCGAACACGGCCTCGAAACCTGATGCGCCATCGAGCTTGAGCGCACGACCTTCGTCCTGATCGCGGTTGCCTCGTCTCCCCAACTCGGCGAACGGCATTCCCACCGCCAGCTCGAGCTCCATCCACTCAAAGTCGGTGGACAGGTGCCAGCCCGTCGGGCACACCGCCAGCGCCGCTTCCCACCGATACAAGCGCCCGTAGCGCCCGCAGTGTGCCTCGTCGAGTTCGTAGCAATAGGAGTCCGGCGAGGCGTAGTTGAGGTTCGCCGCGAACCACACCTTGCCCGAGTGCGAGACGGTCCGGTACTGCCGACCGTCGCGCGAGTCGACCATCAGCGAGTCGTCCAGCTGAGCCGCGGCCGCCGACGTCGGCGGAGCCGACGGGTCAGCAGCCGTCACCGGCAGGGTGAGATGAATCTTCGACGCCGTTCCCGAAGCCAGCTCCAGGACATGCAGCTCGCTTTCCTCGCCGCCACCGTCGCCGTAGATGCGGTATCGCCCGAACAGCAGCCTGGCGCCATCGGGCGACCACGCGGCGTTCCCGCTGTCGGTGCTGTCGACCAGAATCCGCCCGTTGGCTCCCTCCCGATCGGTGACCACGATGCTCCAGTGGTCAGTGTCAAATCGGCCGGCGGTATGCGCCAGCGTGGTGCCGTCCGGGCTCCAGCGCGGATAGGCGTTCTCCCGCGGATCGTCCGTCAGACGGCGCACGTTGGCGCCGTCTGCGTCCACGACGTAGATCTCCGCGTTGCCGTCGCGAGCGGAGACGAAGGCGATCGCGGATCCGTCGGGCGACCACTGCGGGGAGTGGCCGGGACCCGGATCGCGCGGCAAGGCCCGCACGTTGGCGCCGTCCGCGTCCATTACATACAGCCGGGTCTCGCCGTCCCGGTTCGAGTGGAACACGATCGTGCGGCCGTCCGGCGACCAGCTTGGGCCACCGTCCGACGCCGGCGCGTTCGTCAGGTTGCGCTGCACGTCGCCGCGTCGGTCCAGCAGGTAGATCTCGTCGTTGCCGTCGCGGCTGGACTTCACGAGCAGGTGCGCCCCGTCCGGCGACCACGCGAGATCGGCCTCGAACTCCTGGTTGGTCGTCAGGCGCCGGGCGCCGGCTCCGTCGACAGCGCTGACATACACCTCGAAGTTGATGGGCAGTCCGCTCCGCACGCCCTCCCTGTTCGAGATGAACGCGATCGTCTGCCCGTCCGGCGCCCACGCCGGATGCGTCGAGCTGCCGAGCGGGGCAGCCGGTCGGCATGCCCCCAGTGCAGCCGCAATCGTGATGATGCCGACCAACCGCATGAGAAGCCTCCAGTGCGACGACCGGTGCCGCCGCACGATGTGGAACCGGGCAGTCTTCATCGCGGACCGCGGCGCGTCTTGGATGGGTGTAGCCAGCCGCCGGCGGGAGCACACGCTCTGCCGGCACCGGGTCGGGGCGTTCACGGTCAGGAGGGGCATCACCCCGCCCGCTCCGTCCTCCCCGCCACCGAAATCCAGACGGGCCGCGTCAGACCTGGCACGGACTCGAGACGCTACTTCCGTGCAAGACAGATCATCGATGCCCGACGAACATGAAGGTGAGACTGGGAGTCTACGTCGTGTCCTCCTTCGGTGAAGCGGCTCTTTACCGGAAGTTACTCATCAACCAGTGATCACTGGCGCGAGCATGAGAACGCTCCTATGGGGTAGCGCCGTAAGCACCAAGTCAACAAGGTCAATGCGGTATCTCCCCTGCGCGTCGAACCTGATCACGGCTGCGTTGGCGGTAGGCGCAACATGTACCCCGGCGACTGGCGCTTTGCGCAGGGGCTGGAGCGCGACCTCCAGGATTCCATTATTGGGGAGTTCGCTCCTTGGAGCGCATTGTCAAAAGCGCCGGGGGCCGCCATCGCCATTGTCCGCAAGAACCGTATCGTCTGGGAGTGGGCCTTTGGGCTCGCGGATGTCGAGAACGAGATCCCGATGACAACCGCGACTGTTCTCCCGGTGGCATCGGTCTCAAAACGGTTCACGGCAGCCGCGATCCGCGCCCGTCTCGCAGCGCGGTCGTTCACTCTCACGACGTCGGTCGGGAGCGTGATGCCGTGGCTCCAGCCGCGCGTCGGTGCTGCCACCGTGGAACAATTGTTGAATCACACAGCCGGCGTGCCAAGTCCCAGGACCGGCACATGCGCGTTCTGGCCCGCGTGGAATCGCCACTGTTCGCGCCCGGTACGCGGCACCAGTACCGCAACGGCGGATACGTGCTGTTGGCTGAGCTTTTATTGATCGCACGGGAAGCGACAAGCTTGGAGCGAGGCTCGACCGAGAACTGTTTCGGCCCCTGGTGTCGACCATTCGCGATCACTTCAATGTGGGCGGAGGCTACTGGGGCTCGTGCAACGACACCGGCTGTTGGCTTGGTAGCGATCTCCATTTCCTGCGTGGTGCCGACGGTCAGGTGTCCGGATTTCGAATGGTGAATACGACATCTCGCGTCCATTTTTACCGGACTTCGTCCACGAAGCCGTAGCCGGGAACCTGCACGGTATCGCCAACTCGAACGTCAACCTCCGGCACACCCACCCCCTGCGACGACAACACGCGCTTCCAGTTCTCCTGGCATTGGCAATAGTCCATTTCGGGCCGGCACCTCCCAACCTTGGACGGCCACGAATCCCGCTTGGTCCCGGGCCGGACGATGGTCTCTCATCGGGGCCACGAGGGAGTTGCGCGACAGTTTGATGGTGATCCGGCCCGATGGCACCGGCCTCCGTGCAGCGATTGGGAGGTAGCCGAAGCCGGCCTTTCTTTCAGCGAACTGGGGGAGGATGAGTGATGGCGAAGACTACGGGGATGCGTCTCGGTATCAGTCTGTTCGCGGCTTTCGCGGGCCTCGGCATGTGGGCCACGGCGGTCCACGGCCAGTCCCCTGCCAGGGCAGTGGAAGACCTGCTGAGATACCACCTCGACGGCGGCGCCCGCTGGCAGCAGGACAACCCGGGATTCCAGCCTGGCAGCGGACTTCCCGCCTTCTGGGTTCGCTTGCTCAGGTGGGGGCCCTCTCACGAAGTTATTGTCGCAGATGCGTTCGCGGTCTCCGAAGACGGCCGGTGTGCGCCCGTGGCCCACATGGTCTACTTCTGGGACATCCAGAACGGCCGTGTCGCGGTAAGTGTGTTCAGCGCGGCCGGCGTCAGGGGGGAGGGGTATCTCGAGGCCAAGGGTCCTGCCGGGACGCAGCTGTTGTCTACGATCCGATTGCCGGACGGAAACTCGCTTCAGATCCGAGAGTATTCGGACAACACGCGATCGGACGCCTACACGACCCGTGCGGATCGATTCGTGGACGGTGCGTGGGTCGCCGGTGACTCCGTAACGTGGCGGCGCAGCAAGGACACGAGCCCCTGCGGATGACGCGCTTCGGGCCGCTGGTATCTCGCGAGGAGCGCGTCGAAGCCGGTGTCGCCTCCAGAAGGACGGCACGTGCAGCTTATCGCCAGTGCCGGAATCGGTAGCGCGCCTGCCGCGTGCGAGCTCGCGTCTGCTCGCCCGCACCGAAGCGCCGCGGAACCCGCAAGGAGAAATGGGCAGGGGCAAACGGAGAGCGGAGGAGGAGGATCGGGACCGTCGCACGCGCCCCGTACCTGACACTGTCGCCCCTACCTCACAACTCCTGTACAGGTTGGCGACCAGTCGTTCACCACTCGGACGCGCGCGGCGAGTAGGGTCAGGCCATGACGAACATCCTTCGCGACGTCGCGTACGGTTTCCGCTCACTCCGCCGGACTCCCGCCTTCACGATTCTATCGCTGGTCACGATCGCGCTGGGCATCGCTGCGTCTACGGCGATCTTCAGCATGGTGAACGGCGCGCTTCTCAAGCCCCTGCCGTATGCGGCTGACGACAGGGTCATCCGACTCCAGCAGCCGACCGCCGCCGGTCCCGGCGGCGCGTTCTCGGTCGTGGAGGTGAAGGACTATCGCGGCCTGACGCAGGTCTTCGAGGGCGTCGCCGAGTACCCCTCCATGCCCTTCCAGTTCTACGGCAAGGGAGAGCCGCAGCGGGTCCAGACCGGCGTGGTCTCCGACAACTTCTTCAAGCTGCTGGGCGTCCGGCCAGTCCTCGGCCGGGACTTCGGGCCCGGTGAGGAGGAGATCGACCGGCCCAGGGCGGGTTGGTGGGCGTAGTGTCGCAAGCGGTGAGCCAGCGCACCACAGAGATCGGCATCCGGCTCGCCATTGGCGCGCGGCGCGAGCACGAGCTTTGGTCGGTGACGCGTTCAGGCGCGGCACTGATCGGTCTCGGGCTGGTGCTCGGTGCACTGACCGCGCTTGCGGCGACGCGGGTGATGGAATCACTGCTGTTCGAGATGTCGGCGTCCGATCCGGTGACGTTTGTCGCGGTGGCGCTGCTGCTCGCGTCGGTGAGCGTCCTCGCCTGCCTGGTCCCGGCGCGGTTGGCGCTGCGGGCGGAGCCGATCACGGCGCTGCGCGCGAGATAGTCACTCAACCAACAAGCGAAACGGACGCGGCATGACGCACCCGGCGGCCACGGCGACCCAGGGTACACGGGTTTGAAACGGACGGAACCGATGGTTCTCTGCACGGCGGGCGAGTCACTCGCGGCGCGTCTGATGGCAGCGGAACAGGTGTCGTACCCGATCAAACCGCTTCCCGTCGAGGGAGTGAGACGCCTCCGGCGCCGACGCGTCGGTCGCGTGACGGTCACGGAAGCCCTTCATCCGCCCGGCGGAGGTGTTCGGCCGCACGCGCATGCGACCGTGACCGTATCGATGCTTCTGGCGGGCGCATTCACCGAGGGGGTGGCAGGGTCACGCCACACCATCGCGGGCGACGCTGCCGTGTATCGGGCCGCGGGAGTCGTGCATGATGACACCTACGGACCCGCTGGGGCGCAGGTGTTACACCTCGAGCTGCCGGAAGCACACCCCAGTCGCGATCCGGAGTGGTTCCGGGTGGAGGGGCCGCGGTTTCCCGTGCTCGCTCTGGCGCTGCGGAGTGAGCTCCGACACGATGACGACGCCGCGAGCCTGGCGCGTGAATGCCTGGTGGAGGAGATCCTGGCCGACCTGCGTGGGCGCGCCGCTCCGGCGGGCGAGACGAGGCGCGCGGCACCGCCGTGGCTTGTGATGGCCGCCGAGGTCCTCCGCGACCGGAGTCGCGATGGATTGACGATTCAGGACCTCGCGGCTGAGGTGGGGGTGCACCGCGTGACGCTCGCGCGCGAGTTCCGGCGCTACCTCGGGATCACGCCCGGTGCGTATCTGCGCCACGTTCGCCTCGGACACGCCTTGCGCGCTCTGGCGCACGAAAACAACACGCCGACTGAGGCCGCCTGCCGGGCCGGGTTCTACGATCAGAGTCATCTCAATCGCTGGATGCGCAGGGAAACGGGTTCAACGCCGGCGCGCATCCGAGGCAGGCCATGACGGCGGTGCCGCGAGGGCGAAGCGTCACGCGCTTGCCAATGGCAGTCTCGCGTTAGAGACTCCAAGAGGAGCCTTGCGAGGTGTGTTGATGACCGAGCCGATGCCGGTCGTGAAGGGAACGCTGGACCTGCTCGTGCTGAAGGCCCTGAGCTGGGGTCCGATGCACGGCTTACGAGGTCGCGCGCTGGCTGGAGGAGCGGTGGCGGGCCTCGCTCGCAATTCGACGACTCGGCGCTCTTATCGGCCGCTCCAGTGGCAGAGTGCGTCCGGGCGGGGGCATCCTGCTCCCACCGCCGCTGACAAAGGCCCGCACGCGGATCGCCGCGAATCCGGCGGATCGGTTCCGCGTCCGTTCTCCCTGTCAGCGCTCGGATCTAACGCCGACCGTTCGGGACGATGGGTCGTCCCGACCGCAGCCAGGGCTCCGTTACCGCGTTCGCCGCCGGCACCGACAGCTTCGACTTCACGACCATCTTCTCCACCTCCTCCATCAGGCGCGCGTTCTCGATCACGATGCCGTCCTTGACGGTGTGGATGATCCCCTTCGTGCGGATCATCTTCCCGTCCTTGTCCAGTGTCAGGTCGCCGACCGCGTACATGAACTTGAGGTTGTACGCGGGATTGCCGTCCACGATCAAGAGGTCGGCCTGGTAGCCGGGACGCACGAGGCCGAGCTTCGGCTCACGCAAGGTCTCGGCGCTGTTCTTCGTCGCTGCCTTGAGGACCTCAAGCGAGTGCATGCCGGTCTCCCGCAGGAGCTGCAACTCGCGGATCGCCGAGAAGCCCGGCGTCGCCCAGATGTAGTTGTCGTCCGTGCCGTAGGCGACGCGGCCGCCACGCCTGTTGAACTCGGCGATCAGGTCGCCCCAGAGGCGGAAGGCGTAGGTCCAGTAGTACTCGTCGTCCGACGTCCAGTCGTAGTGGAAGGAACCGTGGTAGGCGGGATTGGGCAGGTTCCAGTTGATCAGCGACTGGTGGGTGTACTTGTCGAGCCACGGCAGGCTGGAGGCGCGGATGAAGTCGCGATTGGCCTCGTAGACGACGCGAGTGGGCAGCATCGTGACGCCGCACTTCACCATACTGTCGGCGACCTCGCCCAGCAGGCGCGCCCTGTCCGCCTCGAGCCAGACTGCGCCCGCCGCCCGGAAGCGGTCGTTCTCGTTGTCGAAGTTGTAGCGCCGCTCGAAGTTCTGCGTCTGCCGCTCCAGCGCCGACTCGGCGTAGCCATAGTGGTGCTCGATCATGGTGGCACCGAGGCAGGCGGCTTTCGCCGCGTTGACCACGGCGTTGGTGGAGGGCGGCAGATGGATCGTGGTGATGCCGCCGGCGTTCCATACCGCCTTGGCAACCGCTCCGAAGAGTGCGGTATCCCACGTGACGCTGCCTAGCGAAACAACGCGCGCGCCTTTGGAGACCATCTCGCGCGCGATCTCGGGCGCCATGCGGGGATCCTCGAGTTGCTCGCGCGACCGCGAGACACCCGCGCCCCAGTTCCAGATGGGCCACATGCGCGGGGCGAGGATGGTGTTGTCTGCGGACCGCTTCGCCTGGTACATGGCGGAGTCGAGGCTGCGGTCTGGGGCATTGACCATGCCCGTGACGCCGTGGGCGAGGCGGAGATACCAGGCGTACTCGTTCTCCTGCGGCTGCGTACGGATGTGCGTGTGCAGGTCGATCATGCCGGGCATGACGAACTTTCCGGTGGCATCGATGACGCGGTCACCGGTGGGCCGCTGGCGCTGCTCGCGCTCGGCGGAGACGGGATCGAACGGGACCATCTGGGTGATCATGTTCCGTTCGATGACGATGTCGTACGGTCCGGCTGGCGGTCCGCCGTGACCGGGGATGACCATCGCGCCGCGGATCACCAGTCGGTTGTAGGGGCCCGCGGCGAGGTCGCCGAAGTTCGCCTGCGCGCCGGATTGAGCGCTGAGCATGGCCACCAGAGTGGTAGCCAGTGGAAAAGTGCGCCACGTCCGGCGCAGGGTCCTTCCGATTGGTGTGATCATGGAAGTTGGGGGCTTGGGTGGCCTGGCAACGATGTGCGGCGCGCCACGCTGAGGCCAGAGGAAGAAGCGAGGCGGCTGGTCCTCCTGCGCGCTGAAGTAGCGGCCAATAGCTGGCGGCGCGCCGAAGAAGTCGAAGAAGCTAGCGCTCACGACGCCCACCGTCATCTCGCGCCCTCCGCTCCCTCGCCCACCGCAAGCTCTTTCGTCGACGCCAACGCCGTCTTCGACGAGGATTGGGTCCACTCGGTGAGCTCCGTGAAGCGTGTGTATGACACGGCGTCGACGACGAACTCCCCGTTGCCGTCGGGCATCGGGAACGCAAGGTACGCTCGGTGCGCCAGGGCCGGTTCGCGCAGCAGCGCTGGCGCGCGGAACAGCAGCCGGTCGACGACGGAGAAGATGGCCGCGTTGGCGCCAATCCCCAGGGCGAACGTCGCAATCACCGCGGCGGGGCCCGCCGCGTGCTGTCCCTGTCATGGAGCGGCGGCCCCGCCCACCGCCACCGCAGCCGGTCGTCTGCACCAGCCGTCGTTAGCGAGTGCCCGGAGACGAGCGCCGCAGAATCAGCCATGTGACTCCGAAGAGCACCGGCGGCACGATGATCAGCGCGAGTCCAATCCACGCACGCCAAGTGAACGGATCCGGAAGCGGAATGATCCCTATCCAGCGGAAGGCTCGGCCGCCTCTGTCAGAAAGCCCGAGCGCGTCGGCGATGAAGGGAACGAAAGGTGCGACGAACCACATTGTCGCCATCGGCGCCGCGTAGCCGAGGGCCAGTGCAAGAACGAGTCTGCTCGAGAGGTCTCTCATTCGCAGCGGAGCATGGCGGACCTGCGCATCTCGCTAATGGAAACGGTTGCATTCTGCTGCAGGCGATCAAATCGAGCCACAATTTCGCCTGTCAACAGCAACGTCTGTCAGGCGGCACACGCCGTTCCCGGGCGACTTGGGGTCCCCGCCGGCCTATCATCCAGGTGACGCCCAGATGCGTCCACACGTCGACTTGCTGCCCGTGCTGGAGACTGCCCGGGTTCAGTTGCAATTCCGGCGGCATCGGCACATCAAAGGTGTACACCAGCACGTTCACCGCCAGCGTCGCGTGCAGTTGGCGAGTCAGGCCGACACGAGTGCCGATTCCTGCTACGGGGCTCAGATCCCGGGGAGTGCCGTAGGAGTCATAGGCGGCCCCACCGTGACGAACAACGCCAAGGCCACCGCTGACCCACAGTTGGTGTCCCGTTGGGTCACCGGTGACGGTCAAGAGACCTTGAGCCGTGAAAGTTGTGACCTGAGCCGGCGTAGGACCCCGAGGACCCGAAGGTGTGAAGACCTCCGGGACCTCGCTTTGAGCGACCATCGCGTCGAACTCAGCGCCGACGCGTTTCCCAAACCATGCTCGCACCCCACCGCCCCACGCGTAACCCATGAGATCCTCTGGAGTGCGCGGGAGTGCCGTTGAATATACGGACGCGTCATCGAAGCCGCCCAAGGGTCGGTAGAAGCCGACGACCGGTCCAATCTCGACCGACACTTGAGCAGTACTTCGCACTGGACTCATGACGGCCAGCACAACAATGACCCAGCGCATCGGGCACATTGAACACTCCCTCCTTCCAGGTCCACCTAACGACTATCAATCAGCTGCGGCGGTGCTATCACAGGTGCGGCGAAGCCGCTACCGCAGCAACCGTCGGCAGCCCGCGTTCGTTTGTTAGGCTTCAACTCGCTCGGCGCCGTGAACCACGCCGCTCTGCCTCGACACGGTCTGCAAGGAACACCTTGAGCAATGACTGATACGGGACATCGCGCTGGTTCGCCAGAACCTTCAGGTCCTCCAGCAAGCCGGCGGGTATGCGCAAGGAGATCGTCTCCGTGCCGGGTTTCAGCGTCGGGAGATCGACCGATTTCGCCTTGCGCCAGTCTGCGTACTCGGTCGAATCATGAGACAGCCAGAACGCGCTCTCAGCCTCCTCGGAGGTAAAGTGCGGCACGGGGCGTCTAGCGATCCTGGATGGCTTGCTGCGCTTTCTCATAGACCCCTCGCTCGCGACGGTTCATATCGCGGGCCGAAATGACTCGCACCCTGTCGTCCCGAAGCGTGAAAACCAGGAACAGCCCTCGCCCAGAGGCCCGACTGCCCCAAGGCAAACAATCGTTCTTCGGTCGGCGAATGAGCGACGTCATGGGTGACCAGGAACGGTTGTCGAAAAAACGGCTGTTCTGCCTCGCCCGCGGCGACGGCGTGCCGGTCCGCGCTCTTGCTCCGAATCCCCTCGTCCCATTCAAAACCCTTGCAAGCGGTCAGGCGGTCGTACACGTCGCCGATCATGCCGATAGTATACGATAGTCACATATGATCGCGTAAGAACTGTCATGCGGCCTCGCTCAAGCGCACAGTGCCTTCGGTTGAAGCCTGGCGGCTGGCAATCAGTGGCTCCGGGATCTGCTGGTGACCCAGGGTATTGATCTCCGGCTCGGTCACGCCAGGTATCTCAAGGCGATCAGCTACGCGAAGGTGAAGACCGATGCGGTCGATGCCGCAACCCTCGCGCAACTCCTGCGGGTCGACCTGATTCCGGAGGCACATGATCAGCCCGCGCTTCGCGAGTACCTGCGATGTGCTCCGCGCCCGCCCCAATCGTCGCTTCGAACTCGCCGTAGACGGCGTGGAAATACGGCACACCGTGCTCGTTATGGAACATACCGATCACGATACGGAGGTATCGCGAGATCTCAGGCATTCACCGCTACTTAGAGTTGCGGCCTAACGCCCAGTGTCAGCTGCGGCGGGAGCGCAGTCCCGCCGCGCGCACCATAGCACCGCCGTCTGCTGGACACCGCGTTAGGCGCCTCCCGGAAGGACCGTGGTGATGCGCTCGATTGGATTCAAGCTCCGCTGGGTGGGATGTTCGCGTTCATGCGGAAGAAGTTCTCTGGATCGTAGCGGTCTTTCAGTGCGGTGAGTCGGGCGAGGCGAGCACCATACGCCATGCGGACGCCGGCGCGACCCTCATCCGAGAGGAAATTTGCATAGACGCCTTCGCTGTGCGGCTGGAGTGCGGCCCATCCGTCGCGGACCCAAGCGACATGGCTCTCCGCCTTCGTGTCGGATGGAGGCCACGCGCTGACAATGTTGATATGGAATCCCTGTTCCCGCTGCCCCATCGCGGTGGCATCGGCAGCCACGCGACTGGCAGTGCCGCCAACGGCCCAGCCGTTCAGCTGCCAGAACGGCGCTGTCGCGCGCGCGATAAGCGCCCCGAACTGACCAATGGCCGCGTCGCTGAGTGTGGGAAGGCGGTGCGACTTCCAATAGTAATGCCGGCCGTGTGGCGCGCCGCCATCCAGCATCGACTGCAGGGCGACGTACGGCATCGGACGCACGGCATCAGCTACTGGTGTCGCGATCGCCCGCAGGGGCGCGATTGCCGCTTCGCCCGCACCAATGTCACCCGCCCACGCGAGTACGAGGCCGACGACTGGCTTGCCGAACCAGTCCCGGGAGATGAACGGCGCCGGAGGCGCTGGCATCATCGCGACGGTGATCCCAAGCTCGTCGGGCGAAGCGGGCGCAAAATCGCGCAGAAACCGCAGCACCTTTAATCCGTCCTCGATAGTCCAGAATATCGGGCCGCCGAGCACGATGGGGCCGACCTTGTGGAGTCGGTACCGGAAGGCGGTCGCGATCCCGAAGTTGCCGCCTCCTCCGCGGAGTCCCCAGAACAGCTCTGGGTCTGTTTCCGCATCGACACGCAGTCGCTCGGCGCCGGCAGTTACAAGCTCGACTGACTGAAGGTTGTCGATGGTCAAGCCGTGTTTTCGCATCAGATGCCCGAGACCGCCGCCGAGAGTCAAGCCGCCGATTCCCGTGTGGCTGATGATGCCGCCCGTCGTCGCCAGCCCGAACGGCTGCGTAGCACGATCGACATCCGACCACAGTGACCCGCCGGATGCGCGCACGGTACCGGCTTGACCATCGACGCGTACAGACTTCATGAGCGACAGATCGATCATGATGCCGCCGTCGCACACACCGTGGCCGCCGATCGAATGCCCGCCGCCGCGCACCGACGCAATCAGATCGTGATCACGCGCATAGCGCACCGCCTCGACGACATCATCCGCGCCAGCGCAGCGGGCGATGAGCGCCGGACGCCGATCGATCGCGCCGTTCCAGACGCGACGAGCGTCGTCGTAGCCCTCCTCACCCGGCCGCAGCAATGCGCCCCGGAAACGCAGCCGCAGGCCTTCGATTGATGGTAGTGCGGGGCTTTCGCTCTCTGTGGTCATGTGGTCACCTCTCGGTACGATTTTGTGAACCCTGGTATCTCCGTCCCAACGGCTGGCAATAGCGCTACCACGACCTGCGCGTTTCGATTCGTGCTGAATCCTGACCCTGCACACTTGCAGGCCCGCCACCCGTTCAGCAGTGGAAGTCGCACCGTCGTATCACGTCCGCCGACAGATTGGTGCGCCTGGCGCATCGCGCTTCAGCGCGCGAGAGACGCAGGCGACGGACGTCGATACTGAGGAGAGAGCTTGCGCGCCTCCCGCCGCTGCAAGCGCCTCTGGAGCCTAACGGTCACGAGGCAATATCTTCCCGGCGACTGCGTGAACAGCCGATGAACATGGACTGCTGCTGGCTCTGACCTCGTGCCTGGCCGTTACTGCACGACCTTCGTCGCGGTCTTTCCGGCGTGCTTCACGTAAATGGCCAGCCACGCCGTCCACCGCGCCCAGAGGTCGAGGTTAGTCTCCAGAGTGGCGGGGCCGTGGTCCTCGTACGGGTACATGAACAACGAGGCGTTCTTCCCCTGCGCCCGCAGCGCCTGCATCATGCGGATGGAACTTATCGGCGCCGTGCCGACGTTCTGGTCCTCCATGCCGTGGTACATGAGCAGGGCGCCCTGCATCTGGTCGACGTGCAGCATGGGTGACATCTCCAGGTACGTCTCCTGGCCGGCCCACAGGTCGCGCCGCTCACTCTGGAATCCGTTCGGCGTCAGGGTCCGGTTGTACATGCCGTCGCCGGCAATGCCGGCCTTGAAGAACGGCGTGTGCACCATGGCGTTGGCGGTGCTGAAGGCGCCATAGCTGTGGCCGCCGATGGCAAGCCGCGTGCGATCGATCCACCCCTGCCGGTCGAGCTCGTCGATCACCGCGTAGAGGTTCATGCGCAGGTCGGCCACGTAATTGTCGTTCATCCGCCCAGACTGGCCCATTATGGGCGGGTTGAAGTTCGCGACGGCGTACCCCTGGGTCACCAGGTACTCGATGGTACGCGCTCCGGCATTCGGGAAGCGGTTCCTGTTCTCGGTGCGCAGCGTGCGGTCGTACTCCGTCTGGGACGTGTACTCGTACGGGTAGAGCCAGAACATCGCCGGGAGCCGCGTGCCTTCCCGGTAGTCGGCGGGCAGCGTCACGCGCGCTACGAACGTGATGCCGTCCGGCCGCGTGATGACCACCCGCTTGCGAATGGCCTTGGTGAACTCCGGCGCGTAGTCGGTGTTGGTCGTCAGCGGCGTCATGGCGCCGGTCTTCATGTCCCGGAGGAAGGCGTTGCCGATCTCGGTCGGTGTCTCTCGCGTCACGATCGCCATGGTAAAGTCATCGTCGAGCGGCGTGGCAATCGACTCCCACGCGTCCCTCCCGCTTTCGAAGACCCGGGTCTTCTGGCTGGTGCGGATATCCACCCGGTCCACGAACTCGCGGGGCGCGTTCTCGAGGAAGTCCTTGAAGTACTGGGTGCCACGGAGGTACACGGCACTGTCCGACGACAGCATGGCCACCTGACCGCCGGCCGTTCCGCGGCGGGTCATCAGGTTGCCGGGATTGTTGTAGAAGGCGAGCGAGTCGTCGCCTGCTGCGCCTCCGCGGCCGCCACCACCACCACGTCCGAAGCCACCACCGAGCGATGGAGTGTACGCGCGCTGGCGCACCACGGTGTAGCGCTTCGCGGGATCGTCCAGACGCACCGCGAAGATCTCTCCCTGTCCATTCGCCGTCGCACCGAAGAACGCCATCTTCGCGTCGTCGGTGAACAGAACGCCGCTCAGCGGCCCGGTGTGCCGGTAGAGCGTCGCCGTGTCGGCCTCACCGAACGGCGCGCTCCAGCGGATGAGCCGTTCCGGCCGGTTCGAGGCCGCGCCACCTGCGCCTCTGCCCGCACCGGCCGCTCGACCACCGGTCGGCGCCGCCGCGCCCGAGTCACGGCGGGCCGGGGCATCCGACGCGATGTAGTACAGGCCGCCGCCCGCCGGCATCCAGGAGAGGCCGCGCCGGGGCCCGTCGCCCCCGGCCCGTCCCCCGCCGGCGCTGTCCGGCGCCTCGCGAAGGGGCCGAGTGACCAGCGTGGCCAGGACCTTGCCGTTCAGGTCCCATAGCTCTTCGCGCGTGCCAAACGCATTGAGCTGGACGACGTAAGAGAACGGCTTCTGCATGGAGGTCACGCGGAAGTACTGGCCGTCGGGAGACGCATCCACGCTGCGGATCATGGCCGGCGCGCCAATCTTCCGCACCGCCTTCGACTTCACGTCAATCAGGGCGAGCTGGCCGGTGGCGAACCACTCCAACTGGTCCATCTCCCACGGCTCTTCCATGAGGCTGGCGAAATTGCGCTGCGGGGACTTCTTGCCATCCGTCCACACGCGCACCTGAGGACCGTTGGCGACCGGGGGCTTTTTCGGCTCCGCCGCGCGCGGGTCGGGAATGATCACCGCGATGACGCTCCTGCCATCCGCCGTCCAGTCCACGGCCGTCACCAGCGTCGCGAGGAGCGGCGCCCTGGTCACCTGCACCGATTTCCGCGTGGCAAGGTCCGCGACGTACACGTGCGACGCGGTCTCGAAGTTGGCGATGTACGCCAGCTGTCTCCCACCGGGTGACCAGGCCGTGCCGGAGATGGTCGCGCCTTTTGGTGTTTCAATCGTCAACGACGTTCCCGTGGTTGCGTCGATCAACGACAGACCGACCGCGCCGCGGGTCGTCAGGTTGCGGGCCCTGTTGGCAGCCGGATCGACCTGCAACCCACCGAAGTACAGGTGCGGCTTGCCGAAGGCGGCTACCGCCGGCATTCCCTCGCTCTGTTCCTTGAGGAAGAAGCGGCGGTCCGGACTGGGCTGGTTGAGCGACACGTTCAAGTGGCGGGGCGCCGTCACGAGCTTCGCGATGTCCTCTGGTGGGCGCACGTAGTTCTCGTTTGCCAGCACAGCGCGCGCCGCTTCGACGGCGATGTTCGCGTCCTGGGCAGAGAGCGCCGGGACGGTCGCGACCAGGATCGCGATGGCGAGGAGGATGCGGGGCAGGCGGCGTTGCGTCATGGGACCGAGGGCAGGGGGCAGGGGGCAGGGGGCAGGGGGCAGGGGGCAGAGAGCACGCGCGGTCATTCAAGCAGCCGAACCGTATCCCCGACCCGGATCGAGCCGAGGTGCCGGTGCGCCACGTTCATCCCGAAGTTCACGTCCTGTCCCGACTTGCGGAAGGTCGCCAAGGTGCGGAGCGGCTCCGTGGTGCGGGTTCCCGTGGCGTAGTCGATCGTGGTGGCGACGCACCGGGGACACGGCTTCACCGCGTCGAAGCCCACCGCGCCGACCTCGAAGCCTTTCCATGTCTCTTCGGTCCATGGAGTCGTGCCTTCCACCACGATGTTCGGACGGAACCGATACATGGGAACGGGCGCGGACAGGCGCGCGTTGAGATCAGTCAGCGACGCGATGGTCGTCAGCAGCATGGGCGCCCCATCGGTGAGGGCTATGCGACGAGGCGAGTCGCCGAACGGGCCGTAGCGGTCCGCGTCCGGTCCAGAGGCATCGTCGGGTTGGAACACGACACGGCACGAGAGCCCGAGAAACTCCGACAGCCAGCCGCTCGCCAACGGATCCGCCTCGATCACCTCGCAGGGCCCACTCCAGACTCGGGCCGTTGTTCGCGGTGCGCCGTTGGCGTCGGGCTGGGGCACCTCCAGCGGCTCCTGTCTGGGGACACGAAGCCGCAGGCCATCAGCCGTGAGCTCCGCACTCACGAAACAGAGGCGCGCGACCTCGCGGAGGGACACAAAGCGGCCGCTGTCGTCGATGAGCATCCAGCGACGGTCCCCAGCAGGACCGCGATCATCGAGGTCGAGGCTCTCCACGGGGCAGCCGAGGGCGCCCTTGAGCGGGAAGATCGTGAGCGACGATACGACAGACTGACTTGAATTGTATCCCACAGCGCGGCGATGGTTTGGCCCATGGTCAACCCGGACTGTAGTCAGGGTGGGCGGGCCATCAGGCTACGTCGCTACGCAATCTGGCCGCTGCATGCCCACCGCGCCATCGCTGTCCGGGCGGGAACTCCCTGCATGACCCAACGGAACCGTCGCGTCGGCGACCGATGCGTTGAGCGGCGCTATTTGGACCAGAGCAAGACGACCCCGCATCGTCCGGCGAGCAGTTGGTACTCCGGCGGCGTCTTGCCTGGTGTGGTGTAGATCTCGATTCCCGCCACGGCCGACGGAGTGACGATCTCATCGATGCGGGCTGGCGAGTTGGGTGCAGACATGTCGTTCAGTCGCATGCCATCAAAGAAGGCGGTCATGTAGCAGCCGTTGGTCCCTGTCGGTACCCAGCACCGAGGGTCATTTCCGGACAAACAGTTCGTACCGGCGCCTTTGGCCCGCACTACCCTGATGCCAGTCCGTCCCTCGAGTATCTGAGTGATTCGGTTGGGGCGCCGTTGTTCGATCTCTTCGGCGGTAATGAACTGCCCGGCGTTGATTCCCTTCTGCCGATCCTGCAGTCGCCGGTAAAATCCACGCAGCTCCAGCGAACGGACCGCGGCTCGCGCAAGCACGACCGTCCGCGAGAGGTACGCGGCAAGCGCCGGCAATATGGCGACGATAGTCGTGTCACCACCGGCGGAGAAGGCGATCTCGATCGGCTGATAGCCAATGCGCCGTACCCGGATGAACCCGGCGCCGGAAGCAATCGGGATCTCGAACCGGCCCGAGTCGTCCGCCACTATGCGGGTGGCTCGGTGTTCCACGTTGACGTACGGGACGGGAGTTCCGGATGAGTCGACCGCGGTTCCAGTTAGAAGTCGTTGTGCAGATGCGCTCAGCGGTAGAAGTGCCGTGAGGGCAAGAAATCGTCGTGCCTGATCTTGAAGCGAGCACATTCGGTCGCTCCTCAGAATCTTAGGCCGAACCCACGCATGCATGAATCCCATGCTGCCCCTCTACCGAAGGTGGCGGAGCACAAGTTCACGGAGACGAGCTGGCTCTACACCGCTCACCCACTCCCGATCCACAACGAAGGTTGGGAGTGCAGCTACGCCCATGAGTTCAGCTATCGACCTGTCGCTCATTAACTCGGCGCTTGCGTCGGCTGAGCGAAGGCAGGCGCTGAACTGTTCCCGATCTGCAATGCCGACCGCTATTGCCAGTGAATCCGGTGCGAGCGTCGGCGCAGACATGGGTCGGGAGAATAGCAGTCGGTGCATCGGTGCGAGGCGACCCTGACGATCGGCGCACAGGGCGAGCAGGGCAACTGAATCGACGACGTCGGGATCACGGGTCAGCGGAACAAAGCGAACGAGGCGTCGGATTCGCGACGGGAACGACCGCTCTATACCGGCAAGCACGCCTTCAGCGGTTCGACAAGCTGGACACCGATAATCGAGGAACTCGAGCAGCGTCAACTGTGCGTTTGAGTCTCCAAGTTGGTGGGCTCCGGAACTGACGAGTTGCCAGTCGGCGTCC
>DASWGU010000292.1:0-8052 GCA_036393555.1 Gemmatimonadaceae bacterium
CGGGCGATCAGTCTGGCCGCGTCCGGAAGGGCGAGTCCCATCGCCAGAAGGGCCCGCTCCGCGGCCGGCCGGTCGCGCGCTGTGAACTCGAGCGCGGCGCCGAGCGGTTGCAGGCGGTACGGGTGGAGTGAACCGTCCGCAGCCGTGGTGGCGACGAGCCAGCGGACCTCAGAGGACGTCATGTGTTGATTCCACAGATCTTCCCCACCCGACGCAGTTTTCGGGCGCGGTACGGGGTTTTCACGGACATCGACCTACCGATGTGAGCATGGAGTGACATATGCTTACGCCTTCCGTCGCTTGTCGCCGGCCACCTCATAATCCGACGGTCGCAGGTTCGATCCCTGCAGGGCCCATGTTTGTGCGGCATGTACTTACGCTCACCACTCCTGACGGTCGTGGCTGTTTGGTGCACGAACGGTGCACGAGAGAGTGAGCGTCCACGGCGATCCTGCCATGACCCACCACTGTCCTCACTGCGGCGTAGCATATCATCCGCAGCAGCAAAGCCACTACCTCCTGACGGGAGCTGTCGTTGACGGTGAGCCCGGAGAAGCAGAGTGGACACTCAATCAGCAGCTCCAGTCGGCTGGCAAGCCGCCAATGAAGCAACTGTGACTCCCATGCGGCAACAGCGGGGATAACCGTGGAAATGCCCTTATTGCATCCGGCCTTTGGTGCGGCAAGCTCGCCGCGGGTGACGGCGGCATTGGAGACCTTGGCTGTGAGCGGCGCCGAGGACCGCGGAGCTGTGTTTACCCGCAGGGAGGTGGTGGACTTCATCCTCGACCTGGTCGGCTACACGGACGAACGGCCACTTCATCGTTGTCGTCTCCTCGAGCCCTCCGTCGGCGTGGGCGATTTTCTGCTTCCCGCGATAGAGCGGCTTCTAGGCGAGTTCGCCAGTTCCGAAGCGCCTGACTTCGAGTCGCTCCTTGCGTCCGTTCGCGCGGTTGAGATACACCGCGAGTCCCTGGACGGCATGCGCGTTCAGCTGGATCGCATCCTGACCACTGCTGGGTTCTCGGATACACAGCGGCACCTTCTGATCGACAGTTGGCTCCTTGAAGGCGACTACCTCCTGGCCACACTGCCTACCTCGTTCGACTTCGTCGTAGGCAACCCGCCATATGTGCGGCAGGAAATGATCCCGGAAGCGCTCCTCGCAGAGTACCGTCGACTCTACACGACTCTGTACGACCGGGCTGACCTCTACATCCCCTTCCTGGAACGCTCGTTGCGGGCACTTGCTCCAGAAGGAGTGCTTGGCGTCATCTGCTCGGACCGCTGGATGAAGAACAGGTATGGCGGTCCCCTTCGTAGCCTGGTCGCGGATGGATTTCACTTGCGCGCATACGTCGACATGGTGGACACGCCAGCTTTTCACACTGACGTGATCGCCTACCCTGCGATTGCAGTTATCGCGCGCGCCAGGGGCGATGTGACAAGAATCGCCCGCCGACCAGAGTTGAACCGTGCTCGCCTGACTGCGTTGGCCAGGAACCTTCTTGCGAGCGACGCCACACCATTACCCGAAGTGTCGACCTTAGCCGGCGTCGCCAGCGGTGCATCCCCGTGGGTGCTCGACTCCTCGGATTCCGTGTCACTGCTGCGCAGACTGGAGGGAGCCTTTCCGACACTCCTGGAGGCGGGCTGCAAGGTGGGCATTGGAGTCGCCACCGGTGCAGACCACGTCTACATAGCGCCTTTCGATCAGCTGGATGTCGAGGTCGACCGGAAGGTTCCACTCGTGATGACCCGGGACATTGCCGACGGCGTGGTCAAGTGGCGTGGCCTTGGTGTCCTCAACCCGTTCCTGGACGATGGGTCCTTGGCGCCATTCTCCGAATACCCGCGGTTCGCTGCGTACCTGGAGAAGCACGGAGCGGACATTCGGGCGCGCTACGTCTCGAAATCCAATCCGGCAGCGTGGTATCGGACAATAGACCGAATTACTCCGAGTCTGACAACCAAAGCAAAGCTGCTCATTCCCGACATCAAAGGTGAACCACACGTGGTCTTTGAAGGTGGTAAACTCTACCCTCATCACAATCTGTACTACGTCGTTTCAGAGGACTGGGACCTTCTGGCCCTGCGCGCTGTGCTATGTTCGCGTATTGCGCGACTCTTCATCACTTCCTACTCCACTCGGATGCGCGGCGGCTATCTTCGCTTTCAGGCCCAGTACCTGCGACGCATCCGCCTTCCGTTGTGGTCTCGCGTGACCGACATCCAGCGCGATACCCTTATCGCCGCCGGCACGTCCGGTGACGAGCGTGCTTGCGACGAGGCCGCTTACTCATTGTACGATCTGACCAGCGCCGAACGGCTGGCGATTAGCTGCTTTCCGGCGTAGTTGATGGCGCTCAATCTCGCAGAAGTCATCGCACTAACTTCCCGACGTGCTGCCGCTCAACCGGTGGGGGATTTTGACCCGGCCACGAGCGGAGGAGTTTGAGGTGGCCACCGGGGCCGGGGTCGCCTGCTTCGAGTAGAGCTCTGTCGCGTCGGCGTGGCGCACTTCATATCTGCTGGCAGGTCCTGACCGTTTAGAGTCCTTCCAACCGATCACCGCCCCGGTTAAGCTTCCTGCCCGCCGGTGGGCGGGAACGGTCGCGTAGCTCAGCTGGTTAGAGCGCTGGTCTCACATACCAGAGGTCCGGGGTTCGAGTCCCTGCGCGACCATTCCGAGGGGACTTGAGACAGGGGACGGGGAATGGATGAGCACCAGGCTCCGTCTGCCTGCTCGCTTCCACCGTTCGCTTCGCCAGCAGCCGCGGCCGATTGGTCCAGAGCCGCTCCGGATTCACGTCGCCAGCTCGCGCGTGGTCCCCGGCTCTCCATCAGGCACTGCGCCGGCTCGATGGTCTCCCGGGGATCAGCAGCCGGATAAGGAGCGGAACGACGCGCCTCGGTCGGCGATGACGAGACCGGTCAACGTGGCGCCAGGCCAGCCGCTTCACGACGGGCCAGCTCGAGGTCTGCCTCGACCATCACCCGTACCAGCTGACGGAAATCAGTCCGGGGGGCCCAGCCGAGCACCCGCCGCGCCTTGCTGGAGTCACCCTGGAGGACGTCCACTTCCGCCGGCCGGTAGTAGCGTGGATCGACTCCCACGCAGGGCTCCCAGTCCAGGTCCAGCACCGCACCGACCTCGTCGAGAAACTGGCGGACGGAGTGCGTCTCGCCGGTGGCGATCACGTAGTCGTCGGGTTGCTCCTGCTGCAGCATCAGCCACATGGCCTCGACGTAGTCCGCCGCGTGGCCCCAGTCACGACGCGCGTCCAGGTTGCCGAGGAACAGGCGTGGCTGCAGACCCAGTTTGATGCGCGTAAGGCTGCGGGTAATCTTGCGGGTCACGAAGTTCTCGCCCCGGCGCGGGCTCTCGTGGTTGAAGAGAATGCCGCAGGACGCGTGGAATCCGTAGCTCTCGCGGTAGTTGATGGTGATCTGGTGGGCGAAGACCTTGGCGCAGGCGTACGGCGATCTCGGATGGAACGGGGTAGTCTCGGACTGCGGTGTTTCCACCACCTTCCCGAACATCTCGCTCGATGACGCCTGGTAGAACTGCGGCGTGAGACCGAGGTTCCGGATCGCCTCCAGCAGCCGCAGCGTTCCGACCGCGGTCACCTCGACGGTGTACTCCGGGATCTCGAAGCTGATCCGGACGTGACTCTGCGCCCCCAGGTTATACACCTCGTCAGGCACGACTCGCGCCAGCACCCGCTGCAGCGACGACGCGTCGTTCAGGTCTCCGTAGTGGAGCTGCAGACCGCGCGCCGGCAGGTGTTCGTCGAGATAGACGTGCTCGATGCGGTCCCTGCCGAACCCGCTCGACCGGCGCACCAGGCCGTGTACCTCGTATCCCTTGCCGAGCAGGAACTCGGCAAGATAGGAACCGTCCTGTCCCGTGACGCCGGTAATGAGGGCTTTTCGCATGGCTAACAACGTAGCGCGCCCGCCACGCGTTCAGGCAGGGCTACCCACCCGCACGCCGGCCCGGCGCAACCGGCCCAGCGTCGTGGCATCCAGTCGCGCCTGGAGCACCATGTCCCCACCCTCGTGGCGCTGGTCGAGCACCTCGCCGTTCCGGTGCACGTCGGCCAGCAGGCGTCCGTCCTCGACCGGAATGCGCAGCTCCATCACGGGACGGTATTCACGCACCGCTTGCCGGAGCCGTTCTCGAAGGGGCTCGAGCCCTCCCGCGGTCACCGTCGACACGAACACGCTGTCGGGCAGGAGGACGGCCATCCTGGCTCGAAGCGCCTCGAGATCCGGCGGCGTGAGCAGGTCCACCTTGTTGAAGACGTGCAGCACGGGGTGGCCGTGCACGCCCAGCTCACCCAGGACCTGCTCGACCACGTCGCGCTGCTCCTCCCAGGTGGGGTGCGACGCGTCGATCACGTGCAGAATGAGGTCCGCCTCGTGGACCTCGTCGAGCGTAGCCCGGAACGACGCCACGAGATGGTGGGGCAGCTTCCTGATGAACCCGACGGTGTCGGTCATGACGGCGCGCTGCCCCTCACCCAGATCGACATCCCGACTCAGCGTGTCGAGCGTGGCGAACAGCCGGTCCTCGACGAACACCTCGGCCGACCCGCTCATACCGCGCAGGATGGACGACTTGCCCGCGTTGGTGTAGCCGACCAGTGCCACGCGAAACGCCTGGCGCCGTCCCTCGCGTTGCACCGCGCGGGACCGCTTGACGTCCTCCATGCGCTCCTTGAGCACGCGGATCCGGTGCCCAATGAGGCGCCGATCGGTCTCGAGCTGCGTCTCGCCCGGCCCCCGAACCCCGATGCCGCCGCGGAACTTCTCCAGGTGGGTCCACATCCTCGTCAGGCGCGGAAGCATGTACTCCAGTTGTGCCAGCTCCACCTGCATGCGCGCCTCACGACTGCGGGCGCGGGTGGCAAAGATGTCGAGGATGAGTTCAGCGCGGTCCATCACCCGGCAGCCGGTCGCGTCCTCGATGTTCTTTCCCTGCGAGGGAGACAACTCGTCGTCGAACAGCACCAGCGTGACCCCGTCCCCCGCGATGCGGTCCCGGAGTTCGTCAATCTTGCCCTTGCCGAGGTACGTGGCCGGGCTGGGACGATCGATCTGCTGGGTGAACGTACCCACCACCTCGGCGCCGGCGGTGTCGGCCAGGCGCGCCAGCTCCTGGAGGTGCTCGTCCAGCTGGTGCTTCGCGTTCGACCGCTTGAGGGGCGCGCCAACCAGCAAGGCGCGTTCCGCGGGCGGCGACAGGTCGATGATCTCGCGCGAGATGGGAGTGGTGGCAGGGGGGAAAGGAAAGCTAACGCATCGTGGTCAGACGGCTCCGCCCCGAGTAAGGTCGAGAGATCCACTGGATATGCCAAGCCCCGTGATGGCCGCGTCCTTGCAGGTCACGACCGGCTCGCGGAATGACGCGCGGCCGATCGACGCGCAGGCCGCCGCGACGGTGATCATGACGGCGATTCCGCCGGGTGCCATTCGTCGCATGGCTGAATCCTCCCTACCGCGGTTCGTCCTGACCCCGTCCCGGGACGTCCTTCGCTCGTTCCTTCAGTTCGCGCCACCACGCCATTCGCTTCGCCACGTCGCGCTCGAACCCGAAGGCGCTCGGCTCGTAGAAGACCGTTTCCCGTATCGCGTCAGGCAGGTAGTCCTGCGGCAGGTACGCGTCCGGAACATCGTGGGCGTAGCGGTAACCCTTGCCATAGCCCAGTTCCTTCATGAGCGCCGTCGGCGCATTCCGGATATGCAACGGGACAGGCTCCGCGGGATACTGGCGCGCCGCCTCGAGTGCGGCACCCCATGCACTGTAGACCTTGTTCGACTTGGGAGCGGTAGCCAGGTACACCGCCGCCTCCGCCAGCGCCAGCTCTCCCTCCGGAGAGCCTAACGTATGGTAGGCGTCACGTGCCGCCAGCGCCACGCGCAGGGCCTGGGGATCGGCCAGGCCCACGTCCTCCGACGCGAAGCGGATGGTGCGACGGGCGATGTACATGGGATCCTCGCCGCCGTCCAGCATTCGCGCGAGCCAGTACAGCGCGCCCTGTGGGTCGCTGCCGCGCAGTGCCTTGTGATAGGCTGAAATGAGGTTGAAGTGCTCCTCGCCAGTCTTGTCGTAGCGGGCCACGCGGCGCTGCATCGCGTCGACCAGGCCGGCCTTGGTCAATCGTCCCTCGCGCCCGGCGTGCTCAGCAGCCGCCTCGATGACGTTCAAGGCCCGGCGGGCATCACCGTCGACTCCGACGGCCAGCCAGCTCAGGGCGTCCTCATCGGCACTCAGCGACATGGCGCCCAGGCCCCGCTCCGGGTCCACCAGCGCACGGCGCATCACGACCAGGACGTCCTCCGGCGATAGCGGCTCCAGCACGAACACCCGGGCGCGGGATAGCAGCGCGCCGTTCAGCTCGAACGATGGATTCTCGGTCGTTGCGCCGATGAGCGTCACCGTGCCGGCCTCCACCGCCGGGAGGAAGGCATCCTGCTGGGCGCGGTTGAAGCGGTGGATCTCGTCCACGAACAGAATCGTGCCGCGTCCCATCTCCAGGCGCTGCCGGGCTTCAGCGATGATCTCCCGCACCCGGGGGACTCCTTCGGTCACGGCCGAGAAGGGAACGAATTCGCGATCGGTGGTGCGCGCGACCAGGTGCCCCAGCGTTGTCTTGCCGCTGCCCGGCGGTCCCCAGAGGATCATGGAGCCGACAGTGCCCCGTTCGATGGCGTCGCGAAGGGTCTTGCCCGGCCCCAGCAGGTTCTCCTGCCCGACGAATTCGTCGAGCGACCGGGGACGCATGCGGGCAGCCAGCGGCGTCGCGCTGGCCGGTGCGTTGAAGAGCGATCCCGTGGATCGATCG
Source organism: Gemmatimonadaceae bacterium (assembly GCA_036393555.1). Lineage (GTDB taxonomy): Bacteria > Gemmatimonadota > Gemmatimonadetes > Gemmatimonadales > Gemmatimonadaceae > JABWBJ01. The sequence goes on from DASWGU010000292.1 coordinate 6,852, forward strand.
CGGGCAGCCGGCATGTCAGTGCAGCACCCGGGACGCGACCGCAAAGAGCGCGCATCCGCCAAAGAAGAACGCGGCCAGGCGCCACCCCGGTTTGGCCTGGAACTCCGGAACGAGGTTGGACGCGGCGACATAGAGCGTGACCCCCGCGGCCAGCGCGAGGCCGTGCGTGGCGAGCGGAGCCACGAAGTCGGTCACTGCCACCCCAACCAGCGTCGTCAGGCCCAGCGCGCCGGCGGCTCCGACTGCCGCGCGCGGCCGGTGACCCGCGGCCAGGAACAGGCTGGCGATCGCGAGTCCCTCGGGCAGCTTGTGCAACACGACAGCCAGGAAGACCAGAACGCCCAGTTCCCGGCTGACGCCGAAGCCGGAGGCGATGGCGACGCCATCCACGAACGTGTGCATCAGCAGGCCCACCAGCGCCGACACGCTGATGGCCGTGGTGACGTGGTGCGTTTCCTCGCCGAAATGGAAGTGACGCGCCAGCGTGTGCTGCGTGAGGTGCACGGCGAGGTAGCCCGCGAGCATCATGACCGGCGCGGACGAGCCACCCCGCGCGATCGCCTCGGGCACGAGTTGGGTGAGCGCCACGGAAATCATGAACCCGGCCGCGACGGCGATGAGCGCTTCCAGCACCCGCAGGCTGCGCCGGCCGCGTCCCGCGACCGCGAGCGCTCCGACGATGTTCGCCATGGCGGACAGCAGGGCGTATGTCAGCGGCGTCACGCGACGGTGTCCCCCGGCTCGCGGGCAATGTCCAGTAGTGTCTCGCGGCGGTTCTTCGCCGGATCGTCCAGCACGACATCGAGCAGGCGGCGCAGTAGCGCCCCGAGGCCGGGTCCGGGACGGATGCCGATCTCCATCAGGTCGCTGCCATCGACCGCCAGATCCCCGACGGCAATGGGGTCACGGTACGCGATGCGAATGCCGCGCCGGTACGCGGCATGCAACGCTGCCTCACCCGGCGTCGCGACGCCGTCGGTCCGCTCGGCCGCCCAGCGGGCGGCGGCGACGCGCATGAAGTCGCGGAACGCCGTCCGGCCAGTGAGGGACGCCCATCGCCGCAGGTCCATGTCCGGCGCCACTCGCGTCCCGGCCAGCGCGGGTCCCATGGCCGGCCCCACGCGATGCCAGCAATCCACGAGGTGCGTTACCCAATCGGTCTCCCTGTTCGAGGCGCGGAGCCCTTCCAGCGTGCGACGCG
>DASWGU010000293.1:0-9161 GCA_036393555.1 Gemmatimonadaceae bacterium
CCCGACATCGAGGCCGTCGATCTGACGGCCCGACTGCAGACAGTAAACGACATCGCCGAAGTGACGACGAAACCCATCATCTACGACGGCGATACCGGCGGCCGTCCCGAGCACTTTGGCTTCACGGTCAAAACGCTGGAGCGGCTGGGCGTCTCGGCGGTGATTATCGAGGACAAGGTCGGCCTCAAGCGTAACTCACTGTTCGGCACGTCGGTTCCGCAGGAACAGGCCCCGATCGAGGACTTCGTTCACAAGATCGGCGTCGGCAAGCGGGCGCAGGTGACCGATGCCTTCATGATCATCGCCCGAATCGAGAGCTTCATCCTGAATCAGGGGCTTGCCGATGCCGTCGAGCGGGCGCGCGCCTACATTGGCGCAGGGGCCGACGGGCTGATGATCCATTCGAAGGCCAAGACCCCGGACGAGATCTTCGCCTTCTGCGAACGCTATGCCGCGTTCGAGCACAGCGTCCCGCTGGTTGCCGTCCCCTCGAGCTACAGCGCTGTGTACGAGCACGAACTGCTGGAGCATGGTGTGAACCTCGTGATCTACGCCAACCATCTGTTGCGTTCCGCGTATCCGGCCATGCAGCGCGCGGCGGCGTCGATCCTACGCGAGGGCCGCTCGCGCGAGGCGGAGGCCGAGCTGATGCCGATCAGTGAGCTCTTGACGCTGATTCCCGAGGGGACCGCCTGATGATCGAGCCGCGATCGTTCTTCGAGGCGGTCTCGCGGGCCGGCGTGGCCTTCTTCGCCGGTGTACCGGACTCGCTGCTGAAGGAGTTTTGCGCCTTCATGTCTGATGTAATGCCGGCCGAGCGGCACGTAATTGCCTGCAACGAGGGTAACGCCCTGGCCGTCGCCGCTGGGGCGCAGCTGGCCACCGGGTCCGTTCCCCTCGTGTATCTGCAGAATTCTGGTTTCGGTAACCTCGTCAACCCGCTCATTTCCCTGACGGACCCAGAGGTGTATGGCCTCCCGATCATCTTGCTGATCGGCTGGCGCGGTGAACCGGGTACGAAGGATGAACCGCAGCACATGGTTCAGGGCCGGGTGCAGGAGGGCCTGCTTCGGACACTTGGTGTGCCGTCCGTGACTATGGGACCGGAGTCGAACCCAGCTGAAGTCGCGTCATGGGCGGTGCAGACCGCCCGGGCGCGCGGCGGACCCGTGGCAATTCTGGTGCGTAAGGGCACATTCGCTTCCTATCGGGCGGCCGTGGCGGCCCCGAAAGATCCGTACCCGACTCGGGAGGAGATCATCGAGGTGGTCCTTGAGCGGGTCGATGAGCGGGATGTGGTCGTCGCTACCACCGGGATGACATCCCGAGAGGTGTTCGAGGTGCGGGAGCGGCGTGGCGAAGGGCATGGGCAGGACTTCCTTACCGTCGGGTCGATGGGACACGCCTCGGCAATCGCCCTGGGCCTTGCGGCGCATCTGCCTGACCGTCACGTGTGGTGTCTCGATGGGGACGGCGCCGCACTCATGCATCTCGGAGCGATGACAACGCTAGGCACGTCCGGATTGGTCAACGTTGTGCACGTGCTGCTGAACAACGGCGCGCACGATTCAGTCGGCGGCCAGCCGACCGTCGGGCGGCTGATCGATTTCCAGGCGATCGCGCGGGCGAGTCGGTATCGATTCACCGCGCGAGCGGGGACCATTGCCGAACTGCGCCGCGCGCTGGGGGAGGAAGCGCTGCGGTGGGGACCGTCCATGCTGGAGGTCTGGGTGCGCAAGGGCGCCCGCTCGAACCTCGGGAGACCGACGACCGCTCCCATGCAGAACAAGGCTGCGTTGCAGCGACTGATTGCGCGCTGAATGACATGGGCCTGGTCGAACCCGGTCCGGGTCGTGGGAGACTGTTCGGCGCCAGGCGCCGTCGCAGAGGCGGTCGCCGGGCGTCGTGCGGTGCTGATCGCTACGGAGGGGGCGGCCCGCCGTGGGATGGTTGAGCGGCTGCAGCGAGCGCTGGGGTTTGGGACGTCAGTGGCATGGACCGGCGTGCTCGTCAACCCGACGCTCGTGTCTGTGGAACAGGCCGTGCGGGATCTGGAGGGATGTGACGCAGCAGTTATCGTCGGGATCGGCGGCGGCAGCGCTCTGGATTCAGCGAAGGCGATCGGGCTCGGACTGAGGAGCGGGACCGACGCGGTTCGCCGGGCGATCGGCGGTGACACCGTGCCCGGCGGCGCGTCGCTGCCCATGGTGGCGGTCCCGACCACGGCTGGTACGGGCAGCGAGGTCACACCCTTTGCGACACTGTGGGACGACGAGTCGTCGCGGAAGCTGTCGATCGCCGGCCCCGGTCTCTATTCGGAGGTCGCCTGCCTCGATGCGGAACTCACGATATCGGCGCCGCACGATGTGACCGTGTCGGCTGGCCTCGATGCGATTTCCCAGGCATGTGAAGCGCTGTGGAACAGGCACGCGACGGTCGTCACGGATGGGTTCGCGATCCGGAGCCTGCAGCTCGGGATGCGGGCGCTGCCCCGCGTAGCGGCGTCGCCGACGGACTTCGATGAGCGGCGTGCGATGCTTCAGGCAAGCCTATTGGCCGGCATGGCGATCGCGCACACCCGCACGGCTCTCGCGCACTCCATTTCCTATCCGCTCACCGCGCACTACGGCTTGCCGCATGGCATTGCGGCGAGTTTCAGTCTGCCTGCGGTGCTGCAGTTCGTTGCCGAAACGGCCGGCCCGCGCCTCGCGTACGTCGCGACGGCGCTGGGCTTCCCTTCGATCGACGCCATGCGCGCCGCCCTCGAAAGGCTTCTGCGGGAGCTCGAGGTCGGAAAGCACATGCGCCTGCACGGGATCGGACTGCAGGAAGTAGTGGGACTCGGGGAGGAGTTCCTGACGCCGGGACGAAGCGACAATTTGGTCCGCGACGTGACCGTGTCGGACGCGGTCGCCATCGCGACGCGCGCCCTCGGCGTCCTGGGCTCGTCCGGATGACGGAGCCGTCGCTGTACACCGCGACGGAGGCAAGCCGGGGCGCGACTGCTGCGGCGGCCGGCCTGGTGTGGCTTCGCAGGGGGCTGATTGCCTACCCATTGGCATGGGCCCTCGGTCTCGGCGGCGTATACCCGCTCGCGGTGAGCCTCGTGGCCCTCTATGCGGAAGTGGTGGGGGCACGGCGACCGCTTCGGGTTCCCGCGGAGTGCCTCTGGCTCGGCCTCTTCCTGTTTGCCTATGGCGGAGCGCTGATCCACGCCATCGTCGCTGGTGGCTTCGGCGCGCAGCGTTACATGGCGTCGATGTACAACTGGACCGTCTGGGTCGCCGGCGGCACGGCCTTCGTCCTGGTCTGGAATGGGCGTCACGACCACGCCGGGCTCCGGGGGCTCCTTGAGGCAGTGCGCTTCCTGGGACTGCTTGCAGCGGGCGTGACCGTCGTGCTCGCGGCACTCTGGGTCGCCGGGGCACGGGAGGTGCATTTGACGGCGCCGGTCGCGTACCTGGTCCCGGGTGGCCTGCGGTTATCGTCACCGCCTCTGGTCCAATCGATGCTGCACCCTCCACTGCTCGTCCGCGACTGGCTGCTGGCAATCCCGATCCCGCGCGTGGCGGTCCTGCACCCGTACCCGAACGCCCTGGCGTTATCCGCCGTCTTTGCGTTGGCCAGTCATCTGTTCATCGCCAGGCAGGCCGCGGGCCGACTCCGCGTCCGCGATGGGGCGGTTGCGATCCTCCTTCTGATCCCCATCGTACTGACCTGGCAGCGCACGGTCTTTATCGCGCTCGCGGCGGGGGCGGCCGCCTATCTGACCATCTGGTTGCGCCCGTCGCTCCTCCGGGTGGTCGGGATCGGGGCCGGGTTGCTCATCGCGGTGCTGGCTGCGCCGGTCTTGCGCGAGGCGGCCGTCGCGGCCGCCGAGTTCGTCCAGGCGGCGCGGGCGGGAAGCACCAGCGCCCGCCTGGAAGCGTACCGGGATGCGGCCTCGGTCTTTCACGAGCAGCCATTGATCGGCCTGGGCGTGAAGCCCCGTGAGGAGGATCGCGCTCTGTCGGTCGGGTCACACTCTACGTACCTGGGCACTCTGATGAAGAGCGGACTCCTGGGAGCCGCGATGCTTGCCCTGTTCCTGTCAACCGCAGTGGCGCTCGCGCTCCGCGCGCTGTTCCGCGATCCGCATCATGCCGTCATCGGTGTGTCGGTTGGCGTCCTGCTGATCTGGCTTGCGGTCGAGGATCTCGACGCTGCGGCACTCGTGGCACTCGAGGCTTTTGTCATGCTGGGCGTCCTTCGCACGCTGAGTCAGGATCGAGATGTCCGACGTGTCCTGCCAGCGGCGGTGACCTGACTCGTGAGCGCAACCTGGGCAAACGCGTAAGCACGGAGCGCATCGCCGAGGATGGGCGCCTGCTCCTCGCAGCGCTGAACGCCAGCGGCGTCGACTACTGGCTGGACAGCGGAACGCTCCTCGGCCTTACGCGGGACGGGGCATTGTTGCCGGGCGACCGGGATCTCGACGTCGGGGTGTGGGAGACAGCGATTCCCGGAGTCGAGCGCGTATGCGCGACGCTCTCCCGACGCGGCTACCGCGTGCGGACGGAGCGCTATCAGGGCGACGTATTCAACTATACCCTGATGCGCCGGTGGTCCCGGTCCCGCCTGCGCCTCGACATTTACGTGTTTCGCCAGGCCCGGGGGCATGCGTGGGCGCCCCTCATAACCCCGCGGGACCGTCTGGTGCAGGGTGGACCGGTCCGCCGCGTCGCGGACGTGCTCGTACGGCGGACACTCCATGGACTTTGGGCGCGGGCCGTCAGGGCGGTCGCGGCGGACCGGTGGCCGTGGTCGTGGTTCTTCCGATTGGGCACCTGGTGGATTCCCGCGGACCTGGTGGCGACCACGATCTACGACGACGCGTTGGGCGGCCGCCGTCCCGCAGCGCTGGAGGAGTACCTCGCGTACCGCTACGGGAATTGGCGTGTTCCGGTCACGGCGTGGCACTTCTGGCGCGACGACGGGGCGGTACGACAGGAAGCGCCGGCAACCCTCCTCGGTCGCTTGCGCGCAGAATGAGCCACTCCGGGTCTGTCGCGTCCCAGGCGACGGCGCGGGACGCGGCGCGGTGCCGCTTCCTCGGGATCACGGTGTATCTGATCACAGCGGAGGAACTCACGGCGTTCATCGTGGATGCCGTTGCACATCGTCAGAAGTGCATCATCGCCAATCACAATCTGCACAGCCTGTACCTTATCCGACGCTCTCCGGCGATGCGTGCCTTCTGCGACGAGGCCCGGATGACGCACGTCGATGGCATGGGAATCGTCTGGATCGGTCGAGTGCTCGGCTGTCCACTCCGTGCCCGCCACCGCGTGAACTGTTCGGAACTGCTGGAGCGCCTGCTCCCGGTCTGCGCCAGTAGTGGCGCGCGTGTCATGCTCCTCGGAGCGCAGCCCGGTGTCAGTGAGCGAGCGGCGGGGCACCTGCGGCGCCAGTACGCCGGGCTCGAGGTCCATGTCCACCATGGTTACTTCAGCAGAGGGCATGACGATGAGGAGAACAGCGCGGTCTTGCGGATGATCGCCAATCGGCGCATTGACATCCTTATCGTCGGCATGGGCATGCCGGAACAGGAGCGCTGGATTGTGGAGAACTTCAGCGCGATTGCGGCGACTGTCGTGCTCAATGGCGGCGGAATCATCGACCTACTGGCCGGCGTGCTGCCGACCCCTCCGCGCTGGGTCGGTCGCGTCGGACTCGAGTGGCTGTACCGTCTGCTCACGGCGCCGAAGCGCGTGTGGTTCCGATACCTGGTTGAGCCGTGGTTCGTGCTGGTGGCCGTGGTGGGTGAAGTCCTGCGTCGCGCGGCACGGATCGGTCGGTGAGATCTCAGGGGCGGGCGCCGTGACACGGGCACGACCATGAGCCTGCGGGCGATCACACGGAACTTCGGCTGGCTGGCGGGAGCACAGATCGTTCTCCGGCTTTCATACCTCCTGATGATCGCGGTCGTGGGCCGATGCCTGTCCCTCGAGCAGTTCGCGTTTGTCACCTTCGCGCTCCTGTTCAGCACGATGTGGCACCCCGTCTATGACTTCGCCATGTCCAGCGTGGCCATCCGCGACCTGGCTCAGGGAGCGCTCAGCGTCGACGCCATGCGACGGGGACTCATCGGTGTCAAGGCGGTTGCGGCGATCGCCGGCCTGGCGACGATCTGCGCGGGCATGATGATGCTGGGCTACGGCGCCGAGGGACTGGTTCCCGTGGTTGGCATTGCGGCGGCTCCGGTCGTTCTCAACGTTGGCGAGTTTCTCCATGCGCCGTTCACCGCGCGGGATGAGATGCACGTAACGGCACGTCTGACGGCGTTCGCCCGACTCGCGGCCGTCGGCACGGCCCTGGTTGGAGTCTGGCTCGCGTGCACGCCCCGGGCGTTCGGAATCGGCTACCTATCGGGTGCGATGGTCGGCCTGGGCGTCGTAATGTGGGCCTTCGTCCGCCGATGGGGTCCGGTGAGCTTGGGCATCAGTCCTCCCCTCGCCCGGCGGTTCCTGCGGGAGGCGACGCCCATGGCGGCCCAGTTGCTCATCGTTGCACTCTATGGACGGCTGGGTGTGCTCCTCGTCGAGCATGTGGGCAGCGATGCGGAAGTGGCGTTCTTTAATACGGCGTTTTACGTCATGCTCACGCTTCAACTAGCGATTTCCACGCTCATGCAGTCTGCGTATCCTACGCTGGCCCGTATGTCTGCCGGCGACCCGGATCGACTTACGGCGGGGGTGCGCCGACTCGTGGGGTGGGGCGTTCCGGCGCTGGTGGTCCTCGGGGCGGTGGGTGTGTGGGCTAGCCAGCCCATGATGACACTTGCGTTCGGTTCGGCGTTGGCAGGCGCCGGAGCGTTCATGGGACCCCTCGTGGCAGCCGTGCCGGCGTATTTTGTCAATACCCTGCTCGTATATTACATGCGTGCCGCCCGACTCCAGCGGCTTCTCCCGGTGTTTTCCGGGTGTGGTCTGGTGCTGGTGGTTCTCGCGGGCGGGGTCGCAGTCGGGATCGGAGGTCCCCGCGAGGTTGCGGCAGCCATGGCGTTGGCCGAGGGGGCCCTCACGCTGGTCGGCCTCATGGTCCTTGCGCTCTGGCGCCGCCCCGCCACCTACGGCATTACCCTTCCCCTGGCGCTGCTTGTAGGTTTGGCGACGGCGACGCTGCTGGCCGCATCGCGCTGGACGGGTCACCTGGGCGAGATCGTCGGAGCCCTGGTGCTGTGGGGGATTCTCTGGCTGGGTGTGATACGTTGGGAGCGCCGGCGGGCGGTCCTGCCCCCGGGCACGTCAGAAGGGGCCGGGCGGTGAACTCGGAACTCAGCGAGGAGGCAATCTGACCGGCCACCGGCTTGACTCGACGTCAGGCGGAACTGTTGAGCTGTCCGCGTTGGGGTTGGTAAACTCGCTCATCCGCCGCCGCCGCATGGTGCTGGTCGTGACGATCGCGGTGACAGCCCTCGTCCTGGGAGCGTCGCAGTGGCGTCCAGCGCGCTTCACGGCGAGAGCGTCCTTCGTCGAACAGCGCGGAGAGGGCGGTGCCGGCCGACTCGCCTCCCTAGCGGCGCAACTCGGCGTCGGCGGTCTGGTGCAGACGTCGGGACGCTCGCCACAGTTCTATGCGGATCTCCTGGAGACTGACAGAGTCCTCAGGGCGACCGTTGATTACGCCTACGTGTTCCGCGGCCCGGGCGCCTTCGACGCGCAGCAACACGCCGGGAGCGACATGACGCTTATCGACCTCTCTGAGGTCGACGGCGACACGCACGAGGAACGTGTGGAGGAGGCGGTCGATCGGTTGCGGCGTGCACTCCGCACCAGCGTCGATCGCGAAACGGGTATTGTGCGGGTGACGTTCCACTCGCACTGGCCCGAGATCAGCACGCAGGTCGTGAATCGTCTCGTGGCCCTGGTGCATGAGTTCAACCTCGAGGCACGACAAGCGCAGGCATCGGCGGAGCGCAGCTTCGTCGAGGAACGCCTAGAGCTGGCGGAGCAGGAGGTTGTAGCGGCCGAAGAACGATTACGTGCGTTCCTCGAACGGAACCGCGACTTCAGCGGATCTCCGGAGCTGCAGCTGGTGCATGATCGGTTGGAGCGTGAGGTCAGCCTGCGACACGGCGTGCTCACTGCCCTCGCGCAGGCCTACGAGCAGGCTAGAATCGAGGAGGTCAGAAACACGCCGGTCATCACCGTCTTGCAACCTCCTCTGCTCCCGGCCTTTCCAGATGAGCGGCGTCCGTTGCTGATGTCGCTCGTCGGAGTTGTCGCGGGGCTCATTGTCGGCGTCACGATGATCGCGCTCGCGGAGATCGTCCGAGCCGACCGAGAGCTGCATCAGGAAGAGTACGAGACGTTTCTGACCCTTCGAGGTGAAGTGCGGCGCGAACTGAAAACCCTCGTTGGCAGGGCGGAGAAGCCCGGGCAGAGCGACTAGGACGACCCCGCACCGGGTCGACAGACACGGGGTGTCAGAACCGCTGGACGACGAGCAGGAGCGTCGTCACCGCCGACATGATCTGGGCGATCCCCCCGAATACCACGGGCCAGTTCGCCCCCGGGCCGGTTCTCCGGTTCCTGCGGCACCACGATCGTGCTGCCCGGTCCCGGCGTCGAAAAAAAACAGGGATCTACTGCGCACCCGCGCCGTCCCGTTCGCATACCACACACTCACCCGGCCCTTGTCTGGATTGCGCGCGAAGCCGCCCCCGTTGCCAAGGTAATAGTCGAACCCTCGTCCCTCCTCGTACCGCACCGATACCGGTGAGACGACTCGTGGCCAAGGTCCACTCGCGCATCCTCCGACCTGAACCGCAAGCCCTCGATTCTCACGATTTAGCCCACGGCGTCGCCGCCCCTTCACCGCGCTCGATCACGCCATCACCCAACTGACGAGGGATGGCCCCTTTGCGGCGTGAAAAACTCAACCGTCCGTACACTCTTCAACTGTGCAAGCACAGCTACCGCACCACGATCGCGATCACCGCCACCGCACTCGTCAACACCTGCGCGAACACGCCAAGCACCTGCGCAAGGCTCGTCGGCTCGGCTTGGGGCTTTGTCTGAACCGAGACGATACTGCCCGGTCCGGGGGTGGGTGACGACGAGAAGAACAGCTGCTTGGTCCGCACCTCAGCGGATCCGTTGGCGTACCGCACACTCACC
>DASWGU010000294.1:0-9883 GCA_036393555.1 Gemmatimonadaceae bacterium
CGATCGCGCTGTCGGTACCCCGGCTCTACGAGAAGATGTTCGCGCGGGTTCTGGAGAATGCCCTGGCGGGTGGCGCCATCAAGAAGCGCATCTTCTTCTGGGCGCGACGGGTTGGAGAGCGATGGGCGGACGAGAAGCTGGCGGGCAGACCCCCCTCCGCCTCGCTGGCGCTGCAGTACGCCATTGCGCAGAAGCTGGTGTTCTCCAGGCTGAAAGCGCGCACCGGTGGCCGGCTCCGGTACTTCGTGTCCGGCGGCGCCCCGCTGGCGTCCGAGATCAACAAGTTCTTCTACGCCGCGGGGCTCACCATTCTCGAGGGGTACGGGCTGACCGAGACATCGCCGGTGATCGGCGTGAACACACCGGAGGACTTCCGCATCGGCACGATCGGCAAGCCGATCGACGGGGTCGAGGTGAAAATCGCGCCGGACGGCGAGATCCTCACCCGGGGGCCACACGTCATGAAGGGCTACTACAACCGACCCGACGCCACAGATGAGGCGATCGACAGCGAGGGGTGGTTTCACACCGGCGACATCGGGACGATCGAGGACGACTTCATCCGTATCACCGACCGGAAGAAGGACATCATCGTCACCGCCGGCGGGAAGAACATCGCGCCGCAGCCCATCGAGAACCTGGTGAAAACGAACAAGTACGTCTCGCAGGCCGTGATGATCGGCGACCGCCGCAAGTATCCCGTCATGCTCGTCGTGCCCAACTTCGACCATCTGGAGCACTGGGCCGGACTCCGCAACATCATCTGGACGGACCGCTCACAGCTGCTGGCGATGCCGACTATTCACGCAAAGATGGAGAACGAGGTGCGCTCGAAGCTTACCGGACTGGCGGCGTTCGAGATGCCCAAGAAGATCTCGCTCCTGGCCCAGGACTTCAGCGTGGAGACCGGCGAACTCACGCCCACGTTGAAGGTGAAACGCCGCACGGTGGAGAAGACCCACAAGGCGCTGATCGATGGCCTGTACGACGCGCACGATCCGTCGCTGGCGGGAGCACGCGAGCAGCCTGGAGCACCGTCCCACTCGGGCTGACGACCGTACCCGGATGAACGAAGAGCCCGGGTCTCTCCGAGACCAGGGCTCCCCGTTTTCAGCCGATCAAGCGACTCAGTTCAGTGGGCAGCCCAGCTCGTTGCTGAGTGCGAACTGATTCTTCGTCCCCTCGATGCCGGCAGCGCCGTTATACGCCGCCTGAACGGCCGCGATGACCTCCGCCGTCGTCATCGGGTAGAATCCGCTTTCAGCGTTGAGCAGCGCTGCTACCGCGTGCCGCGCGAGCGCCTTCGTGCCGCCGCCGTTCGCGTTCAGGCCGTCCAGCAGCGTGAATGAACCGGCGAACCAGTTCGTGCCGATCCCGAACGTGCTGTTGAATCCGTCGCCCGGCGCATAGGCATCGGGCCAGCTGTCAAAATGGTGCGCCTGCTTCCAGTAACCCGGCGTACAGCCGTTGCTGCCGGTGGGCGCGGCAATGTTCGTGAACGTCACCCGGCGCGACATCTCACCGTTGATGTACAGGTTGGCCGTCTGAGCGCCGAGATTCTCGGAATCGGTCAGGCCCGGTACCGGGGGATCCATGGCGGTAGTCGAGTACAGCAGGATCTTGATATCGATGCCGTTGAGTAACCAGCCTGTCGGCGGCCCATTCTCGACCACGACGACCCCGTCGAGCGCCGTAGCACTGGAGTTGGCGTTGTATACGACAAGGCACTGCGTGCCGCCAATAGCCGGTACGGTGATGTCGTGTGACGTGACGACAGGCGCGCCCGGAACAGGCTCCATCGGCGTCACGGTCACGTCGAACGAGAACGTCCCGCCTGGAGCAGCAGCGGTCTTGCAGACCTGCACATCGCCGTACTCGATGCCGTAAAGCGTATTCCAGTCGTTACCTCCGGTTCCCACGTCGTACTCCGTTGACACCCCGAGGCCCGGTCCACTGAGATCCAGGCCCTTCAGATTGGTGCCCGGTGCCATGGCATCGGTGCACGCGAGCCCGAGGAGTGGCGTCGCGATGACAGCCAATGCCCGGCGTAATCCACTCTGCGACCACATCGTCGTCCCCCTGAGAGAAAGCTGACTCATGGATTCTGAACGCACCGCAAAGGTCGCCCCGAAGACCACCGCTGACGATCAGGGTTGTGACCCATGGTGTGTGCGGAGAGACTCCGAGCAGGCTGCGTGCCCGTCCTACCGTCCTGTCAGCACCGGTCGGACAAGAGGCTCGCGCGGGGACACCACGGGCCGGGGGGTGTGTTGTGTATCCAGTTGGTGCTGAATCACTTGGAGAACTTTCATGGCCCGGAGTTCCGAACGACTCACACTCGCAGGCCAGTTCAGCCCGAGGGTTGGTGGCCCGCAGCGTGACGAAGCGTGTCTGTGGTGTGAGACTGCTGCGCCGGTGCCACAGGCTGCTACGGACGATCCGACCGGCGCCGAGTCAAGGGCACTGGGGGCGAGCTTCGCTCCGAGACCGCTCCGACCCACTCCACGGCGTCGCGGGCAATCTCATCGACGCCCGGGGGCCGGGCCAACTCGATCGGCGCAACGATTCGCGCGCCGGCACGCAGCGCTCGCACTACTCTCTCCACCTCCACGGTCGGAGCTGGACCAGCGATCGCGGCAGCCCGCAGGCTCCTCAGCGCGAAGGGCAATGCGTCGGCCACTCGCAGCGCGGAGACGCCAGGACCATTGTCTCCGGTGGCATTGAGCACCACGCAGTTCACCGCCACGAGTGAGGAAAGCGGCCCCCCCAGGGGGGCGTATCGCCCCGTCAGAACGACGATCCCTCCCGGCTCACGCAGGTCCAGTTGTGCGGCGAGTCGGACCACCGCTTCCGCCGGCACTGGCTCAGGCGTCGATAGCGACACCGCCGGGGCATCCCCTCTGGTCCCGCCGGTGAAATCCACCTGCCCGTTCCGTATGGGATACTCGGCGTGACAGACCGGGCAGCCGAGCCTTCCCCCCATGACCTGGCTGCCCTGCCACTGGTCGACGCCCAGGACGAGCCCGGACTCCTCATGGGAAGCCGGACAGCGGAGTGAGTCCATCAGGTCGATCAGCATGATGACTTGCTACCAGAAGTGCCGTGCCGGGCATTCTCCAGCCACGCGATATGACCGCGCCGGGCTCTCGTTTCCGGGGAACACCGACGGAGCGTTGCTGGGCCGCGGCAGTGGAGCCGCAGCAGGGACCGCACTGCCCTCGCACCGACCCATCATCACGCCCGCGACAACCTCAGTTCATCTATGTTGACGTCCGCTGGGAGAGTCATGACGAACATGATGGCTTCCGCCACGGATTCCGGTCGGAGCATCCGGGCACGCGGCGTGAACCCCGGGCGCGAGTCGGGGTCGATGGCATCCCAGATTCCGGTATCGACCGGTCCCGGTGAGACGAGTGACACGCGAACGCTGGTTCCTCGCAGTTCTTCCCGGAGAACTTCGTGCACGGCGCGCGCTCCGAACTTGCTGGCGGCGTAGGCGACGTTCTCCGGGAGGGCCAGTCGGTCGGCTACGGACCCGATTGTCACCACGTGTCCACTGCCCCGATCCCGCATGGCGGCTACGATGGGTTGCGCCAGTCGATAGGGGCCGAGGAGGTTCACCTGCATCGTTTCCGCGAACTCCCGCGGCGCGGTGCGCTCGAACGAGGCCAGTGGAAAGAGCCCTGCACCCTGCACCAGCGCGTCGGGAGCGCCGTCGCATTCCTGGCGAACGGTGTCCACAGCCCGGTCGATGTCGTCACCGTGCGACAGGTTGCAGCCAATGGCGACGGCGCGCTCACCTAACGAGGCAACGGCCTCGTCCAACCGCCGCCCGGGCCGGGCGAGGCAGAGGACCCGGGCGCCCGCGTCGACCAGCAGGCGCGCGGTGGCCAGGCCGATGCCGCGCGATCCGCCCGTGACCAGCGCCGAGCGCCCGTCCAGCGAAGCGGTCATCGGCCGCTCTCGTACCGCCATGTTCCCGCCAGCCAGGCCACGCCCGGTGGCCCAGGCCTAACCACCGGCATACTCCACCATGTTGTTCTCGCTCTCCCAGAGGCGGATCCGCAGCAGCTCGGCGGGAGCCAGGGCCGGCGAGAGGATCCTCCAGAAAGCCACCGCCATGTTCTCTGTCGTCGGAATCACACCGCTCATGAAGTCGACGTCCATGTTGAGGTTGCGATGATCGACCTTGTCGAGGATCTCGCGTGTCACCACGTCGCGCAGAGTGGCGAGATCCAGGACGTACCCGGTTCGCTCCTGCACGGGACCGCAGACCGACACTTCCAGCACGTAGTTGTGCCCGTGCCAGTTCGGATTGTTGCACTTCCCGAACAGGCGCGCGTTCTCGAGGTCGCTCAGCGCCGGATTGTGCACCCGGTGCGCGGCGTTGAAGGTCATCCGCCGGCTGACCGTGACGATTGGCATGGGCCTCCAGGAAAGAAAACCGGGCGACTCGGCGCCCGTAGCCAATTTCGTTGTCCGGGGCTCCGCGACGCCACCGGCGAGCCCGAGTACATTGAGCCATCGGCCTCGCGTCCGTCCCGATGTTCACCGGTTTCAGTGACGATTCGTCAATAACGAAGGGGCCTCCTTTCGGAAGCCCCCTCGCGCTGGTGGAACGAAGAGTGTTTTTTGAAGCCCAAACGGTAGGTGTAAGGCTCTCACCATGTCCTCGCCTTCCCCGCACTGGGGCGTGACGTCAACACAGGTGTCGAGACCCCCTCGCTGGACTTGTTGGCTCAAAAAATCGCGCTCTTCGCCCCTGTTCTGATAGTCGTCGCCAATGTACCCGGCCGGATGCCGCCGGTCAAATCCACTCCCCCATGGACCTCGGACTCATCGCCGCCGTCGCCATCCTCGTGCTCTGGGCCGTCGGCACATTCCTATTCGACGCCCCCGGCTGGATCACCCTCCTCCTTACCGGTGGAGTCTTTCTGCTGATCTGGAGAGTGACGATCAGTTCGGGCAAGACGGAACGGGGAGCGAAAGGGTAGGTCAGATTTCCCAGTTGGAGAACACGGCGCCAGTCTTCGCCACCGGCTCCGGATACCCCGCCGCGGTCATGCGCAGGTCGGTCCAGCGAACCCTGGCGCCGAGTGCGATCAGGCGCTGGTAGACGGCCGGGTATTCACCCTGAACGCGAATCGCCACGCGCTTCGTTCCGGTGCGGCGCGCTGCGACAGCCAGCAGCCTCACCAGGTCGTCGATGTCCTCGGTGCGCTCGACAACGAGCTTTAGCACCCGCAACTCCTCGCGCGAGCGCCCCTCGACCAGCGGCACGGAGTGGAAGATCGCAAACCCGCGCACGCGACCACGTCGTTCCAGCACGACCGTGTCCCCCAGCCCGAACTCGCCCGTGAGCCGCATCTCACGGGCATAGTCATAACCGGGGATCTGGCTGCGCGTCAGCGCACCGCACGCGGTCACCACGTCGTCGCGCAATCCGGGTGTGGGCAGGCGGTCCAGCAGCGTCACGGGCGCATCGGTCGTCGCGGCGTCGATTGTGAGGGTAATGGTCAGGCGCGTGGGAACGAAACCCAGCGCCGAGTAGAATCCGATGTTGTCCATCGTGCGCGGCATGGTTTCCAGGCCGATTACACCGGCGTTGCGCTCCCTGAGCCAGTCAATGCCGGCCTGCACGATGACCTTGCCGAGTCCGGCGCCCTGCCACTCGGGCCGCACAGCCAGGGGCCCCATCCAGCCCTCCACGCCGGACCGGTGCGCAATGTTGAACGCGACGATCTGGCCCGCGTCACCCCGCCAGATCAGGGCGCCACCGCCGGAGTCATCCATCGCATAGCGCCAGATGCCGGGATTCAGTTGCGGGACCCTGACGCCCGCCATGCCGTCCCGCCGATAGCGTTCGGTGAACGCGTCGCTGAAAACGCGATTCAGGTCCGGGATGTCACCATGCGTGGCGACCGTCGGTCCCTGTACTTCGGAGACGCGCTTCCAGGGTCTCGCCAGCGTCATGACTCCGCTCCTGCGCCCAGCAGCCCGGCACCCATGGCTTCGAGATCGGGTACGGACGGTTCCACCAGGCGCACGCGCGACGCGCCGGCCTGATCATCGAAGTCTACCAGAACCACATGATCCAGGTCGTCCTTCACTCCTTCGATGTGGGTAATGAGGATCACCTGCTCGAACCGATCCTGCAATCGCCGCAGCAGGTCGACAACGTTTTTCCGTCGGGCTTCGTCCAGGGAACCGAACACTTCGTCGAGCACCAGGAGGGAGAACGTCTGGCCCGACCGATCGGCGATCATCTGCGAAATGGCCAGGCGCAGCACCAGGTTCGACAGGTCTTCCTCTCCACCGGAAATGACCGGCTTGGGAACCCCGTCCTCCAGCACGACTACGTTGTACTGATCGTCCAACTCGAGTTCCCCGTACCGCCCGTCGGTGAGTTCGGACAGGAATGCACTGGCCAGCTCTGACAGCTCGGGCCGCAACTGGAAGTTCAACTCCGTGCGGAGGTCAGTGTAAGCACGGTCCAGCTCGTCGTGGAGTCGTTTCTCCCGCTCCAGTCGGCCGTGGGTTTCTCTCGTCCGATCGAGTTCCTGCTGGGCACGCTCGGCGTTAGTCACGGCCTCTTCGGCGCGCTGCGCATCCGAGAAAGCCGTCGCCAGCGCCATCTCCGCGGTCCGCAGGGCCGCGACCGACTCCTCGTATTCCAGCCGCTGCCTCTGCAGGTCTTCTTCGGAGAAGTGCGACGCCTCGTATTCTCCACGCAGGGCCGCGAGGCGCGCACGCGCCTGGTCCAGTTGAGCCGCAGACCGGTCGTGCTCCTCGCGCAGCGTCGCCTCACTCTCGATCCGCGCTCCCAGTCGCGCGAGCCGTTCGTTCAACGGAGCGAAGCGCTCCATGCGCTCCAGCAGTTCGCGGTGCCGCGTTGCGTCGAACCCCGAGGGGATGTCTCGAAGCTCATTAGCCACGAGGTCGTGACGCTGTTCCTTCGTCGAGAGCTCGCCGGAGAGCACGGCCAGCTCCTGGCCGGCGGCCTGGGCTCGCGCCAGGCGCCGCTCGAGGTCGGTGACACCCTGTGTCATGACCTTGCGGTGGTCGTCAGCGGCGCGGAGCTCGCCGTGCATCCGTTCGAGTTGTTCGAGCCGCGTGGTGAAATACCTGCCGTCCACCGCGATGGTCTCGAGTTGTTCCTCCAGCCCGTCGAAGACCGTACGATAGTGCTCGCCCAGGACGCGCGAGCAGGTGGGGCAGATCCCATCCTCGCCCAGATCCACGATCCGGTCGCGCTGCGTCTTGAGCTCCTGGTACTGGCGACGCAGCGCGTCCCGCCTGGTTTCCGCCTCCTGGCGGTCGCGGACCCAGTCGGTGCGGCGTGTCTCCAGCGCCGCGGTGAATTCCTCCAGGGCCCGACGCTGCGATGCCAGTTCCGTTCCGACGTCACCTTCCTGCGCTGCGGTTTCCGCCAGCACGGCTTGCCGTTCCCGCAGCACCTGCAACTCGTCGGTGAGCGCGCGGAGCTGTTCCGTGAGCGCGCGGCGACGACCCTCCTCGCGAGCCATGGCGTCCAGCGTCTGGTACTCCTCGAGGATTTCGTTCAGCGGCGCAAGTTCGACCGTCACCGCGTCCAGCTCCCGACGAGCCTCGTCGACCGCGAGCAGGTCGCGCGCCACGCGATCCAGCTCGCGCGACGCGGCGGCGACGTCATTCTCCGATACACGCAGGTCAGCGAGCAGCTGCTGCAGCGCGTCCCGGGCGCGCTGAGCCGCTTCCCATTGCGGAGCCAGCACCGCGAGCGCGGCTTCGCTCTCGCCTCGCGTACGGCTGGCCGCGGCAACCTGGAGTGCCGCCGCCTGTTGCCGCGCCCGGGAGTCGGCGCGCAAGCGGGCGATGGCGTCCGCGTCAGGCATGGCGCTTTTCACGCCGGCAATCTCCGCGCCCACCAGCTTGCGCCGGTCTCGAACCATGCCCTGGGCCGCGCGGATCCGGTCATAGCCCAGCACGCGCGACAGGAACAACTGCCGCTCGTTGGGCGCCATGGCCGCCATGACGCTCAGTTCCTTCTGCCCGGTAAAGTAGGTATGGAAGAACTCGGCTCGCGTCATTCCGAGCCGTCGCTGCAGCAGGTCGCTGACCTCGGTGATGGTCGTCGCGATCGGCTGGCCGCCGCCGTCCAGATAGAGCTCGGCCGTCGTCAGCCCCCGCACGACCCGGTATCGGTGTCCCGTCAGGTCGAAATCGACTTCCACCCGCACAGGCGCCCGCGCGCCAGCCCGGACGTTCCGGATGGAATCCCGCGTGCCGCGAGCCGCCGACTGTCCGTACAAGGCCCACGCGATGGCCTCGAGGACGGTGCTCTTCCCTGCTCCGTTGGGACCAATGATCCCCGTCAGGCCCAGGTCGAACTCGATCCGTGACTCGACATGCTGCCGGAAGTTGGTGAGGTGAAGGCTGTTGAGCCTCACACTTCCTCCGCCGGTGCTGCGAGGACCTCGCGCTCGGCCGACTCCGCGTCCCCGAGGTACTTGAGCCCCAGTTCGACGAGCGCCTCCCGATCCACGTCAGGCGGAATCGTACGAGACCAGAGCCAGTCGCGGACGGTGTCGGTGAGCGAGGCGCGGCGGCCGGCCGCACCGGACGCCGACTGGCGGATCAGCTCCGGGCGGCGCGTGTCGAGCTGGAACGAGAGCGTGCGGCGCTTGTACTCGCGCACCGCCCGGTGGTCCAGCTCCCGATAGACGTGCCGGGGAATGTCGATCACGACCTGACGCACGATCCGGTCGTCAATGCCGCCCGGCCAGCGGTCCACGTTCGCCTGGATCGCGGCATCGATGTCGGCGGCGGTCAGGCCTTGCGCATCCACGACGGGCAGATCGACCAGGGCGCGCGCCGGAGCGAGCGAGTGAAACGTCCGGCGCCCCTTCGCCAGATCGAACTCCACGATGCCCTTGCCCCGGATCCTGACTTCCTTCTCCTCCTGCAGCTCGCCCCAGATGTTGAAGCTGGTATACTCGATGGATCCCGAGTAGAAGGCATTCGGCGCCAGCTGGCGGAAGACGTGGTATTCGCCCATTGCGACGTACGTCCATTGCCCGAACCCGATGTCCTCCGGCACCACCTGCAGCGCGGCGCGTTCCGTATCCGATGGGGACAGCGGGATGACGCCCTGCATCTCGGCATGCATGACCAGGACGTTGCGCGCGAACCCGGGATCGGGGCGCAGCGCGGGACGCGGCGCCGGCCTGCCGGGTACGGCCAGGACGGACAGATCACGCTCCGGGAACGTGAGGCGCCTGGCCTCCGCGTCCACCACGTGGATACCCAGGGGAGCGAACAGCCGGAGGATGCAGACTGTCTCCGCCGACCGGGGCGCATCGTGGTTGCCGGCGACCATGACGATGGTCGCGTCAGGCAGTGCGTGCGCCAGGCGCGAGAACTGCGTGAACGCCAGCAGGATCGCCGGGTTCGAAGGGCGCACGTTGTGAAAGACGTCGCCGGCGAACAGCACCAGGTCCGGCTTGATCTCGATGACCTTGTCGATCGCGGACCGGAACACGGCAGCGACATCGGCCTCCCGCTGGTTGATGCCCGCAGCGGTCTGCCGCTGGAACTGTCGGTAGCCGAGGTGAAGGTCCGAGAGGTGGACGAGACGCATGTGGGCAGCAGGATCAGGCTGGGTGGTGAGTGCCAAGTCCTCAAGCGGATGCCACGAGCGGGAGCTCGGGCTGAGTCAGCACCCCGCATCAAGCATCAAGCATCCGCATCCGCATCCAGCATCCAGCATCCAGCATCCAGCATCCAGCACTTGGCACCCAGCACCCAGCACCAGCCCCAGTTCCAGCCAGCAGGTCCAGCACCAAGCACTCACGACTTAGCCGCCTTCCAGCACTCACGACTTAGCCGCCTTC
This sequence comes from Gemmatimonadaceae bacterium, assembly GCA_036393555.1. GTDB lineage: Bacteria > Gemmatimonadota > Gemmatimonadetes > Gemmatimonadales > Gemmatimonadaceae > JABWBJ01. The sequence continues at coordinate 9,873 of DASWGU010000294.1, forward strand.
CAGCACTCACG
>DASWGU010000295.1:0-16723 GCA_036393555.1 Gemmatimonadaceae bacterium
CTGGCGTACAAGCTGGGAGAAATGCAGATCCGACGGCATCGGCGTGAAGCCGAGGAGCAACTCGGCCCGACCTTCGACCAGCGGCGGTTCCACGACGTGATCCTCGCGCTGGGCTCGGTGCCGCTGCCGGTTCTGGAGCAACGGATGGCCCAGTTCATCGCCGACGGTGGGAGGTAGAACGGGAGCGGAGTGTGCTGCTCCCGGTTCCACAATCAACAACCGGAGAAGTTCTCCGGGTCGCCGCGGGTTGTACGCGAGGGCAGGTAAGGGCAACGATTCACGCCGGCCCTTTTCGATAGGCGCGCGATCGAGGCCTGCCTGACAGGAGGGAAGGTGGATTCACTGTGCGTATTACGGCAGGTCAGCGACTGGGTAACCTGGCGCATTCACCGTCCCGGCCGGCAATCTTGACCTTCAGGCGGACGCATGCGCCAGCATCGACTGTTCGTCGCTATCGGATCGCTGATCTTCAACGCTTGCGCGAACAGCTCCGTCACGGCATCCGCGAAGGTCGCCGGACCCATCGCTGCGGTGTCGGGAGTACCTGGCAACGGTGCGCACCCTTATGTCGGGCTCCTGGTTTTCGACGACCAGAACGGCCCGGGGGCCGGATCAGCTCAGCTGGCCAGGCAACCAACCTCGCGAGGAGTGAGCACCGGCTCACGGTCATCCCGAACGTACAGCGCTCGTCCCGGTGGTGAAATCAGTCAATGGAGGTACGCCCGACTACGCCGTCTCGTCGAGCCGGCAGCTCGCTCCGCCCCGGTCGAACCGTCGTGAAACAACATGCCTCAGGCTGGTCGCGGAAGCGCTCCTGTGGTCGCCAGCGATCGAATCCCGCGCGCCCCACGGCCTCCCGCCAGCAGGGCAGAAGCGATATTTGTGGAAGCCACGCAGATTGCAACGGTCGGTAGATGGCGAGCCAACCTCAGCGGAGACGAACCACATGGCGACCAAGCTGGAGAAGCCCCTCAGACGCGAACTGATGGTGAACGACGAACCGTACACGCTCACCATTTCTCCCGAGGGGCTGAAGCTCGTGCCGAAAGGGAAACGCAACGGCCACGAAATCGCCTGGAAGGACATCGTGAGCGGCAACGTCGCTCTCACGGCGGCGTTGAGCGAGTCACTGGAGCGGCCCCAGGTCTGACGGTCACGCAACCCGCCCCGCCGCCCGGTGCGGGGCGAACACGGGACCGCTGCACTCCAATTGTCTCGGCACCAGGCCGGTCAGTCGCTCGCGATGGCCTCGATCGGTCTGATGCGGGCCGCACGCCGCGCGGGGATCCACGTTGACACCAGCGCCGACGTCAGGAGGAGCAGGCCGACTCCCGCGAACGTCGCGGCGTCCGTCGGGCTCACTCCATACAGCAAGTAGCGAAGGCGGCTCGCGACGAGCAGCGAGACCGCCAGTCCGACGGCACTGCCCGTCACGGCGTACGCCAGTCCGCGCGTGACGATCAGTCGCGTTACGCCTGCGGGATCTGCGCCCAGCGCCAGTCGCACGCCGATCTCCCGCCGTCGCTGGCGAACGGTATTGGCCATGAGCCCGAAGATCCCGATGGACGCCAGTCCCAGGCCGACAACGGAAAACGCTGATAGTACGGCCGCCCACCGCCGGGGATCGGCCAGGCTCGTGTCCAGCCGCTCGGACAGCGTCGCGACCGTCAGTGGAAGTTCCGGATCCAGCGCCCGCAGCGCGTCCCGCATGCCCTCGGCATGGCGCGCCGTCGTCCGTGCCTGACGAGCGACAACGAAAAGGGACCGGGGCGCAATCTGCGTCAGGGAACCGTACACGGCGTCGGCCGGTAGCGCCGGTCCGAGGTTCCGGATGTCTTCGACGACGCCGATGATCGTGGTGCGAGGGCAGTCGAAACACCCGCCCTGGATCAACTGCTCGCCGGCCACCGATGCGCGACCGAAGTAGCGTCTCGCCCACGACCGGCTCACGACCACGACAGGAAATGCCGCGCTGGTATCGGCAGCGGTGAACGTTCGCCCTTCGACCAGGTCGATGCCGAGCGCAGGAAAGTAGCTGGCCGTCACATAGTACCAGGGCGACTGAGGTTCAGATTGTCCACGCGGGACCGGACGGGACACAAGGTTGAAGTTGTCGGTGCTGCCCGACCGATCCGGCGGGATCTGGGTCGCCAATCCGACCGCAGTCACGCCGGGAAGCCCGGCGACCCGCTGCTGAGCGACCAGCCAGAACGCCTGTACCGCGGCCGCATTCGGATACCGAGCCGGCGGGAGTGTCGCGGCCACCGCCGCGAGGCCATCCGGATCGAAGCCGTGATCCACGCGCTGCAGCCGCGCGAAACTGCCGGACAACAGCCCGGCCACAACGAGCAGCGGCCACGCCAGAGCGAACTGGGTCACGACGAATACGGCGCGCAGCCGGCCGGTGCGCAGACCTGATCCGGCACGTCGGCCACCCGCGTGGCGTGCCAGGGCATCGGGACCGGACAGCCCCATAATCGGCGACAGGCTCACGAGAATGCCCGCCAGAACGGACACCCCGAGTGCCAGCGAGAGCACGCGCCAATCGAGCGTCGCGTCCTGAATGCGCGGCAGGCCCGGCAGCTGCGTGATCGCGACGTCGAGTCCAACGGCCGCCATCGCCACGCCGACCGTCCCGGCGGTGAGCGTGAGCAGGAGGTTCTCAGTCACCAGCAGGCGTGCGATGCGCCGGCGCCGGGCTCCCAGCATGACGCGAACCGCCAGTTCCGGTTCACGCGCCGACGAACGTACGAGCACCAGTGTGGCGACGTTGACGATCGCGAGAAGCAGCACCAGCGCCACGCCACCGGCGAACAGGCCCACCTGTCTGCCCGTAGTGCCCACGATCAGGGAACTCAGAGGGATCGGTGTGAGTTTCGCGGCGCTGTCGTGCCAGTCGGTATAGAGGGGAAGGAGAGCGTCACTGACGCTGGCCAGGTCTCGCTCTGCCGCCTGGATGCTCACGCCGGGCTTGAGCCGACCCACGCCGCCAAGCCAGAATGGGCCGCGACGCGTCGGAGGCTGCAGCTTGAGCGCTGGCCAGACGTCGGCGCTCGCGCCGCCGAGTGTGCCGCGGCCGGGGGGCAGCACACCCACGATGGTGTGGGTCACTCCGTCCAGCGTGAGCGCCTTTCCCACGGCCGAGTTCGCGTTGCCGAATCGTCGTTCGGCGAGTGCGTTGGTGACCACCATGACGGGCGGCGCCTCCGCGGCTCCATCACCGGGTTCGATGGCGCGGCCCCTGGCGACAGGAATGCCGATCGCATCGAAGTAACCGGACGACACCCGCCCCACAACGACTCGCTCCGGAGCGCCGGAGCCGCTGAGGGCGGCGGCCGTGCGCTGGATTTCCCCCCAGGCCTCGAACACGCGCTGCTGCTCACGGATGGCGGTCACGTCCGCGGTGGACAGCGCCCACCGATTGGTCGGTGAATTCTGCTCCATCACGCGGACCAGGCGATCCGGGTCAGGGTAGGGCAGGTCGGCGAGGACAACGGCGTGCGCGATGCTGTAGACCACGGCGGTCGCGCCCAGCCCGAGCGAGAGCACGAGTACCGCGGTCACAGTGAAGGCGGGACTTCGTCGGAGACCGCGCGCCGCGTACCGCAGGTCGGCCACGAGGTCCTCCAGCGGGCGAGTTCCCCGTGCATCGCGAACCTGCTCCGTGAATTGCTCCATGCCGCCGAAGGCGAGGGCCGCCTCACGCCGGGCCTCGTCAGGCGTGGCGCCGCGCCGGATGCGTTCGGCCGCTTCGCGTACCAGGTGATCGTGCAGTTCCTCGTCCAGTTCCCGTTCCTCGCTCCGGCGAAACAGCAGGGCGCGCACCCGGACGCCGAGATCGGTGAGGATGCTCATGTGGTCTCCTCGACGGAGCGGAGTCGGAGAAAATCCCTCACCGCTGCAGTGGCCTGCTCCCACGCGGCGGTCTCGATACCGAGTTGGCGCCGGCCGGCGGCGGTCAGGAGGTAGTAGCGCGCCCGTCGGTTGTTTTCGGTCCGTCGCCATTCACTCCGGATCCATCCACGACGGCGCATCCGGAGCAGTGCCGGGTAGAGCGATCCCTGCTGCACCTCGAACGCTCCCCTCGACAGCTGGCCAATGCGGTGTCCGATCCCCCAGCCATGCAGCGGAGCCAGCGACAGAGCCTTGAGGACCAGCATTTCCAGCGTGTGCTGGACGTGCGCGGAGTCGGGCGGCATGTGTTTCTCCAGATGATCTGGAGGAGAGACACCGGTTTGGGCCGGAGGGTTTGCGCCGGACGCCCGCCCGTTGTCCTCGGTCCCGCTGATTCAGAGGTCGCGCCGACGGAACGCCAGGAAGGCGGCGCCCGTGAAGACCAGGATCCAGGCCAGCGCCACCGCGATCATTCGCAGGGGGTCGCCTTCCACGGTCTGCGGCGGCTGGCCGATGGAGGCGGCCATCGCATTCAGCCGCTCGAGCATGGCGGGGTGCCATGTCAGTGGGTCCATCGGCGCACGCAGCGCGCCGGTCGGCAGGTAGGGACCGACGTCCCGGGCCAGCTCCACGCTCCCGAACCGCCGGAGCAGCATCACGATCACCTGCTCCAGAAACGCGAAGTACAGGAAGAACACGCCGATTGCGCCGCCCGTGCTGCGGAGCATCACGGCGAGCATGAAGGCCATGCTGGCGAAGCCCACGCTCCCCAGAGCGAAGCCGCCGAGCACCCGCATGTCGGCCAGGGTGATGAAGGACGCGTCGGGGTCCGGCGCGGGGATGACGGGCCGTGGGCGTTGCCTGCGCAGGTCCTGCATCGCCTGACGCAGGGCGGCCTGCGCCGAGTCTGCTCGGCGCGCGGCTGCCGCCGGACCTGAATCGACCTGGAGCCCGCGTGGTGCGAGGCCCCCGGTCACGGTGCCGGTGTCGATCCCCACCCGTTCGGTCCCCCGGTCCGGCTGCTGGAGATCGAGCAGAGGCGCGTTTGCCACGGTGTCCGGCGTCATCGCACCGGATGTGGCGGGCGTCGCGCCCGCAAACAGGCCGTAGACCGCCACGCCGTTCGCGATAACGAACGGCACCGCGATGAATGCGGCTCCGACCATGAGTACCATGAGCGACTTGGCCGCGAAGAACTGTTCCCTCGACAGACCGTCGATCACGTTCTGACGGGCCGTTCGCCAGGAGAACTCGCTGGTGACGAGCATGACCACTACGAGCGCCAGGAAAAAGGCCGGCATGGCATCCAGTTCCGCGGCGGCGGTGGCCCAGACGAACGGTGCAACGAGGGGTGCTCCCTCGCCCTGCCGGCCCTGGAGGAACTCGCCGCCCAGCACCAGCATGCACAGGATCGCGAGGAAGCCCACCGCGACCCAGAAGGCACGCCGACGCGTCGTCTTGATCCATTCGATGCGCAGCAGCGTCGCCAGCTTCACGTGGCACCGCCCGCGCCCGGAGCGGTCGCCTCGATGAAGACGTCCTCGAGCGTCCGTTTCTCCACTGCCAGGTGCGACAGCGTGACGCCGCGGTCGTGCGCAAACCGGTTGAGCGCGGCGGCGTCGTCGTCGGCCAGGTGCACGATCAGCCGATCACCACGTTCCTCGTGCCCGGTGGCCGGCGGGTATTCCGCGACGATAAGCCGGAGCGCCTCCCCGTCGTCGGCGGCGACCGAGACGACGGTGGCCCCGGCGACGAGATCGCCCACCGCACTCTGCCTGACGACGCGACCGGACCGGAGAATGGCGACGTGCGTGCAGGTGCGTTCCACTTCCCACAGGAGATGGCTGGAAAGGAAGATCGTTGCTCCGCGCGACGCCAACGCCAGGATGATCTCCCGTACTTCCCGCATGCCTTCCGGATCGAGTCCGTTGGCGGGCTCATCGAGGATGATGAGGTCGGGATCGCCCAGCATCGTGGCTGCAAGGGCGAGTCGCTGCTTCATGCCCAGCGAGTATTTCCGGAACGCATCCGACTGGCGGCCCGCGAGCCCGACGATCTCCAGGGCCTCCGGGATGCGGTGTTCCTCAACGCCCTTGACCTGCGCGGCAATCCGCAGGTTGTCGCGCCCGCTCAGGTAGGGATAGAAGTTGGGCGTCTCGAGCGTGGCGCCGATACGCCGTCGGGCCGCGTGCAACTCCTCGGTGCCGTCGCGGCCGAACAGACGGAACCCGCCGCCGGTCGGCGTGATGATACCCAGAAGCATCCCGATGGTCGTCGTCTTGCCGCTTCCGTTGGGGCCCAGGAAGCCGAACACCTGACCCTTCTCAACGACCAGCGAGACGCTGTCGACCGCAGTGAGCCGGCCGTACTTCTTCGTCAGGTCCAGCGTCTCGAGGATTGCCATTTGCGGCCGGTGGTGGGGTGGCGTCGCGCGTCGGACGCCGATCGCGCGCCGCCGAACGTACGAGGGACCCACCCGTGCCGCAACGGATTCGTTACGCACGCCAGGATCTGGGGTGGACGGCTGGGTCGGATTCCGTAAACTTGAGGCGCGGGCGTTCGGGACGGCGCCGGTGTCCATTTCTCACTGCGGAGATCCCTGCATGATTCGCAACGCATTCCTGATTGGGCGGAATACTCCTGCTGCACGGGCCGTCCGGGGCCGGTGTGCGGATTCCATCCGCCCCCAACGCGGGCCTCACCAGAGCGCCCCAGAACGCCTGCCATCCTCTTGCCGATCCGAGACGGTTCCCGGCCCTGGATGCTCTGCTCGATTCGGCGGCCCTGGTGGCGGGACTCCCTGCGGGCGGCCCATCCGATCCCCAGGACCTGCTGGTGAGCGTGCGGCTCGGCGGGACTCACGAGGCGTACTTCGTCGATTCTCTGAAGGCGCACACCAGGGGTAACGAGATCATTCAGCACGTGCTGGCGACCGTACGAAAGGAGGCCCGGGTCGAGCTGTCGCACTTCCGCGTCCGGATCCTCGGGGGTAACCCTGCTGCGCTGACGCTGGAACGTTCGATACTGTGCGAGCCCGAGTTGCCTCCCGGGGCCAGCCAACGGATCTCGTACAGCAGAACGGTCGTCACGCGTGGTGCGGCCGGGGATCGTCCTCAGCCTCCGCCGCGGCTTCGCTCCGTAACCCCGCGTCTGCGAATTGGCGCGGCTGGCGAGGTTCGCCAGGTGGACCTGGGAAGTGGCACAGGCGATCTCAGCGTGGACCGGCAAATGCAGGACTCGTACCGGCGCCTGCGTTACCGCCCTGCGCTGCTCGACGGCCGTCCGATCGAGGTCTGGCTCAGGGGAACGAGCGTGGAAATTGCCCGCTGACTCGTCACGGTGCGGTCGGCGGCGAACCATGAGACGTTCACGGTGCCAGGTCTTCCTTCTTTCTCCGGCGAATTGCGCCGGCAAGCGTGCGGGATACCTGCTGGGCGGATCGGGTTCTCCACTGGCGCAGCGGCTGCGGTCGGCCGGCGCGCCGATCGGGGAGATCTTCAGCTTCATGAGCGCACTGTATTTCCGCGGCAAGCTTGCCTACGCCCGGGCGTTTGCCAGACCGCCGGCGGGATGGGATGGAGTGCAGGTGATCGTGCCAGGCCGCGGACTCTGCCCGGCTTGTACCGTTGTTGATCTCGCGGCTCTGCGCGACATAGCGAGCGTCGCGGTTGACCTGGAGAATCCGCGGTACACCGAACCCCTGCTGACTGACGCCGGTCGCCTCGCCAGCCAGCTCCGCCCGTCCGATTCTGTCGTGCTGCTCGGCAGCATCGCGACGCCGAAGTACGTTGTGCCACTGAGTGCCATGCTGGGCGACAGGCTCCACTGCCCGGCGGAATTCGTGGGGATGGGCGACATGAGCCGCGGTTCGCTCATGCTGCGTCGCGCGTCGGAAGGACAGGAACTGGTGTACATCCGGGCTTCGGTCGAGTCTCCTACGGTGAGAGTGACATGAGTGATGATCCAGTCGTGGCGCCTGCTCCGGTACGGGCGAAGCCCGAATCGCTTCGCGGCCGGACGCTGACCGCGTCGTTGACGGTGAAGGATCTGGAACGGAGCCTGTCCTGGTATGTCGATGTCGTGGGTTTCACGGTGGACCGCAGATTCGAACGCGATGCGGCCTTGACGGCGGTGTCGCTCAAGGCGGGACGCGTGCGACTGCTCATCACGCAGGACGACGGCGGCAGAGGTTGGGATCGAGTGAAGGGCGAGGGGATGTCGCTCCAGATCACGACAGTCCAGAACGTGGACGAGATTGCGCAGCGCATCCGGGAGCGCGGTGGAGTGCTGGAGTCGGAGCCCGTCGACGCGCCCTGGGGGCCCCGCGTTTTCCGGGTCAAGGATCCGGATGGATTCCGAATCACATTTTCGTCCGAGTCATAGGCGCGGATGCCCCGAGCGAGCGCCGCGCGGCTGTCCGGTGGTGGCGAGGCCGAGCAACTGGTAATCGACGGGCGCGCGGTGACCGTCACCAATCCGGGCAAGGTCCTTTTCCCCGGCCCGAAGCACACGAAGCTGGATCTCGTGCGCTACTATCTCGCCGTGGCGGAGGGCGCGTTGCGCGGCGCGGGCGGCCGGCCGAACGTCCTGGTCCGGTACCCGAACGGGATTGACGGTGAGTTCTTCTATCAGAAGCGGGCTCCCGCTTCGCGGCCCGACTGGATCGAGGTGGTCTCGCTCCGGTTTCCGTCAGGGCGCACGGCAGAGGAAGTCGTGCCGCGCGATGCGGCGGCCCTCGCCTGGATGGCGAACCTGGCGTGCCTGGAGCTGCATCCTCACCCGGTCCGAACCGAAGACCTGGATCACCCGGACGAGTTGCGCGTGGACCTCGATCCGGTGCCCGGCGTCGCGTGGTCGCAGATCAGGGACGTGGCGCGAGTGGTCCAGGAGACGTTGGCGGACGTTGGCCTGACCGGCTGGCCCAAGACGTCGGGCTCGCGCGGGCTCCACGTCATCGTTCGCATAGAGCCGCGCTGGAACTTCACTCAGGTCCGCCGCGCCGCGCTGGCACTGGCCCGTGAGGTCGAGCGACGGGTCCCGGATCTGGCGACCAGCCGCTGGTGGAAGGAGGAACGGCACGGAGTCTTCCTCGACTACAACCAGAACGCCAAGGATCGGACGGTCGCATCTGCGTACTCGGTTCGGCCGATGCCGGATGCGCGCGTGTCCGCGCCGATTGCGTGGGCGGAGCTGGATGAATGCCATCCGGAGGACTTCACGCTGGTGACCTTGCCGGCGCGTTTCGCGGACATAGGCGATCGGCATGCGCAGGTCGATGCGGCAGCGGGGTCGCTGGAGATGCTTCTCGAGCTGTCGGCGATCCAGGAGGCGGAAGGTCAGGGCGATGCGCCCTGGCCACCGCATTACCAGAAACAGCGGGGCGAACCGAAACGCGTTCAACCGTCGCGCGCCCGGGCAACGAAGGCCCTTTCCGCCGGGGGAACCGGCCGCCGGATCCCGAAGCGCCCGCTCATCGAGATCGGTCGGGCGAAGAAGAAGGAGGATGCCGTCGCGGGTCTGGAACGCTGGAAGGCGCGTCACCCCGAGGCAGCGGCGCTCCTCCACCCGGCCGACGTGCTGGTCGACTCGATGCGCGGACAATACACCACCTGGACCAGGATTCGTGTCAACCTGCAGCACGTTCCCGGGGAGCTTCGTCCGGCTCAGGAACCGCTGGATCCGGACGAGAAGACCTTCGCCAGCTCGTAAGGCGGAGTGACCTCGAGCTGGTCGTAGCGACAGTCCCCCGGCTCACGGTCGGGTCGCCAGCGCAGAAAGACCGCGGCGTGCCGGAACCGTTCACCCTGCAGGTGATCGTACTTCACCTCGCACACGCGCTCGGGACGGAGCGGCTCCCAGGAGAGGTCCTTGCCGGCGCTCCAGCGGCTCTGGCCGCCCGGCATCCGGCCGCCAGCGGTCGCGCTGGCCCACTCCCGCCACGGGTGGTTCTGGAGAGCATTCACTCGCAGCGGCGCGAGGTCCTCCACCATGCGCTTCCGCATGTCCATGGTGAATGACGACGTGACCCCGATGTGCTGCAGGGTGCCACGGTCATCGTACAGGCCGAGGAGGAGCGAGCCGACGGCGTCGTCGCCCGACTTGTACCAGCGAAACCCCGCGACCACGCAGTCGGCGGTGCGAGCGTGCTTGACCTTGATCATCGCCCGCTTGCCAGGGAGGTACCGGCCCTGCGCCGGCTTCACCATCACGCCGTCCAGTCCCGCGCCCTCGAACTCGGCTAGCCACCGAACCGCGGTCTCGCCGTCGCGCGTCATGGGCGTGAGGTGCAGCGGTGGTCCTGCTCCCGCCATCAGACGCTCGAGCATCGCGCGTCGATCGGCTTGTGATGCGTCCATCACGCTGGAGCCATCGATGGCGAGCAGATCGAACGCCACAAACGAAGATGGCGTGGCCGCGGCGAGCTTTGTCACGCGTGATGCTGCAGGATGGAGCCGTTGCTGCAGGGCATTGAAGTCGAGCCCCCGCAGACCGACAATCACGATCTCGCCGTCCACGATGCAGCCGCCGGGCAACTGAGCCAGCAGCGCCGCGCTCAGCTCGGGGAAGTACCGGTCCAGCGGCTTGCTGTCCCGGCTCTGGATGTAGACGCTCGTTCGGCCGCGGAACACGAGGGCGCGAAACCCGTCCCATTTGGGCTCGAAGAGCACGTCCCCGCCAGGCGGAATGCCGTCGGCGAGCGTGGCGAGCATGGGTGCGATCGGCGGGGCGATCGGGAAGTGGTCGTCGGCGCTCACGCAGGGAGTATATCACGGGACGTGTCGCGATGACCGCAGCGTTCGGGTGCGGAATCCAGGCCGGACCGCGATCCCGTCATGCGTTCCGGTTGCCATGCGGGGCTCACCAGACAGCATCTTCCAGTATGGCATTCTTCTCTCGTTCGCGGCAGGACCAGTACCCTCCTACTCCGGCGGCCTGGCGCGCGATCATTGCGCGCCACGTGCCATACGCCCGCCGTCTCACGTCGCCGCAGCGCGCCGAACTGGAACGGCTGGTCCACCGCTTTGTCGAGGACAAGCACTTCGAAGGGTGTGGCGGACTTCGGTTGCACGACGTACACCGGGTGACCATTGCGGCCCACGCCGGTCTGCTCATGCTGGGCGGGAACACCGATGGCTTCCCGCGCCTGCGGACGATTCTGGTCTATCCGGACGAGTACGTTATCGACGAGCCGCGAGACCTCGGCGGCGGTATCGTCAGCGAGGGGCCGGAGTGGCACGCTGGACACACGCAGTCGAATCTCGCCGCGATGGTAGTGTCGTGGCGCGACGCGCTGGCCGGTATCGCCGACCCTGAAGACGGAGACAACGTCCTGTTCCACGAGCTGGCGCATCAGCTCGACTTCGAGGACGGCGAGGACAACGGCGTCCCCCGCCATGCAGATTCGGCCGCCGCCCGCCGGTTCGCCGCCGTGGCGGGCCGCGAATATGCGAAGCTCTGCGACGACGTCAGGGACGGACGTGAGACGCTGCTCGATCCCTACGGCGCCGAGGACCGCGTGGAGTTCTTCGCCGTGGCGACGGAGGCATTCTTCGAGCTGCCGGACGCGCTGAGATCAGCTCATCCGGAACTCTATGCGGTACTGGCCGCGTACTACCGGCAGGACCCGGCCGGCGGGCACCAGGGATCTGGATCGCGTTGATCGTCTCCGGGATGTTGGCGACGCAGTGCACCCGTAATGAGTCAACGTCACGCAGTCAATCACTCCGGAACGCGATCACCGGATCCACCGACGCGGCCCGCCGTGCCGGTACCGCACTCGCCAACCCGGCCACTGCGATCATCGATGCCGCAACCACGGCAAAGGTGAACAGGTCGTTGGGCTCCACCCCGAAGAGCACGTCGCGGAGGTATCGAGTCAGCGAAAACGCCGCCAGGACTCCAATCAGCGTCCCGGTCCCCGCCATGAGAAGGCCGCGTCGCACGACAATCGCCAGAACCGACGACCGGGACGCGCCCAGCGCTATGCGGACACCGATCTCTCGCTGCCGGCTGCTCACCAGATAGGCGAGCACTCCATACAGCCCCACCGCACCCAGGAGCAGGCCCGACGCTCCGAACAGACCGAGCAGGACCGTCAACAGGCGCGGTCGTGCCACGGCTTCGCTGACCAGCTGGTCGAAGGTGAAGATGGACGTGATGGTCTGCTCGCGATCGAGTGACCAGATGGCGTCGCGCACCGCCCCCGCCATGGCGAGCGGCTCGCCCTGCGTTCGCGCCACCAGTGTCACCTGCACGCGCGAGTTCATCATGTTGTTGATGTAGACGGTCGGCTGGACCGGCTCCTCGATGGACGTCTGCCGGATGTCGGCAATGACGCCGATGATGGGAACGTCGAAGTCCCCCCCGATGCGCAGCGATTTCCCAACGGCGCTACCGCCGGGGAACCAGCGATCGGCCAGCGTGCGATTCACCACCACGGTCGGCGTTCCTGAAAACACAGGGAGCGCGCCAGGAGTGGGGGCCCTGAGCGCCCCGTCCTGATCGTTGTATTCGCGGCCCTGCAGCACCCGCGCGCCGATGGTGGCGAAGTAGCCGTCGCTCACGTGGATGAAGGCGGCGGTCGGCGGTTGCTCCCCCGGTCCGATTGTCATCCCCTGGGGCACGAAGCTCTGCCGCTCGCCATTGCCGCGGAACGGCGCGTGCTTCACGGCGCCGACAGACGTGAGTCCGGGCACCGCGCGTACCCGATCGATCACCTGGCGATAGAACATCCGGTACGACGATCCCTCGTGGCGGCCGGTGTTGATGGTGAAGTTCACTGCGAGCAGCCGTTCGGGCCGGAAGCCGAGGTCCACGCGCAGCAGTTGAATGAAGCTGCGGGTCATCAGCCCCGCGCCGACGATCAGCACCACCGCGAGAGCGACTTCGGTCACGACGAGTCCGGTTCGCAGGCGCTGGCTGCCGCCCGACACGAGTCCCCGGCCCGCTTCGCGCAGCGAGGATTGCAGGTCGGTCCCCGCCGCACGCACGGCGGGAGCGAGGCCGAACAGCACACCGGTGACGAGCGTGGCTCCCAACGCAAAGAACAGCACGGTGCCGTCGAGCGTGATCTCGCTGGTGCGGGGCAACTGACCGGCCGCAAGCGCAACCAGCGCACGCGACCCGTAGACTGCTCCCGCAACGCCGACGGTTCCACCGATCGCTGCGAGCAACAGGCTCTCGGTGATCATCTGCCTGACGATGCGCCCGCGTGTGGCGCCGAGCGACAGGCGCAGCGCCACCTCGCGCTCACGCACGCTGGAACGGGCAAGCAACAGGCTGGCAACGTTCACGCAGGAAAGGAGGAGCACAAACCCGACGGCGCCGAGGAGGGCGACGAGCCCGCGACGCACATCCCCGGTGATCGCATCGGCCAGTGGCATCACGGTCGCCTCCGACCAGTTGGCGTTCGCCGGGTACTGTTCCGACAGGCGTTGGGTGATCGTGTTCATCTCCAACCGCGCCTGGGCGAGTGTGACGCCCTCCTTCATCCGGGCGACGACGTCGAGGACACGGACCGGTCGGATGTAGGGGATGGACTCGTCCGGAATGGTGGAATAGGGGATGAAGGCCTCGACGCGGTCGGACGGGAGTCGCATCGCCGGCCCGAGCACGCCGACTACGCGGTAGGGTTGGCCGTTGAGCGTCACCGTACGGGTGACCAGCGAGGAGTCGGCGCCGAACTGCCGCCGCCAGAAGCCGTGCGACAGCACGACGACCCGGTCGTCGCCGCCGCGGACCATCTCGTCGTCGCGCGGCAGCCGGCCGACCTCGGCACGGGCCCCTAACGCCGGGAAGAAACCGGCCGTGACGAAGGCCACCGAGAGGCGCTGGGGATCGCCCGATCCGGTGAGGTCCACGCCGCTTCCGCCGTCCGCGAACCAGTAACCCCCAATGTCGGTGAATTGCGTGCGTTGCGCGCGCCAGTCGTCCAGATCCGGTGGGGAGACCGGTGTGCGGCGCGCGTCCGACCCCGGATTGGCCGACCAGATGCGCACCAGCTGCTCCGGCGCGGGGAAGGGGAGCGGCTTGAAAACGACGCCATGAACGACCGAGAAGATGGCGGTATTGGCACCAACGCCCAGGGCGATGGTGAGCACTGCGGTGATGGTGAATGTCGGCGCGCGTCGTAAGGTGCGCAGTCCATAGGCCAGGTCCTGCCGGAGCTCGCTCACGTAGTCCCTCCGTCGCTGCCGGTGTTCAATGTCCGCATCGACGCGGCGCAGGTAACGGCGCGCGTCCTCAAGGTCTCCGAATTCCCTCAGGGCTCTCGCCCGTGCCTCGTCAGGCGGCACGCCGGTGCCTACGAGCGCTTCGGTCCGCGCGTCGATGTGGAACGCGAGCTCTGCGTCCACGTCACGCCGGATCATGGCGCCGGATCGGCGCCAGAACTGGACGAGTCGCCGCATCAGGCCGGCTCCAGCACGCGAAACACTGCCGCCGCGTAGCGGCGCCAGGCCGACTCCTCGGCTCGCAGCCGCTGGCGTCCGGCCGTCGTGAGTCGGTAGTACCTGGCACGCCGGTTGTTGTCCGATATCCCCCATTCGGCGTGGACACAGCCTGCCTTCTCCAACCGGTGCAGCGCCTTGTAGAGCGGTGCATCCTCGATTTCCAGCGTGCCCTGGGTCCGTTCCCGGATCCAGCGTGACACGCCGTATCCGTGCATCGGCTGCCAGGCCAGTGTCCGCAGGACGAGGACATCCAGCGTCCCTTGCAGCAGTTCCATCGCCCCGCGATCCATGGCTCTCCCCGTACCAGGTAAGGGATATATATACGCGCCGCCGCCGCGCCGGTTTCAGCGGTCGCGGTGGTTCACGCCGCGGCCGTCCGCTACATTCGCCGTCCTCTCTCCGTCCCGTCGCTTTTCGTCCCCGACCGTACCGTCACGACGTTGTCCCAGTCCGCTCTCGACGAGTTCTTCGCAGCATTCTACCGGCTCCATCCGGTGACGGCGACGTTCGCGGGCCGGCACGACTGCGATCATCTGCTGCCGGACTATTCGCCCGAGGGGTTGGCGGCGGCGCGGAACGAGATGAGCCGGCTTCGCCGCCGGCTGGCCGAGAACGGCTTCGGCGTGCTGGAAGCTGACGAGGTCTCCACGCCGGACTGGGAAGCGATCGACGGGGCACTGGCCGACGCGTTTCTGGAGGTTCGGCTGGCTGAGGACGATTCGCGCCATTTCGTCCGGGGGAACCCGGCGCTGGCCATCGGGGAGGCGCTCTTTTCGCTGGTTGCCATCGCGTCGTCCAGTGGACCGGTAGAGCCGCGGGTTGAGGCGGCGGTAGCGAGAATGAGAGCGTTCCCGAGCTTCCTGCACGGTGCGCGACGCAGCCTGGGAGAGGGGCCGCTACCCGCCACGTGGCGTGAGCGCGCGGTACGGGATTGTGACGGCGGGCTGCTGTTGCTTGCCGACCTGGCTGGATGGCCGGTGTCGGAGCAGGCGCCCGTGCCGCTCTGTCGCGCCTTCCAGGATGCCGCCACGCATGCGTCGGCGGCGCTCGACTGGTTCCGCGCCTATGTAGCGGCCCGCGCGAACGATGTCGCAACTCGTTATGCGGCCGGGCATGGGCTGCTGGACCTGACGCTGCGCCGTGGCCACTGGTGCGATCGGCCGGTCGAGCGGCTCCGGCACGAGGCACGGGCCGCGCTGGAACGCGAGCGGTTGCGCCTGTCCGAACTGGTGCGGTCGTCGGGGGCGTCGTCCTGGCAGGAAGTGTCCGAGCGGCTCGCTGCGCAGCGCCCGGCATCCGGGAGTGTTCTGGCCGCCTGCGAGTCGGCGTGGCAGGAGGCCAGCCGCATCGGTGCGGACCAGGCCACCTGGCCGGATCGCCCGATGCGGTTTGTTCCGATGCCGGCCTGGGCCCGTCGCGCGTCGCGGAGCCTTTCGTGGCGACTGTATCGCGCACCTCCGCTGGCCGATTCGCCGGCCCCCGACCACTACGCTGTGCCGGTGCCTGACGAGGACGACGACGGCGCCACGAGAGACGCATTCGCCCGGGCGTGGAGTCACGCCTCCATCCGGCTGCTGCACGCCGTGCACCATGGCGGACTGGGCCGGCACGTTCAGTACTGGCATGCGGCGCGCTCGCCGTCGCGCATCGGCCGGATTGCCGGCGTGGATGGTGCCACCCGCATGGCGATGACCGCGGGCGGGACCATCGGGGAAGGGTGGGCCGCGTACGCCACTGAACTCACCGAGGAACTCGGGTTCCTGCAGCCGGACGAGCGCCTCGCTGCGGAGCGCGAGCGCGTGCACCTCATGGTACGCGCCGTGGTGGACCTGGAACTCCACACCGGGCGTCTCTCCTTCGAGGACGCGGTGCGCTTTCATCACGTCGTGGCCCAGGTGCCGGAGGTCACGGCTCGTGCGGAGGTGACGCGATGCTCCATGTTGCCCGGAACAGGCGTGATGCGCTGGCTGGGGCTGCGGGAACTGTGGGGCGCCAGGCACGCGGCGGAAGCCGTGGAAGGGGAGGCGTTTCGGCCACGCCGCTTTCACGACCGTGTCCTTGGGTGTGGCTCGATCCCGGCGACACTCGTCTCCCGCATTGTGATTTCCGGAACGGGAGTGTGATACGGATTCGGCAGTTGCGTAGCAGTGGATCAGCCCGCTGTATGGACCGCCGATGTTACGCCACGTATCACCGCGTGACGTGGCGTAATGGCACGGTACGTGAGTGAGGCCGGCTGAGGCGCGCGGTCAACCGGTTTGCCGATCTCGGCCGCCGGTCATGCGTTGCGTGCCGGTGCCCCGAGCGGTTGCTGGAACGGCCGAATGCTGCAGTGAGGTTGGCTGTCACGCGCAGGCAGACATCGACCCGCATCGGAC
>DASWGU010000296.1:0-1967 GCA_036393555.1 Gemmatimonadaceae bacterium
CCCAGCGCTGGACGGGCGTGTCGCTGCAGCAAATCCTGGAGGCGGTGCGTCCCCAGCGCTCGGCCAGTCACCTGCGCATTCGCTCCGTCGACGACTTCCACGAGGTCATCCCGATCGCCGATGTCATGGCGGACTCCCGGATCATGCTCACGTATGGATGGGACGGTCTGCCGCTTCCGATCGGGCACGGCTTTCCGCTGCGCGTCTATCGACCCGACCATTACGGCATGAAACAGCCGAAGTGGATCCAGTCGATCGAGGCCATCGCGCAGGACGAACCGGGGTACTGGGTGAGCCGCGGCTGGGATCGCGAGGCTCGCATGAAGGCCACATCGGTGATCGACACGGTTGGCGTCGACATGATGCTCTCGGCCGCCGATCGGACGACGCGCATTCCCATCGGCGGTATCGCCCACGCGGGTGCCCGCGGCATTGGCCGCGTCGAGGTCCAGGTCGATGACGGTGAGTGGCAAACCGCCGCGCTGCGCCAGCCCCTCTCCGATCGCACCTGGGTGCTCTGGCGCTTCGAGTGGCCGTTCCAGGCCGGCGACCACACCTTCACGGTGCGCTGCGTCGAGCAGGATGGCACCCCGCAGATCGCCGAGCGCTCGCCCGTGCGACCCAGCGGAGCCACAGGGCTGCACCACAACGACGTCATGCTCTAGCCCATGCCCAGAACCGGATTACTCCCGGCGTTCGGACTGCTCGTGGCAGTGACCACGGGCGGCGTGGTGTCGGACGCGGCCGTCGTAGACGTGAACTGCGGCAATACGGCCGGCGACGCGAAAGCACTGAACACCGCGATTGGCGGCAGCCGGACCGGCGATGCGATCCATATCCACGGCACGTGCCTGGTCAACGACACGATCGTCCTGCTGGGAGATCGAAGCTATCTCGGAGACTCCCGGACCGGCACGGTCATCCGTCAGGCCGATGGCGCGAACCTGCCGGCGCTGCTGGCCTCGGACAGTTGGATGTCCAACGCGTCGGGCACTGGCCGCCCCGTGCGGATCGCCCATCTGACGATCGACGGCAACAAGGGCGCGAACACAGGCACGAACGCGCTCGTGATCCGCTCCTGGCTCACCACCATCGAAGACCTCCAGGTGCGCAGCGCGCCCGCAGACGGCATGCATCTGACGAGTCTGGGCCGTGACGGCAAGACCGGCCTCACCTCCACGCAGGTCAACGGACGCATCAGCAATGTCTTCGTCACCGGATCGGGCGGCCACGGACTGCGGGTGCTCGACCCGGGCAACGCGGTCACCGACTGGGATCTGCTGGACAGTTGGATCGCCAACTCGGGGCTGTCCGCCATCCAGATGGACAACGCCGCCGGGTGGAAGATCCTGGGCAATCACGTGTACGGCGTCGGGCGGCATGGCATCTACGCGCACCGGTGCTGGGGCACCACCATCGAGAACAACTACATCGAAGGGTTCGGCAGCGCCGGAGGCGAGGACAGTACCTGGTTCGGGGTGGCGTGCACCGTGCAAGGCGGCACGGCCAGCGTGATCTCCGGCAACAAGGTGTTCCGGCTGGGCGCGAACGCCAGAACCGTGACCGGCCGGTTCGTCTACATCGGTGTTCCGCAGGTGAACAGTGGCGTCGGGATGCTGAACGTGGTGAACAACGTCGTCCGCGGCGCCGGAGGCGATCGCGATATCGGGCTGTCCTACCAGGTCGGCAAGGGCGAGAGCCTCCTGGTGGTCTCGGCCAACAACAACGTCCAGTCCGTCGCCACGGGCCGGGTGCTGGGCGACAAGGTGACCCTGGTGGACCCGCTGTAGCCATGGCGGTGCACACCGGCGCCGCGTATCATGCGCGGATCGTCGACGCAGATTTCGCGTCCTTTCGCGACACCGTCGACCGACTCAGGGCGAGCGCGACTCAGAACTACACCGCAGCCTTGGGATCTCCCCTGACCTGCGCTAGTCTCATGCGTTTGACGCTTTAGGACATCTCGC
>DASWGU010000297.1:0-21842 GCA_036393555.1 Gemmatimonadaceae bacterium
GAACCCGTCGCGCATACCCAGTTCCTCTTCGTAGACCCAGTCGAATGTGCCGTTGATGATGTCATCCGAGCCGTCGGTGGTGAGCGCGACGATGTCTCCGTCCTCGATCGACTCCACGTAGATGTTGTGCCCGCGGACGTAGCCGACGCGCTTTCCATCCGGGGAGAACCTGGCGAATTGCAGTGACGAGGGTGCGGCACCAGGTCCGCCGAGTTGCCCGAGCGATTTGCTCGCCAGGTCCAGGACCCAGAAGTCTCCGCGGGTATTCCCCCGCCAGACCCGCGCCGAGTTGGTGAAGATGAGCAACCTGGCGCCATCGGCGGTCCACTCGTACTCCTCGATGTCCAGCGGCGCGCCGGCCCCCGAGGGCCGCAGCCAGTCGGCACTGACCATGGTGGTGCGCGTCCCGGTGGCCGCGTCCACGCGGACGATGTCGGCACCACGGCCCGACGCCAGGGGCTCCAGGATCGTATACGCGGACGCGGAGATCCATTTGGTGGGACCGAAGGGCTCGCCGGAGAACTGGCTCGAGCCGAAGATGCGTTCCACGGTGAGCGGCGCAGGCTGCTGCGCCGGGAGTGGCGACGAGGCCAGCGCCAGCGCGGCGATCGCGGCGAGTGCGCGGGTCACGCCGGGCTGCCGCGTGTTGCCGCCTGTGGCTGGTGGCCGGCGCGGGAGGCAGGCTTCTGAAGGCATGGTTGCTGGATACCGTGTGTGGGGAGTGGGAATGATCCCATCTCAAATAGCAGCCGGCACGAGCCACCAGCAAGGCAGCAACCAGCATCCTGCCAGCAGCCGTCAGCCGACTCCCATCGTCTCCCGGTTCGAGAAACCGCTCCCGGCCCGGCCCCGTTGGGTAGCGTGCCGCGTTTGCCTGTGACGATCTTACGAGGCGCTTCCACTTGCCCGGACCTCAGACACGACGTGACTCAATACGTCCGCATCCTCCTCTTCGCGAACATCGGCGTCTTTTTCCTTCAGCAGACGCTGGGGCGCGGGTTCACCGCCGCCTTCGGATTCTATCCGCCTGCGGTGTTCGTGCGTCCGTGGACGCTCGTCACGTACATGTTCCTGCACTCGCCCGGCAGCTTGATGCACATCGTGTTCAACATGATCGCGTTGTTCTTCTTCGGGCCTCGCGTCGAGGAACGACTCGGCTCCAGCTCGTTCCTGAAGCTGTATTTCATCAGCGGAGTGACTGGCGCGCTGTTGTCGCTGGTCATGGGACCGCCGGCGCTGATCATCGGGGCGTCGGGGGCGGTCTTCGGCGTGATGCTGGCCTTCGCCTGGTTCTGGCCCGATGCGCCGATCCTGATCTGGGGCATCATCCCCGTGCCGGCGCGGATCCTGGTGATCGTCACCACGGCGCTGTCGCTCTGGAGCGGGCTGGGTGGCGGAGGCGGCGGGATCGCCCACTTTGCGCACCTCGGCGGTTACCTCGGCGCCTTCCTGTACCTCAAGTGGCTCCAGCGCGGCCGCGATTCCTTCCGGAAGAAGGCCACCGCCGCGCCGGCTGTACGCGAGCTGCAGTTCGTCAAGCGTCCGGACATCGACCTGGCGAACGTGCATGAGGTGAATCGTGACGAGGTAAACCGCATCCTCGACAAGATCTCCGCGCACGGGATGTCGTCGCTCACAAGTGAGGAGCGGCAGTTCCTTTCCAACTTTGCGCCGCCTGACGACCGCGTGCCACCAGTGTCCTGAGCGGATGCCATACGAAAGGGAACGACAGTTCTACCGCTTGCGCTTCCCGCCGGATGACCTGGCCGAGTTTCTCATTGGCCAGTTGAAGATGCCCATCCATGAGGCGTCGGAGCGCGGAATCCGGTACGAGCCGGTGGCGGGACATGAACCGGAACCGGGAGACGACGTCATGGGAACCGTGGTGTTCAAGCGGGTCGGCAAGTTTCCGGTCAGGGGGACGATGAGCCGACGGCAGGAGTCGACCATCGTGGTCGTGCTCGAACCGCCGGGGCTTCCCTATTCGGCCGTGATGGCGGAGCAATTGTACCTCAGGAAGCGATATCCGGAACGGTTTGCCGGGTAGAGTCAGTCCTCAGTCGTCAGTCGTCAGTCGTCAGTCGTCAGTGGGGGCGGGGGGCTGGTCGGCCTGGCATCATCGAGTCGCCCTTCGGCCCTGGCCGCCTTGTTCCGTCCGCCCGGCTCGGCGAGTTTGTCACTTGGGCGGGGAGGTGGGACAGAGTCGGGCTTTTACGCTCAGGATATTCGCCGCCGCCGGCCGTATCTACTCACATCAGCACGAGACGACGATGCGACGCGCCACCTTTCTAGCCCTCGCCCTCGCGGGCGCAGCGCCACTCGCCGCGCAACAGCAGCAGGGTTCCGCCACGACGGTGCCGGCCAAGTGGGACGTCAGCGCGCGGCGCTCCGCGGCGACGGACCTGAGTTTCGAGACGACCGAAGGGACGTGGATCTCCCTGGACGTGTCGCCCGACGGCCGCACGATCGTCTTCGACCTCCTGGGCGACATCTACCGGATGCCCATCACGGGCGGACAGGCGACGCTCGTGCTCGGTGGACCCGCGTGGGAGACGCAGCCGCGCTTCTCACCCGACGGCAAGCGCATTGCGATCGCGTCGGACCGCGACGGCCTGATGAACCTCTGGACGATCGACACCGGGGGGAAGGACGCCCGCCAGATCACGAAGGAGCGCGAGCGCGAAGTCTCGAATCCTGCATGGACGCCGGACGGGCAGTACCTCGTCGGCCGCAAGCACTTCCGCAACACCCGATCCGTTGGCGCGGGCGAGATGTGGCTGTACCACACGGGTGGCGGCAGCGGACTCAAGCTCACCGACCGCCGCAACTGGGAACAGAACGCCACGGAACCGACGGTCTCTCCTGATGGGCGCTACGTCTTCTTCAGCGAGGACGTGTCGCCGGGCGGCGGGTTCCAGTACAACCGCGATCCGTACACTGTCGTTTACGTCGTCCAGCGCTTCGACCGCGAGACGGGTCAGCGCCGTACGTGGCTGAGCGGCGGCGGCGGATCGCTGCGGCCCCAGCTCTCGCCCGACGGAAAGACCATGGCCTTCATCCGGCGGATCGACGGCAAGAGCGTACTGATGCTGCACGACATGGAGAGCGGGCGCCAACGGCCACTCTGGGACGGACTGGATCGCGACCAGCAGGAAGCGTGGGCCATTTTCGGAACGTATCCGGGGTACTCCTGGACCCCCGACGGGCAACGCATCGTGATCTGGGCCGGTGGCGGTATCTGGAGCGTGGACGTCGCCGAAGGGGACGCAACGCGGATTCCCTTCTCGGCTCGCGTGTCGCAGGTGATCACCGACGCGGTGCGCTTTCCCCAGGCGGTGGCGCCGGATTCCTTCGCGGTGAAGATGCTTCGCTGGGCGAGCGTCTCGCCCGACCAGCGGCGGGTGCTCTACACCGCGCTCGGCAAGCTCTGGGTCAAGGACCTGCCCGACGGCGCGCCACGCCGCCTGACGAGCAGCGCGGATTTCGAGCTGTATCCGTCCTGGTCGACTGATGGCGCCAGCATCGTGTACGCCACCTGGGATGACGATTCACTGGGCGCGATCCGCACGGTTTCGGCCGATGGGAGGAATGGTCGCCTGCTCACGCGCCAGCCCGGCCACTACATCGAGCCGAGGTTCTCGCCCGATGGCCAGCAGGTCGTCTTCCGGCGTATCGGCGGCGACGGGTTGCGGGGCACCCTGTATTCACGCGAGACCGGGGTATATGTCGTGCCTTCGTCAGGCGGTGAGGCTCGTCGTGTGACCGAGGCGGGATCCGATCCCCGCTTGAATCGTGACGGCACGCGGGTCTTCCTGTCCTCGGGGGAGAACAACCGGGCCGCGCTCGTCAGCGTGAACCTCACTGGCGGCGACCGGCGGGTGCACGTGACCGCCGAGAACGGCACGCAGTTCGCGCCGTCGCCTGACGAGAAGTACGTCGCCTGGGTCGAGCGCTTCAACGCCTACGTTGCGCCGCTGCCTCGCACGGGCGGCGCCGTGGAGCTCAGCCCGTCGCTATCGACCGAGCCCGTGAAGCGAATCTCGCGCGACGCAGGCCTCTACCTGCACTGGTCGGCGGACTCGAAGCGCGTGTACTGGTCGCTGGGGCAGGAGCTTTTCCAGCGCGATCTGTCGGCGACCTTCGCGTTCGAGACGGCGGACACGACGACCCTGCTGACTGGTCCGGACAGCGCCGGTACGCCGATCGGGATGACCCAGCAATTCGGTGTGCCGACAGGAAAGCTGGCGCTGACCGGCGCCACCGTCATTTCGATGAACGGGAGCGAGGTGATCCGCAACGCCACCGTCGTGGTGGACGGAAACCGGATTACCGCGGTGGGACCGTCGGGTCGCGTCACGGTACCCTCGGACGCGCACCGGGTGAATGTCGCGGGGAAGTACATCATCCCCGGCATCATCGACGCGCACGCGCACATCGGCACGGGTTCGAGCGGGATCACACCGCGCACCAACTGGGGCTTCCTGGCCAACCTCGCCTTCGGCGTGACCACGATGCACGACCCATCGAACGGCACCGAGATGGTCTTCAGCGCATCGGAGATGATCAAGTCCGGCGAGATCCTGGGCCCGCGACTCTTCTCGACCGGTACGATTCTCTATGGCGCCGAAGGTGGGGCCAAGGCAATCACCACGTCATTCGACGACGCGAAGAGCCACCTGCGACGGATGCTGGCGGTGGGCGCGTTCAGCGTGAAGAGCTACAACCAGCCTCGCCGAGATGCGCGGCAGCAGATCATCGAGGCCGCGCGCGAACTCGAGATGATGGTCGTTCCGGAGGGCGGCAGCAACTACGCCTACAACATGACGATGGTCCTGGACGGGCACACGGGGGTCGAGCACAATATCCCGGTCGCACCGCTGTACAACGATGCGCTCACGCTTATGGCGGCCAGCAAGTCAGGGTACACGCCGACGTTGATCGTCAACTACGGTGGTCTGAACGGCGAGTTCTACTGGTATCAGCATGACGAGGTGTGGAAGAACGAGCGGCTCCGCCACTTCTTCCCCGACGGACAGCTGGATGCGCGCTCCCGCCGTCGTGCAATGGCGGCCGAGGACGACTTTCAGTACCAGGACGTCTCCCGTGCGGCGACGGCGTTCATGAAGCGGGGCGGCAAGGTGCAGCTCGGAGCGCATGGCCAGTTGCACGGGCTGGGCGCGCACTGGGAACTCTGGATGCTGCAGCAGGGCGGCATGAGCAACCATGAGGCGCTGCGCGCCGCGACGATTCACGGGGCGGAGTACCTGGGCCTTGACGGAGACATCGGATCCATCGCGTCGGGCAAGCTGGCGGACCTGCTGGTACTCGATCTAAATCCGCTGGATAACATCCGGAACAGCACGTCGGTGCGGTTCGTGATGATCAACGGCCGACTGTTCGACGCGGCGACGATGGCGCAGCTGGGGAATCACCCGGCGCCGGAGCCTCGACCGACATGGAAGGGCGGTCTGTAGGCTGACCCTGTCATCCGAACCGACACTCAGCTGCAGTCTGCGTCGTTGGGCGCGGGGCGCTGGAGGATAGCGCCCCAACCCGCAATCCTGTGGTGAAGCGACTGTCGCTCGATAGACGACTGGCGTTTCCCCCCCGACCACCGTTCCTTCCTCCTGGCGGGCTCTGCGAAGCTGATGTCGGCGGAGGCCATCATGACGCTGGCGTATCGAAGGACATCTGTGCGTGGAATGGTCGCGCTGTCCAGTTGCGCGATCGCGTGTGGTACGGAGCCGGAACAGATTCCGGAAGCGCGACTGTTCGTCGCGCCGGACACCGTTCAGGCGACCTTCCAGACGCACATCAACACGCTCGGCGACACCGTCGATCACCGCCTTCGCTACACGCTCAGCTTTGTCGTGTACAACCTGGGCGCCGTTGCGCTGACGTACTTCTTCGATGGGTGCTCCTACCAGCTCGGCAGAATGGTCGGCACCGAATGGCAGGGTGCGCACCGCACCAGCTGCTTCTTCTTTCGCGAGAACATTGTCGACCTCGATCCGGGCGAAACGCGCGTCCACACCGTATCGGCGTTCCACCATGTCGGCGGGGCTGCGCCCTCGTGGGACGCCGATCCCATCGAGGGTGCGTACCAGCTCCGGTTGCTGATTTTCCGGACCAATCCGCCAGGCCCGGACATGGCCCTGACCTCGAATCCGGTGGTGCTGCGTGTTGAGCATCTGGAACCGCAGGATGATTCGAAGGGCTTTCGCCGCAGGAGCTGAGTGGGTCCCTGATTCTCCCATGGTAGACACGATACGGGGCGATTGGAGCCTCATTGCCGGGTGGCGACGCAGGCCCCAATCGAGTATTCCCCAGTTTCCTCGCCCTTGTGCCGCAGTGCAGGGGGTGAGAGCTTCGAGATTGCAATTCTCAAAGAGGCCCTATGCGTGTTGTGCGAGCGGGAGCAGTCGTTGCAGTGCTGGCGTTAGGCGCGTGCGGCGGAGAAGGCGAACTTGGCCCACCCGCTGTCGCGACCGTCAGCGTCACACCCCCGACAGCCATCGTTGAAGTCGGGCTCACAACCCCGCTGGCGGCCTCGCCCAGGGACGCTTCCGGGAACACGCTGACCAATCCCGTCACCTGGTCCTCCAGTGCAGCAACCATCGCGTCGGTGAACGCCTCCGGGCTCGTGACCGGCGTGGCCGTCGGGTCGGCGACGATCACCGCCGCGGCTGACGGCATACAGGGGACGGCTGCGATCACCGTGGTGCAGCGTCCCGTGAGCAGCGTCACCATGTCCCTGAACCCGCCAACCATCCTCGTGGGGGGCACGTCACAGGCCACCGTTGTCACGCGGGACGCGGATGGAAACGTGCTCACCGGTCGCGCGTTCACCCTGACCATTGCCAATCCATCGATCGTCACGCTGTCATCCGGCAACATCCTCACCGGGGTCGCCGCCGGTTCCGTCATCATCACCGCGACCAGCGAGGGCAAGTCCGGAGCAGCCACGCTCACCGTTCTCCCGCCTCCGGTCGCCACGGTCAGCGTGACGCTCGACCCAGCCTCGGTGGTGGCCGGAGGGAACTCCCAGGCCGCTTTCGAGGCGCGTGACGAGGCGGGCAACGTGCTTGCCGGCCGGGTGGGGACGTGGAGCAGCAGCAACTTGGCGGTGGCGACGATCAGCGCCAGCACCGGCGCCATCACCGCCAACACCGCCGGTTCCACCAGCATTACCGCCACCGTCGAGGGGACGACGGGCACGGCGCAACTCACCGTGACCGCGCCTGGCGCTGTCGGCATTGTCACCGGCACGGTCACCGCGGCCGACGGCATCACGCCGATCGGCGACGCGCTCGTGGAGGTGGAGGGCAGCGGCGGGGGCGGGGGCGCTGGCACCGCAGTCGCCTCGATCTCTACACGTTCGGCGCCAGACGGCAGCTATACCCTCCTCAACGTCCCTGTCGGTCCGCAGGTGATCGTCGCCTCGCGCGGCGCCTTCCAGGCCAAGGTGAACGTGAACGTGCTGGAAGGCCAGACGGTGACGGCCCCCAAGGCATCACTGGTGACCCAGGGCAAGCTGGCCTACGTCCCCGGGGTGTTCGACGCCATCGAGGACGTCGTGTCGAACGGCCTGGGCAACGCGATCGAGGAGATCCAGGTCAGCGACCTCGCGAACCCCGCCGTGACGTCGCAGTACCGGATCATCTTCCTCAATTGCGGTCTCGACGAGACCGAGGTGGGCAACGCAGCGGTGATCGCGAACCTCAAGGCGTTCATGCAGGCGGGCGGGACCATCTACGCCTCTGACTTCGCCGGGATCTACGTGAAAGATCTCTTCCCGACCTACGAATTCGACTACGTTGGCGATATCCAGACCATCACGGCCACGATCACGGACGCGAGCCTGCAGGCGTTTACCGGCAAGACGTCGGTCATGATCGCGTACGACCTGCCGAGCTGGACGGACATCACAACGCTGCCGACGGGTGCCGTGGTCCTGCTCCGGGGGAGCTACACCTCACTGGATGCCCCGCGCACGAACCAGCCGTTGGCGTTCGTGATCCCGCACGGCTCGGGACGTCTCGTTTTCACCACGTTCCACAACGAGGCGGGGGCGACGCAGGACCAGATCGCGGTGCTGCGGCACTTCATCTACTTGCCGTGACTGGTGATCTGTGGTGGGTGACCGGTGATTCTCGACGGATCACTGGTCGCCCAACCGACACGCTGGATTCGCTCAACTGGAGACGCTGGGCACGATACGGCTCAGGGCCGTCCGCGAACGCGCACCGGCTGCGTCCATGCCATCCGCCCGCTGGAATCGTACACCCGCGCGCGCACGTAATCTTCGGCGCCGGTGATCCGATAGCTGGGGCGTAGCGTCGTCGACGTGGCAAGAACCCGGCCGTCCTTCCCGATGAACTCCGTCCTGTACCGCCGGTCGCCAGCCGACGCGATCTCCAGACGATACTCGCTCGGGCCGATCTGTACGTCGCGCAGCGTGATGCCGGTGGACGAGTAGAAGTCTCCGCGATGCAGCGCCGTGACGATCGCCGGACCGGTGAGCGTGTCGGCGCGCACCATCACCCAGCCACGACCCGGCCGCGCCAGGTCCTTGTTCTCGGCGCCCTCGGGCTTGAAGTGATGGCTGTCATCATCGGCCACGCCGAAGATGAGCCGCCCGCGCGACAGGACCGAATCCCAGCGCGCCTCGGTCGACAGCATGACGTTCCCCAGGCTGTCCACCCCACCATCGTTGTACACGATCGGGTGTCCGTTCCATACCTCGAAGAGCGTGGAATCGGGCAGGTGCATCATGTCCTGCAGCGGCACCGACCACACGAAGTTCGGGTGGTTCACCTGCATGATGCCGCCGGCTGCACGGATGGCCGAGTCGTTCCGCGCGTACGTCTGCGCGACGGTCATGCCTGACGCGCGATTCCGGGGACCAATCGGCATCACAAGACGACTTGTGCCGAGTGCGTTCACGTGCGCCTGCCTGACGCCGTTCGGATGCGAGGGGTCCGCGACGGTCTGCGATACCTCCTGCCCCGCGATGGCGATGAACCGGTTGCCGTGGCCGTAGATCGCGTTCAACGGCTCGACGTCGGTGAAGAACTCGTGCTCGGTGACGAACGTGAACTGGTAACCGTGCTCGCGATACCAGCGCAGCAACACGTCCACCGGACTGTCGCCATCCGAGTTGAGCGAGTGCGCGTGCGTGTTGCCCTTGAACCAGCGTCCCTGTGCCGGCGCAGGGGCGGTCCAGGCGGCCAGCAGCGCGGCCACCCCGGCCATCGCCGCACGTTGACTGACAGCGAATCTCACTCCCGTCTCCGGGCCGGTGTGGACGGGCGGCGCACGATCTCCAGCAGCAACTGCCCCACCCGATGGTTGTCGATCATCCCGGCGAACTGCTCCGCGCCGGGACCCGATGCGAACAGCGGGATCATCTGGCCGGTATGCCCGGTCGTGGTGTAGTCAACGACCACGCGCTCGTTGCGCGCCCCCCGAGCCTGGCGCTGGAGCGTGGCAGCCGTACCCTGCAGGTGCTCCGACGTCGCTCGCGCCGTATCGGCTGCGGCGTCGCTCATCAGTCCCATTGCCCGGGCCAGACTGCGAACGGCGGCGGTCAGGCCGCTCGATGCGGAGCCCAGTATGGTGCTGTCGCGAGTCGTCTCGATCGCCATGCCGCCGGTCTCGTGGTCGGACACAACCAGGACCAGCACGTCGGGCTCGCGACGCTGGTAGTCGAGTGCCACACCGATGGCGGCGTCGAAGTCCAGCATCTCGGCTACGACGGCCTCGATGGGCTCGTTGTCGTGACCTCGCCAGTCGGGCTGCGAACCCTCGACCATCAGGAAGAATCCGTCGGGATCCTTCGACAGAACGTCGATGGCTTTGCGCGTCATCGCCGGCAGTGTGGGCGCGCGCGCCGGTGCGGGAGGCATGTCGTTGTCGCCGAAGAGCCCGATCAGGCGCATGGTTCCGGCGGGAAGCGCATCGAACGTGGCGGCACTGGTCACGACTGTGTGCGTCGAGTCCAGGCGGCCCAGCAGGTTCGCGCGGTCGGGACGCGCTGCCGCTGAGAACCATCGCGTACCGCCGCCGAGGATCACGTCCACGCCCAGCTCCGTCATCTGTCTTGCAATCTCGAACTGCATCGCCCGCGATGGCACGTGTGCGGCGAAAGCCGCCGGCGTGGCGTGCGTGACACTGGACGTGGCGACCAGCCCCGTGGCCCATCCCCGTTTCCCGGCCGCCTCCAGGACGGTCTCGACCGGACTGGAATCGGCGGCGAGGCCGATTGCCCCATTGTACGTGCGCACGCCTGACGCGTACGCCGTGGCGCCCGCTGCGCTGTCGATGACGCGCGAGTCCGAGGCGCGGGTGTCCACCAGTCCCATCACCTTGAACTGGTTGACAGCGAGGTTGTCCGCCGCAAAGCGGGCCACGGTCCAGTAACTCACGCCGACGCCGTCGCCGATGAAGAGAATGACGCGACGCTGTCCCTGTGCGGGGGACGCGACAAGGAACGTTGCAGCGATCAGCAGCGTGGACCGCATGGTGGTAAGCGTCAAGGTCAAGGGTCAGGGGTTACGTGTCACCGGCGCAGTATCGTGATGGTCGCAGGCTTGTGGGCTGTGACTCGAAGATATGCACACCCTTCACCCTTGACCCTTGACCCTCACTGTGGTGGATACCTGAACGCCCGCTTCGGATACGGCGGCGGCCTGGGAACCGGACGCGGATCCTCGGCGATCTTCTTCTCCAGATAGGCGATCGCCGCATCGAGCTGCGCATCCTGGCCGTTGAACGTCGCGTGGGGCAGGTTGTCCACGATGATGTCCGGAATCAGCCCTTCCTGTTCGATCAACCACTTCCCTTCCGGTCCATAAACGCCGCTCATGGGCGCGCGTGCAAGGCCACCGTCCGACAACGTGTTGTTGCCGCTGAGCCAGATTTCGCCACCCCACGTGCGCACGCCCATCACCGGACCCAGGCCCAGGCGCCGGAATCCCTCCGCCACCGCTTCGCCGTCGGACGCGGTCTCGTGGTCCACCAGCATCACCATGTGGCCGCGGAAGGCGCCCTGCATGTTCCAGTACGGCTCGCCCACGCGATCCTGCCAGTACATCCACGGCTTCCGCATCAGCATTTCCAGCACCCAGCTGTCGATGTTGCCGCCCCGGTTCTGTCGCATGTCGAGCACCACGCCCTGGCGATTGAAGATCGGCGTGAACTCCCGGTAGAACTGGTTGATGTCGTTGCCGCCCATGGCGCGGAGGTGCACGTACCCGATCCTGCCGTCGCTCTTCTGCTCCGTGGCCAGGCGGCGGGTGTACTCCCAGTCTGTGTAGCGGAGATTCAGTTCGTTCCCGATCGGTTCCACGACGACGACGCGGGTGTTCTCGCCGTCGTTCACCGTGAGCAGCACCTGCTTGCCGACCTGGTTGCGCAACAGCGAGCCGATGTCCCCCACGTCGAGCGTGCGCGTTCCGTTCACGGCGGTGATCACGTCACCGGCCTTCACGCCCAGGTCGGGGTCGGCCAGCGGTGAACGCTCTGCCGGATACTCCGGGTCGGTACGGTAGATGTAGTCGATGCGATACCCGCCCTTCGCGGGATCGCGGAGGAGCCGCGCGCCCAGCGATGCCACCGGGATGTTGTCGTCCCCCCGGCGCACGTCGCCGCCGCCCACCGAGGTGTGCAGGGCCGAGAGCTCACCGACCGCCCAGCCGATCAGGTCACTCAGTTCGGCGCGGGTCGTTATGCGGGCGATAAGGGGAAGAAACCTGGCGAGCGTTGCCTGATAGTCCACACCGTGCATCCCCGGGTCGTAGAACCAGTCGCGTTCCAGCCGCCAGGCATCGACGAAGATCTGCCGGAAGTCGTCGCGCACGTCAATGGGGAACCTCCAGCCGGTGAGGTCCACTCGGCTGTCGTTCACGTTGGCAACCTTCGCGGGGCGCGCATCGATAACGTGCAGGTTGGTTCCCTTCCGGATCAACACCTTCTTCCCATTGCCGGACAGCTCCGCCGAGCGGATCGCGTCCACGACGACGACCGGTTCGGGCTTCTCGTTGCCGATCCTGAGCGCGACGAGGTCGGTGTTCGCACCTGCGCCGGAGCCGGCCGAGGTGTAGAAGAGCGCCTCACCGTTCAGCGCGAGCCAGCCGTAGTTGCCTGACGGCACGGGCACGCGGCGGAGGCGGAGCGGCAGCCCATCGAGGTCGATCCGGACCGGACGCGTCGCGGCGGAATCAGTCTGGCGCGCGGGGGCGGCCGGGCGGGGTCGCAGCTCGTCGTCAGGCAGGAACGGCGAGCGGAGGTCCGCGCGGAGCGCTACCTGATAGATCTCGACCTCCTTGTCGAAATACGGTTCCGGGCGACGGTTCCCCCATGGCGCGCCGACCAGCGTGCGGAGGTTGCGATCCGACAGGAAGTAGATGAACTCCCCTTTCGGGTCCCAGGCGGGCGAAAAACTGTTCGTCCGGTCGCTGGTGAGTTCGACGTTCCGCCAGTTTTCCACGCCGACGATCCGGATCTGCCGGAAGGAGTTCATCGCACTGGACTCGTAGGCCAGCCACCGGCCGTCGGGCGACCACGTCATGGTCCCGATGCCCTCGCGGTGCAACGAGACCTTTCGCGTCTCCTTTGTGGCGACGTTCATGACCCACAGGTCGCGGTTGTTGTCGTCCCAGGCGAGCCACTTGCCGTCGGGCGACGGGTGTCCCCGGAAGCGCAGGATGCTCCCGCCCCGAGTGAGCGTCTCTTCGCTCCCGACGCCGTTCGCGGGAAGGCGCGCGAACTCCAGCTCCCCGGTTTCGTCGGTCAGCGCGAGCAGCGACTTGCCGTCGGGCATGAACACCGCATCGCGGAAGCGGACACTGTCCTTCCGGGTAGCGCGCACGAACCGGCCGGTCTTCACCGGCGCGACGAAGATCCGCCCGCGGGCCGTGAGGGCAACGCGATCTCCCTCGGGCGAGAGGTGGGCGGACGACAGGTAGTTCATCGGTTCGGTGACCCAGTTCTCACGGAGCTGGTCCAGGTCGGAGGCCAGCATGACCGGGATCATGCGGGATTGCCCCGAGGTGACGTCGAAGAGCCAGAGATCGGCGCCGTTCTGGTAGACAATGCGGCCATCGTTGAGCGCCGGATCCCGCACGTCCCAACCCGAGTGGCGCGTCAGCTGCCGCTTGTCGCTGCCGTCTTCGTTCATCGACCAGATGTTCATCGTGCCATCGCGGTCGCTCACGAAGTACACCCGCCCGTTGAACCACATGGGCGAATGACTCTCGCCGTTGTAGTCGCCCGTCAGCTCGACCGCCTCCGGCGTCCCCGTGGCGAACTTCCAGATGTCGCGCGCCGTGCCACCGGTATACCGTCTGGTCACGTTGTTGTGGAACGCGGGACGCGCGAAGAAGACGGTACGTCCGGAGGCATCGTACGACGCCTCCGACGCTCCAGCGAGCGGGACCAGACTGCGTGTCCCGTCCCGGAGATTCAGCTGGACGAGGGCCGCTTTGGGGATCCCGGTGTAGTGCGTCGAACGATAGACCAGCCGGCCGTCGGGGGTCCACGTCGTCGCGATGGCGGCGTCGCCGTCATAGGTATGGCGCGTCGGCGCTCCACCCGTGATCGGCATGGTGTACAGCGCTGCCGGACCCTCATACCGCGCCGTGAAGGCCAGCATGCGCCCATCCGGCGAGATGACCGGATCGGTCTCCTCGGACGCGTGACTCGTCAGGCGATGAGCCAACCCCCCGGTGACCGGAACCGACCACAGGTCGCCCTCGGCGGCGAACACCACGGTCTGGCCATGGATCGCGGGAAAGCGGTAGAACCCCGCGGTGCCTTCGGTCGGGGTCTGCGCCTGAAGCGACGATGAGAAGGCGACTAGCGCAGCGAGGACCTGGTTGCGGATCTGCATGGGAGCGCTCTGGTGAGGGCAGAGGGCAGAGGCTGCCCGAGCGGCAACGATTCGCTCTGGGAGGGGACGGGTCAAGGGAGATGGGGACGAGCCGTCTTGTCCGACGCCCGCGCCCGGCATTGTGGTCCCGGTTCTCGCGCCCCAGTAGAACGCAGTCGGCCAGCGCAAGCCCCTGATTCGGCGTGATTTTCCTGCCACCAAGGGGGTCAGCCGACGACGCCGATTGGTTAGATTGGGGTTCACCCGTGACGAGGCAGAAGATGCTCGAGGCTTTTGAATTCGCCGACGGCGACCGCACCTACAAGTGTCAGGTCCGGACCCCCGCCGGCGCGATGGACGAGGCATGGTGGTGGTTCCAGGTCTCCGGCGATCAGCAGGTGTACGCCCCGTTCCGCGCCACGAAGAGCGATACGAAGGCCTCGGTCAGACCGCGGGTCGTCAGCTTCTACAAACACCGCCTTGCCCGGCTGGCCGAGCCACCGGTGCAGCGGAACCGCGGCCGCCCGCCCGGCCGCAGGCCGGAAGCCACCACGGAAACCGCTACGGAAGCGACTGTGTAGCTGCCCGATCGTCGCGCCGTCAGCACGAGGCGCGGCTGGCCGTCAGCCGATGGCGAAACCGGGCCGCTGCGTGGTCCCCCGACGCAGGCCGACCAGGCGCTCGAGCACGTCCGACGGCAGCAGCAGGTTATCAGCAATGGCCGCAATCTGCTCGGCGTCGCGCCACGCAGACTCGAGGACGGCCAGTTCTCCCTCGAGAGCTCGCCGCTCGCCATCCTCCTGAAGCGACATCTCCAGCGCCAGTCGCGATTCAACCGGGAACTGCGTGAGAAAACCGCTGCGAAGGCGTGTCGCGCGTCCCAGAGTACCGGCGATACACACCTCGGCGCTGCCTGCGGCATCGACCAGCTCGATCGCTCCCGTCACCTCGTCCGCATCGCCACCGAACGGAGTCAGGGCCGGAACGACCTGACCGAGCGCGCGCCGCACGTCGGGACCTCGCAGCAGCTCGACCCCCTCGGTGTGGTGGAGCGCCAGGCCATACTGATCGCGACCGCCATCGGAGAAGATGCGAGTGGCCTCGGCATCGTCCTGTCGCAGGTTCAGCAGCCGGGTTCCCAGTCGAACCGACTTCACCGGTCTCCGCTTCGGTCCTTCGTCCGCAACCCATAGCGCCGCAGCATACGACGCGACGAATGCGGCGCCGCCGAATCCCGCCACAACGGCCCCGAGCGTAGCGCCCAGCGCGCCTCCGACGACGACCCCTGCGGCCAACCCGGCCTTGATCCGGCGGCGCGAAAAGCGACGCCCATACCGCCATGCGGCAAACTCCGGCCAAAGCGGCTTTCCGATCCGGACAAGCGATAGGTGGTCCGGCAGTTCCACGAGCCCGATGTTGTCGGTCGAGACTCGAACTCGCGTACCACGGAACAGCCGCTCGCATTCCTCGATCGTCTCCCACCGCTCGTCCAGCGGCGAGAGGTTCCACCGGCCGCACGAACGGCAGATCACCCAGAGACGGCCTTTCTCCCGGTCGAAGGCAAGCCACTTCCCGACCGGGAATCGTGGCAGCCGCTCGTTCCGGCCAAGGTGGGAGTGGCAGTACAGGCAGGTGGAGTACAAGGGAGTCCTCCGGAATCGTCGGCCAGGGCTGATCCCGACCGCGCCGTAATCGAAGATCGGCCGGGCACCCGCCGCCCGCCAGATCTGCGGCTCAGCAGAGACGGCCCCGACTGGCGGCCTCGTGGGACGAAACGGATATTGGGCCGGTGAGTGAGACCGCGATTTCCCGAGAGCTGAGGGAAGCCCTCGCCCGTCGCTACCGCCTCGTGGTCGAGATGGGACACGGCGGAATCGCGAGGGTCCACCTCGCCGAGGATCTGCGGCATCAGCTCCGCGTCGCTGTCAAGGGGCCGCAGCCGGAGGTGGCCGCGGCGCGAGCCCGGAGCAGTCGGCCGGCGAGACGGGACTCGATGGAGTTGTGGCAGCACGCCGATCCGGAGTGCGCACGAGAACGCGAGGCCATCGTGCGGCGGCGTGACGCGCTGATTCGCGGATGAACGCCACGTTCATTGGCGCTCTCACCACCGCGCTGGCCGAGCGCTACCGGATCGAGCGCGAGCTCGGGCGCGGCGGCATGGCGACGGTGTACCTGGCGGAAGACCTGAAACACCATCGCCGGGTGGCGCTCAAGGTGCTGCACGCCGAGCTGGCACATGCCGTTGGTGCCGACCGGTTCCTGCGTGAGATCGAGACGACGGCGGCACTGCACCATCCCCACATCCTCGGTCTGTACGATTCCGGCGCGGCGGGCGGTTTCCTGTACTACGTCATGCCGTACGTCGAGGGCGAGTCGCTCCGCGATCGCCTGACGAGAGAGAAGCAGCTCCCGCTGGATGATGCTTTGCAGATCGCACGCGAGGTGTCGGACGCACTGAGTTATGCGCACAGTCGCGGGGTCATTCACCGCGACATCAAGCCGGAGAACATCCTTCTGGCGAGCGGGCACGCCATGGTGGCGGACTTCGGCATCGCCCGGGCCGTGACCCGCGCGGGCAGCGAGACGCTGACCGGGACGGGCACCGCCGTCGGCACTCCCACGTACATGAGTCCCGAGCAGGCCGCGGGCGAGCGCGACCTGGACGGGCGCAGCGATCTGTACGCGTTAGGCTGCGTGGTCTACGAGATGCTGGCCGGCCAGCCACCGTTCACCGGCCCCACAGTGGAGAGCGTCGTCCACCAGCATCTCACGGCTGAACCGCGATCGATCACGCAGATCCGGCCCGCCGTACCGGCCGCGGTGGCCGGCGTGTTGCAGCGCGCCCTCGCCAAGAACCCGGCGGACCGGTTCAGTCCCGTCGCACAATTCGCAGACGCGCTGCGGGCGGGCAGGACGGAAACGGGCATTATCCCCGGCGCCGTCACGGGTGGGGTACCGCGCTGGCCGCTGTTTCTTGCGGCGGCGCTGGCGCTGGTGGTGGTGGTGCTCGCGATCGGCGGCCTGCGTTCGGTCAGCCGGCGTGGGACCGCCGCCGGCGCCGGCGACAGCACGCCGTCCATCGCCGTGCTCCCCTTCGTCGACCTGTCCGGTGGTTCGGCCGAGTACCTTGGCGACGGGATCGCCGAGACGCTGATTGGCGCCCTCGCCTCGGTGGGTGGCCTGCGGGTCGCCGCCCGCACCTCGGCGTTTTCCTTCAAGGGGCGGAACGAAGACGTGCGCGCGATCGCGGAGGCGTTAGGCGTACGCAGCGTGCTGGAAGGGAGCGTGCAGCGTGCCGGCGACCGGCTCCGGATAAGCGCCCAGTTGATCAACGCCGGGGACGGCTTTCACCTCTGGTCCCAGACGTTTGACCGTGACGTTGCGGATGTGTTCGCCGTGCAGGACGAGGTCGCGCGGGCGGTGGTCTCCGCGTTACAGGTTCGGTTGGCCAGCGGCGGTCGCGTGGTCGATCAGGGAACAGAGAGTCTGGACGCGTACAATGCGTATCTCCAGGGATTGTTCCACTGGAACCGCCGCACAGCGCCGGACATGGAGCGGGCCGCGGAGTACTTCCAGCAGGCAATCGCCGCCGATTCCAGCTTCGCGCGAGCGTGGGCCGGCCTCGCACTGGCGTACGTGCTCTTCACACCGTCGGAGTACGACGTGCGGACCATCACCCCTGCCGAAGCACTCCGTCGCGCGGAGCGGGCCGCCCGCCGCGCCCTGGCCATCGACAGCCGGCTCGCCGAGGCGCACTCCGCGCTGGGTGACGTCTTCGACCAGACCGGCCAGCTCGACTCCTCATTGGCGGCCTACGAACGCGCGATCGCTGCGGACCCGCGATACGCCACCGCCCGGCAGTGGTATGCCTCGCACCTGGCGAAGCGCGGCAGGGTCGCCGAAGGGCTGAAACAGATGCAACAGGCCGAGCAACTGGACCCGCTCTCGCTGGTCATCGGCGTCGAGGTCGCCGAGTTCCTGGACGCCAACGGCCGTAACGCGGAGGCGTCGGCGCAGTACGAGAAGGTGCTGGACCGGTACCCCGATGCGTTCCTGTCGACTCGATTCGCGTCAATTCACTTCCTGGCGATCGGAAATTTCGAGCGGGCGTCGGCATTGTTCGAACGGTTCGCGGTCCACGCCGGCGCAGACAGCGGCCTGACACGAGAGTTCGCCGCCCGCATCAGGCAGCCTGAAAACCGCCGGGCTGCCCTCCGTTCGGTCCTCGGAGCGGAGCCCGGACGGCCCGAAGACATCATGGCCGTTCACCTGGCGCTCGGAGACTCGGCCGGTGCCGTGGCCGCCTTCGAGCGCACTGTAGATGGGCCGGCTTACGAGCAGATCTACCTCAGTCAAGTCCTGGCCATCCTGGGCCCGGAACTCAGCGCGACCCCACACGTGCAGGCCGCCATACAGAGGTTCCTGGGCCGGCTTCGCCAGCGGCTGAATTAGAGGCCGGCGTACCCTCGCGCCCCGGATCGGCGCATTCAGCGCCGCAACCGGCAGCGGCTGGTCTCCACGGGCGTCTTGCGAGGACCGCCCCGCGGGGCGCAGTGTAACCCGAGCGCACCGTACCCTGACCTGCACCGGACCCCGCCATGGCCGTCCTTCCTTCCTTCCGCATGCACTCCTCCCGCTTGCTCCTGCCGCTGTTCCTCGGTGCGGCGACTGCGTCGGCGCAGGGGACCTACTACCCGCCGGCTGCCTCATGGGAGAAGCGGGCGCCGTCGCAGGTCGGACTTACGCAGACCGCGGTCGATTCCGCCGTGAAGATCGCCATCGCCGCCGAGGCGACCACGCCGCGCAACCTGCTGCAGAACCACGTGGCCACCTTCGGCCGGGAGCCGCACGGCGAGGCGGTGGGGCCGTTCCGCGATCGGGGCGGCGCGGCCGGGATCATCGTGAAGAACGGCTACATCGTGGCCGAGTGGGGCGACCCGGACCGGGTGGACATCACCAACAGCGTGACGAAGAGTTTTCTCTCCACCACCGTGGGCCTGGCGTGGGACCGGAAGATGATCCGCGACGTGAACGAACCGGTGCGGAACTACATGACGCCGATCGTGGCGCTCAAGAGTCCGCCCGGGAATGCCGCGCCGCTCGTGCCGGTTCCACCTAACGTGATGGGTCCACCGTCGTCGGCGCCGGAGCCGGCCCTGAAAGGCCGTGCCTACGATGCCTTCGATGTGCTCGAGCCGTTCGAGTCCGACCACAACCGGAAGATCACGTGGGACCACATGCTCCGGCAGACGAGCGATTGGCAGGGGGCGCTCTGGGGGAAGCCGGACTGGGCGGACCGCCCGCGCGGTGAACTCGAGCAGTGGAAGGTGCGGCCTCGTAACGAGCCCGGTACGGTCTACACCTACAATGACGTGCGCGTCAACGCCCTGGCCCTCGCGACACTCACCGTATGGCGCCGTCCGCTACCGCAGGTGCTGCGCGAGTATGTGATGGACCCGATCGGTGCCTCGAACACGTGGCGCTGGTACGGCTATGAAACCTCCTGGATCGTCCTGGACGGACAGCTGGTCCAGTCGGTCTCCGGAGGCGGGCACTGGGGCGGCGGGATGATGATCAGCGCGCGCGACATGGCCCGCTTCGGTTACCTCACGCTGCGGAAGGGGAAGTGGGGCGACCGGCAGATACTGTCGGAAGACTGGATCAGCATGGCCACGACACCGGGGAAGGCCAATGCGTCCTACGGCTTCATGAACTACTTCCTCAACACCGGGCGCCGGGCAATGCCGAATGCTCCCGAGCAGGCGTTCTGGCACCTGGGTGCCGGGAACAACGTGGTCTACGTGGATCCGGTGAACGACCTGGTCATCGTGGCGCGCTGGGTTCGCAACGCCCGTGCCGTGGACGGCATGGTGGCACAACTGGTGGGAAAGTAGGTCGACTGGCTTCAGCCTTTTCGAATCCTGCGTTCTCTCATTCCCTACTTTCCCGGATTACAGCGCTTCGTCCGACTGCTCCGCAGTTCGCTTCGGGAAGAACCGCTCGAAGAAGATGTTCTCCGTGGACGGATCGAACGGCGACTTCGGGCGCCGGTGCTCGCGCAGCTTGTACAGCATGTAACTCCCGACCGCCAGTACGATCGTCACCACGAAGGCCACGATGATGATTGTCGAAAGGACGGTGTTCACATCCACATTCATAGGTCTCTCCTCAGAGGCGCCCGGCGCGCTCCAGCTTGCCCCAGGTCATACGAACCTTGAACAGCTCTTCCAGCGACGCGAACATCTTGGCCACGTCAACGATCACGATGAAAAACAGCCGGTAGAGCACCGCGTACGGTACGAGACGGAGATCCTCCTCCTCCATGGCCACCGTGTACAAGGCAGCCGCGACGTCGAGGATCGTGAGCATCATCCACCAGTACAGCACGTACTGTGGAATCCCGACCAGGAGCGCTCCGATGGCGAAGGCGAGGTTGCCCAGCACGTTCACCGCGGGCCAGATCACGGCCTCGAACAGCATCGCGTTCAGGGAGATCCAGACGCCGGCCCCTCCCTTGGGTGCCAGCAGCCATGCCTTTCGCTTGCCCAGCGCCTGAAGGATGCCCCGCGTCCAGCGGTACCGCTGCTTCAGCAGGTCGAGCACGTGCTCGGGCGCCTCGGTCCACGCCACAGCGCGCTCCTCGTACTTGATCTGCCAACCGGCCGTCAGGATCTTGAGCGTGAGGTCGGCGTCCTCGGCGAAGGTGTCGGTCTCGTAGCCGCCCAGCTGCTGCAGCACGTCCCGCCGGAAGATCCCGATGGGTCCGGGGATGATGTTCACGATGCGCGCGAACGCCTGCGCCCGGCGCGCCATGTTCAATCCCTCGATGTACTCCAGGGCCTGCAGCCGCGTCCAGACGTTCCTGCGATTGACCACCTTCACGTTGCCGGCCACGGCGCCGACATTCGGATTCCGGAAGTGCCGCAGCGCCGCCTTCAGCGTGTCTTTCGTCAGGCGCGAGTCGCCATCCATGCAGAGTACGAACGGATGCCGCGCCAGTGAAATACCCGTGTTCAGTGCGCTCGCCTTGCCACTGTTGCTCTTGCTTACAACGCGCAGCACCACATCGCCGTAGCGCCCCTCGAGCGCGGCCACCCGGGCGTACGTGTCGTCGGTGGACCCGTCATCCACCACGAGCACTTCGTACACCGGATAGTCCAGCGCGAGGAGGCTTCGCACCGCGCCTTCGATCACCGCACCCTCGTTATACGCCGGCACGATGATCGTCACCGGCGGCTCGTACAGATCGAACGGGTCGGCCTGCTCGACCCTGGATTCGAGGTGATGGAGGTACCCCAGCCACAGCAGGATCACGTACCGCGTGATCACGACGATCAGGAACACCAGCAGCATCGTCACGCCCACGCTCAGCCAGACGCTCTGGAATTCGTAGGGGATGTTCATCAGCAGGAGCACCATCGAGCCGAGCGCGGCCAGGACGATGGTCAACCCGACGAGCAGTATCGCGTAGTAACCGGGGCGCATCATCTTCTACCAGGACCGGCGGAGGTACAGCATGGCGTTCCCCGAGCGATACCCGCCCTCGCGACCGGCGCCCAGTCCCGTCGAAAGCAGCAGGTCCCATCGACCGCTGCGATACCCCAGCTCCAGTCCGCCGGTCAGTTGGAACGCGGACACGTCCTGCTCCACAGGATCCAGCGTTCCGGCCGGCTCACGCATCCACGCGTAACCCGGGGCGAGTCGCAACGCGAAGGACA
This sequence comes from Gemmatimonadaceae bacterium, assembly GCA_036393555.1. Taxonomy (GTDB): domain Bacteria; phylum Gemmatimonadota; class Gemmatimonadetes; order Gemmatimonadales; family Gemmatimonadaceae; genus JABWBJ01. Next base: position 21,589 of record DASWGU010000297.1, read on the forward strand.
GGCCCTCCTCGCGATACCGGGAGAATTCCGCTCCCAGCGACTGGGATACGTAGCGGACGGGGGAGTAGTACAGCGCGGTCCGCATATCATACGCCATCCAGCCACCGGAGTACGACAGCGAGAGCAGGCCGGCCAGTCGGCGGCGCACGGCGTACTGGAACGCGCTGCGGGCATTGTGGTCGCTCACGCTGACGTACTCTCCCATCGCCCATACCTCGACCCGCTGACCCAGGGGGAGCGTGACAGTGCTCTGA
>DASWGU010000298.1:0-4747 GCA_036393555.1 Gemmatimonadaceae bacterium
CACCAGACGCCCCATATGCGGAACGCCCACCCCGTGGGGCCACCTGGCTGGCCGAGCACCTCGTGGCTGTGCCCATGCGCGATGTGGTGGTGGGTGACCTCATCGAATCGTTCGCCAGGGAAAGCGCCGGCGCGGCCGCCACGCGCGCACGACTGCGCTACTGGCGCCAGGTGATCATGGCCATCGTGCACTTCCCCCGCCGCCCGCGCCGCGCGGCTTCCCCCGGAGACGCATTCATGACCGGATTCCTGGACGACCTCACACGCGCAGCGCGCACGCTGCGCCGCGCACCCATGTTCTCTCTGGCCTGCGCCGGCACGCTTGGCATCGCCATCGGAGCCGCGACGGCAATCTTCAGCGTTGCCGATCCGGTGATACTGCGCCCGCTCCCGTACTCGTCTCCCGAGAGGCTGTATCTTGTGTCGCAGGGTGGGCCGGGTGATCGGTCGAGCCGGCTCGGGTTCGAGACCATTGCCGACGTCCGCGACCAGTCGAGCACCCTCGAGAGTGTGGCAGCGATCGGAGGCTGGGCGCCGATTCTCGTGCGAAACGGGGCGGCCGAGATCCTGACGGGGCTCCGCGTATCGGGGAGCTACTTTCCGACATTCGGCGTCCGTCCTGCGATGGGGCGCACCTTTGCCCCCGAGGAGGATGCGTCGGACCGCAACGGCGTCGTGATCCTCTCGCACGCGTTCTGGTCCTCGCGCTTTGGCGGTGACTCGTCGATAGTCGGCGGCGAGATCGACCTCGGCGGGCGCCGTATGCTCGTTGCCGGCGTGATGCCATCGGACTACAGCGACGTGCTGCAGCCGGGAACCCAGGTATGGCGCGTACTGGGCTACGCGCGCGGATTGCCGTTTGCGTGCCGGACATGCCAGCACCTGCAGATGATTGCGCGTCGGAAGGCCGAATCCACCGAGTCGGCGGTTGCCGCCGAACTCGACCTGATCGCGACCCGGATGGTGCAGGCATATCCCCAGGAGTATTCGTCAGCGGGCTTCGGGCTGGACCAGATCCAGCATGCGGTGACGCGGCCCTACGCGCCTGCACTGATCGCGCTGCTGGTAGCGGTGGGCCTGCTGCTCGCGATTGCCACGGTCAACGTTGGCGGGCTCCAGCTGGCCCGTGCGCTCCAGCGCGACGAAGAGTTCGCGGTGCGAGCCGCGCTTGGGGCAGGCGGTGGCCGGCTCACGCGACTCCTCGTTGCGGAGGGACTCGTCCTGGCCATTGTCGCGGGGGTGACCGGCTGGCTGGTGGCGGTCGTCGGCGTGGGGGCGCTCGTTGAGCACCTGCCTGCGGGGGTACCACGCGCGGACGCCATCCGTCTGGATCTTCGCGTGCTCACCATGGCGTTCATTGTGACGCTCGTCGCCGGGCTCGCGGTCGGCTTCGTACCGGCCTGGCATGCGCGCCGCAGCGCGCTCGCCGGCGCGCTCCGCGCTGGTCGCCGCGTGGGCGGTGCACCGCATCGATTGCGCGCGGCGCTCGTGGTGACCGAAGTCGCGCTGGCCGTCGTACTACTGGTGGGCGCGGGGCTGCTGACGAGGAGCCTGACGCGACTGCTGGACGTCGATTCGGGCGTGGCCGTTGCCAACATGGCAACCATGACGGTGCAGGTGGGTGGAGCGCGGTACTCAACCGACACTGCGGTCTGGGCCTGGCAGGACCGGCTGGTCGAGGCGGTGCGAGCGATCCCGGGCGTCACCGGCGCCGCACTCACGAGCCAGCTGCCGCTCGGCGGCAACTTCGACTCGTACGGCGTCCGAGCGCTCGACAAGCCGCTCGACAATCCCTCGCTCGCGCCGAACGCCGATCGCTACACCGTGACGGCCGATTTCCTCCGAACGACGCAGATTCCGATCGTGGACGGTCGCGACTTCACGGCGGCCGACAATGCACCGAACGGTGCGCCGGTGGTGATCGTGAGCCAGGCGCTGGCGCAGCGCATCTGGCCGGGCGAGAGCGCCCTGGGCAAACAGGTGCACATGGGCGAGGACTCGCGGCCGTGGTACACCGTGGTCGGCGTTGCAGGCGACGTGCACCACCGCGGTCTGGACATCGCGGACACCAGGCAGATCTACATCCCGACGCACCGTTTCTTCTTCAGTGACGCGGCTGTGGACGTCGTGGCGCGCACAACAGGCAATCCATCGCACGTGCTGCCTACGCTCCGCCGTGCGGCGTTGTCGGTCGACCCTTTGAGCGTTATCACGCGCGTGGCATCCATGCGCGACGTCGTGGCGGCATCGACCTCGCAGCAGCGGCTCGCGCTGTCCCTGTTCGCCGCGTTCGCGGTCATTGCACTGCTCCTCGCCACGGCGGGCATTGTGGGAGCGCTTGCGGGCATGGTGGCCGAGCGGCGTCGTGAGATCGGGCTCCGCAGCGCGCTCGGCGCGACGCCCGGTGGCATTGTCCGGCTGGTGGTCGGGAAGGGTATACTGCTCGCCGGGCTGGGCGCGTGCGTCGGCTTATCCGTGGCTGTGGCCGGGTCGCGGGTCATGGCTGGAATGCTGTACGACGTGAATCCGCGCGATGTCATCACGCTGGTCGGCGTGGCGGCAACAGCGGCCCTCGTGGGAATTGTGTCCAGCGTGCTCCCGGCCTGGCGGGCCGTTCGCGTGGACCCGATCACGGCGCTCCGGTCGGACTGAGGCGTGCGTCGGGCAATCACCGACGGGCACGCCATAAGCTGCGCTGCGCACATCGGCATCGTTGGCTGGTGTCCATCCTGACACTCGGAGCGCGAGATGGATGGGGAGGGGAAGGAGAGTGACGCATCCACTCACCACTCAGGCCAGATCGCCGAGTGCTCAGTACCGGGTGCTGGAACTGGGTGACACGTGCTGGCTCTGGGGTTTGGCTCAGCACCAGCACCAGCACCAGCACCAGCGCCAGCACCAGCTCCAGGACCAGCACCAGCACCAGCACCAGCTCCAGGACCAGGAAGCAGGTCGAGCATCCAGCACTCACGACTCAGGCCGCCTAGTCCGACTCCCCCGCCGTGTTGCGCATATGGTCGGCGAGCGGGTGGAGTTTCGTCAACAGGAACTCGCGCACCTCGTCAGGCAGGTCGTGCGCGCGGAGCGCGCGCTCCATGCACCAGAGCCACTCGTCCCGTTCCGTCACGCCGATGAGGAACGGGAGGTGGCGCGCGCGAAGCATGGGATGCCCGTAGCGCTGCACATAAACCGACGGACCGCCGGTCCATCCAGTCAGGTAGAGCGCCAGTTTTTCCCGCGCGGACGCAAAGTTATCGCGATACAGGGGCCGGATGGTGGCCGCCTCGGGGGCCGATTCCACAAGGTCGTAGAAGCGGTCCACCAGCGCGCGCACGCCGTCGGTGCCGCCGAGTGCTTCGAAAGGTGACACGGTCAGAGTCGGCAGCTCGGGTCGAGGGACATCCGAGTGTAGTCCGGTGCATCGCCAGGCGCCACATCCGCGACTCCGGCCGTCATCTGTGCTCCTGCTCGCAGGTTGGTCTTGCTGCGTAGTGGTGGATTGGCCGGAACCTCCCCGAATCAGTACGCTCTCGAAAGTGTGGCACAATTCCCGGAGGCGGGGGTAGCCGCGTTCTGTGAATCGCGCCATCGCGCTGATAGCATCGACCTTTCTGGTTCTGCCGCCGCCGTCGGCATCTGCCCAGGCGTCGTCCACGGACACGATTCCGGCGGACACGCTGCGTACGCAGCTCTCGGGTACCGTTCGCGACTCGCTCGGAGTCCCGGTCGCTGGTGCCAGCGTGCTGACCACGCCCGGCGTGTCCATTCTCACCACCGACACCGCGGGCAGGTTCGTGCTGCGGCGCGCCCCGGTTGGGCGGGTCAACGTCCTCGTGCGACGCCTCGGCTTCTCGCCGGTCGACACCCAGATCGTCGCTCATATCGGTGTGAACAATGTCGTGGACGTTGTCCTGGATCGATTGCCCCAACTGTTGGCGGAGGTGGTGGTGCAGGGGGACCGGCAGTGCCGCCGCTATTCGCTCGAGGGGCTCCTCTGCCGGCGCGAGGTGGGGCTTGGGCACTTCATCGGGTATGAGGACATCCTCGCGAAGCGGCCGGTCTTCCTGGGCGACCTCCTGCGCGATGAGCCGGGATTCCGCGTCGATGTGGCCCCACGAGGCAGGACGGTCAGGTCCGTCGTGGGGTGGCGATGCATCAAGTCCCTGGTCGACGGCGACGAAATCAAGCTGACGAATCCGGTGCCCCGGCCTCAGGATGTCTTCGCGATCGAGGTGTTTCAACGGGGCGAGGTTCCACCGGAGTACCGGCACTGGCCGTGGCGGGGAAAATATCCCTGCACGCTGGTGGTCTACTGGACCAAACGGGTGCTGAGTCAGGGACTGCCGCGTTAGGGCCACGTCCGGAGCGTCACCATGACCGCACGGATGGACGCGTGCCATGGAACGGGGCGTGCACGCCACGCTCCCAGGAGGCGGGCTCCGGACGAAGCCAGGCGGCCTGAGTCGTGTGTGCTGGATGCTCGACCTGCTTCCTGGTGCTGGTGCTGAGCCAAACCCCAGCGCCAGCACGTGTCACCCAGTTCCAGCACCCAGTTCTGAGCACTGAGTGATCTGGCCTGAGTGGTGAGTGGATGCGTCACTCTCCTTCCCCTCCCCATCCATCACGCGCTCCGAGTTTCAGGATGGACACTAACGAGTGCTGAACGGTGCCAGCACCGCCCGCACGCGCGGGTGCCGTGGCGGGTGCTCGTCGGGGTGCGGCCGCGCGCCCGCGTCGAGCAGCGCGCG
>DASWGU010000299.1:0-47724 GCA_036393555.1 Gemmatimonadaceae bacterium
TCAGACGGCCGATCGGCCAGTTGACGACGGTTACGCGTTTCAGATCGAGATGAGCTTCAGGGCGTGGAAGAAGGGATTCCGGATCGTCGAAATCCCCATTGTGTTTGTGGATCGCACCGAGGGCACGAGCAAGATGTCCAGGCGCATTGTCCGCGAGGCCGTCTGGATGGTCTGGCGGCTCCGATGGTGGTCCATCACCGGGCGGGTGTAGCTCCATGCACAGCTCCCAGCGGCAGTTCTGGAAGATGACCGGTTCCGGGAACGACTTCGTCTTTTTCGACGCGAGGCACGACCCGTCGGGAGATCTCGAGCGACCGGAATCGATCGCCGCGGTGTGCGATCGCAGGATGGGCGTCGGCGCCGACGGTGTCGTTTTCCTCGAGTCCGATCCGGCCAACGCGTTCTCGATCCGCTACTTCAACAGAGACGGGAGCCTCGCCGAGCTGTGCGGCAATGCGTCGCTCTGTTCAGTAGCGCTGGCCGCCGACCTGAAGATCGTGGCGGCGGGGGAGCGCTTCACGTTCGGCACGAGCAGCGGTGCTCTGACTGGGATCTTCACCGCTGCCGGTCCACGCATTGGCATGCCGGCAGTCGTGGATGGCAGCATGGCCTTTTTCACGAACCTGGCCGCGGGGGAGGAACGGGTCGGCTACGCCCGCGTCGGTGTCCCGCACCTGGTGGTCCTGTGTCAGGACGTGGACCGCATTGACGTCGAAAACCGGGGGCGCGAGCTGCGCTTCCTTCCGAGCTTGCCGGGCGGCGCAAACGCCAATTTCGTGTCGCGCCGTGACGGAGCGTGGACGTATCGAACCTACGAGCGGGGCGTTGAAGAGGAGACGCTGGCGTGCGGCAGCGGCTCCGTGGCCGTAGCAGCCCTTCTGAGGGGCTGGGGCCTGGCAGAAGGTACCGTCAGCCTTCGGACTCGGTCCGGGGCCACTCTGTCGATCTGCTTCGATGGCAGCCAACCGACCCTCGCGGGGGAGGGACGCCTCGTGTTCGAGGGCCGCCTGCGCGACATAAAGCCGCACTGGACCACGGAATAGCACACCAGATCGCTGAGTTGCTCAGAGCTGGGTGCTGGAACTGGGTGACACGTGCTGGGGCGTTTGGCTCAGCATCAGCTCCAAGACTAGGAACCAGGAAGCAGGTCGAGCATCCCAGCACTCACGACTCAGGCCAGCGAGCTAACGTTGAAGACCTCAAGTAACGCTGAACACCTTGCAGGTCAAGAACTTGAGTAGTAGGGCACCGATCGCCAGCCCGGTCCTTTTCCACACGAATCAACAGAACAAGTTGACATAACACATATTATCCGCATGTCACAGGTCAGCGAGACAAAAGGCCGGCTGAACCACGGCCGGCCCGCGCTGTCATGACACCACACACGACCGAGGGTTTATCCCGGCGTCGCGTCCAGCTCCCCAAGCCGCACCCTGGCCTCACCAGACATTGGGTTCGCATCGTCAGCAGCCATGGCACTCCAGATCCTGCGTGCATCATCGCGCCGCCCGGCGTTGAGGTAGGCTCGGGCCGCATCGGCCTGGTTGGCAGCCTTGGCGGGTACCGAGGTGGCCGCCGCCGCAGCGGCCTCGTAGGCCGCCGCCGCCTCAGCCGGCCTTTCGGCCTGCTCGAGGCCAGAAGCGCGCAGTGCATGGTAGGACGAGGCAAAGGCCCCCGGGGAGCTGACCTGGTCCAGTTCCCGCAGCCCTTCCTCGGCTTTCCCCTGGCTGAAGAGAACCTTCGCGAGGAGCATTCGAGCCTGTACCGAGGCTGTGGTCCCGTCATACCGCCTCAGGAAATCCTGCAGGTCGGACTGGGCCAAGGCAGCGTTGCCAGACGACACCACGCCTTCAACCCGCGCCAGCGCGGCGCTGGCGTTGACCTCCTTCTTCTCCGCAGATGCCCGCCACAGCATGCCGACCGCGAGTACGACCGCCAGAACTATCCCGCCGACCGCGAGCTTGTTGGAGTGCTCGCGCGCCCAATCCACAATCGAATCATCGTTCTCGACCGGTAAGCCCTTGGCGGCGCCCTCAGTTGCCATCGTTCCCGTCCAGGATCAGAGGTCCAAACCCGCGGGCTGCTGGCCCGCTTCACCGAGAATGTCGAAGAATGCCCCTGGCGTGACTCGAACACGCGGCCAACGGTTTAGGAAACCGCTGCTCTATCCATCTGAGCTACAGGGGCGCGCAAACGCCTGAGGAACCGCAACGCGCACCGCGTGCCGCCAGCGGCGACAGCCGTGAAATGTATCGGTCCGGGGCGCATCAAGGGAGTTCGGCTCGAAGCACCATCCTGAATGCCATCACGCTGGGCTCACCACGGCGCCCAGCGGCGCACCCGTCCGGCGCTACCCGGACTCGTAGGTAACCACGGTGGCGACCAAGTGACCCGCAAGTCGCGCGAGACCGTCGAGGAATCCCAGTCGTATCAGGAACGAGCAGCCTGCAACCTCCCCACCCAGCCGCTCGATGAGCCGGCAGGTTGCTGCAGCCGTCCCACCGGTGGCCAGAACGTCGTCTACTACCAGCACGCGAGAACCGGCGGCGACAGCGTCCAGGTGCACTTCCAGCGCGTCTGTACCGTACTCCAGGGCGTACTCCTCGGCGGCGGATTCGTACGGCAGCCTGCCCCGCTTCCTCACCGGAACGATTCCCACCTCCAGCTCGGTCGCGATGGGTGCGGCGAACAGGAATCCGCGGCTTTCGATCGCGGCCACGTGGGTGATCTCGAGGCCGCGAAACGGCACCGCCATCGCTGAGCAGGCCTCACGGAACGCGGAAGCGTTCGCGAGGAGCGGCGTGATGTCCTTGAACATGATCCCCGGTTTCGGATAGTCCGGGATGTCGCGAACAAGGCGCCGCAGTCGGTCTTCCAGGGGGCCCTCTGCGTCGGACGCTTTCATGGAGCGATTCGGAACGGATCGGGATACTCCAGTTCGGCGGCCGGTTCGATCCGCCGCACCGTGCGGACGTAAGCGCCCGGAGGTCCCCTGCCAACCTCGGCCGCCAGCGCGGCCAATGACGCTTCATCGCCGCTGGCCGCCAGTTCGACTTCGCCGTCGGCCGTGTTTCTGACCCAGCCCGCAAGCCCAAGCGCGAAGGCGTGCTCGCGCACGAACCAGCGGAATCCTACGCCCTGGACCCTGCCTGCGATTCTCAGGTGAATGACCGGCACGCGTTTTCGTAATCAGCGTCACGTTCCCGGGCGTCGGCTGGTCGAGTCCTGACCTGCCGAGGGTCGACGTATCGACTTACGGCACTCTCGGCTGAGCCGCCCCCGTGAGGAGCGCCAGCAGAACGGAAGCGACAATGGCCGCCTCGCTACCCAGCGAAGCACCCGGCGCGAGGTGAATGTGGCCTTGCCGCAACCGTCGCGCCACCGATTCGATCAGTTCCGCCGCAGCGATGGCCTCTGCCGGCGGCTCGGCCAGGGGCAGTCCCGGCGCGGTCAGGGCATCTTCGGCGGGCGGGAAACCAAGCGCGGTCGGCGCCGTCTCCACTCCGGGGGCGCGAATCACCGCTGGCGCTGGCGCGGCGCCGACCTCGGCCGTCATGCCGGGCTGGTACACCGCCACGGCCCACTCGGCGGGCGTTCCGCCCTGCTCCGCCAAATCGGAGGGAGCCGACGACCGCGTCGCCGGGGAAAAGGGCCGCGGCCTGCCAGAGATCGAGGGCTCGGTGCGGGCCGGTTCGCGCCCTCCGACGAAAGGCCGCACAAGCGGCGCAGACGGCGAAACGTTGGCTGAGGAATCGTGCATCGAAGCTCCGGAATGCGGTGCGGCGCGGGGAACCCGGGGCGCAATGACGTTCAGTCCGCCCATCCGTGCGTTCCCAACAGCGGGACGAATCGCACGGGCGTGATGTCACGGCGCTCGAAGCCGGTGTCCCTACGCGTGACCATAACGAGCATTTGCTCATCGCGGTCGCCCAGCGGGACGATCATCCTTCCGCCCTCGGTCAGTTGCTCCAGCAGCGGGCGCGGAATGTCCGGTGCCGCGGCGCTCACCAGAATGGCGTCGTACGGCGCGTGGTCCCGCCACCCGAGCGTCCCGTCACCCAGAAGGAGTGAAACGTTCCGCGCATTGCAGGCAGCAATCGCCTCCCTTGCGCGGTCGAGTAACGCCGGGACCCGCTCGATCGAGAACACCTGCCCCGCGAGGTGGCTCAGGAGCACTGTCTGGTACCCCGTTCCTGTTCCCACCTCCAGCACTTTTTCCTGGCCGGTCAACTGGAGGAGCTGCAGGTAACGGGCGTGCACGGTCGGTTGGGAGATGGTCTGCCCACTCCCGATGGGCAGTGCGCTGTCCTCGTACGCTCGATGGCGCACGCCCGTGGGGACGAAGAGGTGTCGTGGCGTCTCGTCGAAGGCCCGAAGGACGGCCAGGTCCGTGATGCCGTTGTCGCGCAGGGTCTCCACCAGGCGGCGGCGCACGCCGCGGAACTGGGGGATTACGGGGTCCGCCACCAGCGCTCCGCGGTTGCGAGGATATCACGATGGGTGAGATCCAGGTGCAGCGGTGTCACCGACACGCAGCCTTCCCGGATGGCCTGGAAATCCGAATCGCTGGCGCCCTGCCACGATATCTCCCCGCCACCGATCCAGAAGATCTCGCGACCCCACGGGTCATGCATGGGCTGGATGGAGTTGGAATAGACGCGGCGTCCGAGTCTGGTCAGGCGGACTTCTGGTGGCCGTGCCGCCGGGGCAGCAGGAAGGTTGATGTTCAGCAGAGTATCGGCCGGAAACGGGGTCAGGCCCGTTACGTGCCGCAGGATCGGAACCAGAAGTTCGATCTGTTCGTCCAGCCGCGAGATATCGGCTCGAAGGTCACCACCGGCGAAGGAAATCGCGATCGACGGTATGCCGAGGGCAAGTCCCTCCATGGCAGCGGCCACGGTGCCCGAGTAGAGCACGTCCTCGCCCATGTTCTGCCCGTGATTGATCCCGCTCAACACGAAGTCCGGACGGTCGGGCATCAACGCCTCGACGGCCAGCATGACACAATCCGTCGGGGTGCCATCCACCTGGAAGCGGTGCTGGCCACGCCGCACGGGTCGCAACGGGTGGTGAAGGGTGAGGGAGTGGCTGGTGGCGCTTTGCTCGCGATCGGGTGCGACAACGGTGACGTCGCCGATCTGCTCGGCGGCGCGCACCAGGCAGTCCAGACCGTGTGCCAGAATGCCGTCGTCATTGGTGCACAGGATGCGCATCAGGCAGGCTCCCGTCGTTCGCCCTTGGCGGGAACCGGCGCCGATCCGTCCAGGACGCGCAGCGTTTCCTCGATCCGGCGCTCGACGTCGCCGATGGTCTCGGCAGACAGCGCCGCGCGGGCCTGTCCACGGAGGGCTCCATCCTTGCGCTGCTCGTCGATCTTCTGGCGCGCTCCCTCGATGGTGTACTTCTCCGTGTACAGCAGGTGCTTCACGTACTGGATCAGCTCGATCTCCTTCCGCTGGTAGACGCGGTTCCCGGACCGGTTCTTGGCGGGATTGAGGAATCGGAACTGGCTTTCCCAGTACCGGAGGACGTGCTGCTTGAGGCCCGTCAGCTCGCAGACCTCACCGATGGAGAAGAACTCCTGCACCGCTTTCTCCGTCATTCGTCCCGCTCCGCGCGAAGTTCCCGTTGCATGAGCCCCGCGATGGCCTCGCGCGGCAACTGCGACTCGAATAGCACCCGGTGCACCGCCTCGGCGATGGGCATCGCGACACCAGCGAGAGAGGCCAGCGCCACCGTGCTGCGCGCGTTCCGGACTCCCTCGGCCACGGTCTCGGTGCCGGCCAGAATCTCGTCCAGCGCTCTCCCCTGCCCCACCTCGACCCCGACCGCCCGGTTGCGACTGAGGGCACCCGTGCAGGTGAGCACCAGGTCGCCCAACCCGGCGAGCCCCGCGAACGTCGCCGCCTGGGCGCCTAACGCCACACCCAGGCGCGTCGTCTCCGCCAGCCCGCGCGTGATGAGGGCAGCGCGCGAGTTGAGGCCTAGCCCGAGGCCCTCCGCAATGCCGGTGGCCACAGCCATGACGTTTTTCAGGGCACCGGCCAGCTCCACGCCGCGCATATCATCGCTGGTGTACACCCGGAAATGCGACGTGCTTAAGGCCTGCTGGACCACGGTGGATGCGTCCGCGTCGTCGGACGCCGCTACCACGGCCGTGGGCTGCCGGCGCGCGACTTCGATCGCGAAGCTCGGGCCCGACAGTGCTACCACGGGGCGTCCCGGGAGCTCAGCCGACACCACGTCGCTCAGCAGGAGCAGCGACTCGGGCTCGATGCCCTTGGTCGCAATGACCAGGATCGCCCCCTGCGAGACCGCGGCGGCACTGGTGCGCACAACGGTCCGGAGCACGTGTGACGGCGCGGCGTACACCACCAGGGCAACATCCCGCACGCACTCGACGGGATCGTCCGTGGCCCGCACGCCCGGGTGCAGCGTGACACCGGCCAGAAACCGGGGGTTCGCGTGTGCGGTGTTGACGTGCTCAACGACATCCGGTTCCCGCGCCCAGAGCGTCACGTCGTGACCCGCGCGCGCCAGCAGGTCCGACAGCGCGGTACCCCACGCGCCCGCTCCCATCACCGAGGCGCGCATCAGGTCACCGCCCTTCGTCCGACGCGCGGCTCCTCGCCCCGCCGCAGTCGGTCGATGTTCTTGCGGTGCGTCCAGAAGACGAAAGCGGCCACGACCAGCGAGACCACGAACAGCGGCGTCCGGATTCCCGATGTCAGGGCAACGGCCACCGGCAGGATCGCCACCCCGGTCAGCGACGCCGCCGACATGATGCGGGTCGTGAGGATCACGACGAGAAAGCCCGCGAAGGCGATCGAAATCGCGATCGGCGTCAGGGCAAGGAATGCGCCGGTTCCGGTGGCCACGCCCTTCCCCCCGCCCTGCCACAGAAGGAAGACGGGGCGGACATGCCCCAGCATGGCTGCCAGCCCGCAGGCGATGGCCCAGCCGTTTCGCGGTTCGAACCCGAATACGCCGGGAAACAGCGCGACGGGAACCATGCCCTTCGCGGCATCCAGCGCGAACACGACGGCAGCCGCCGGCGCGCCCAGCGCGCGCAGCACATTGGTCGTGCCGAGGTTGCCTGATCCGTAGGTCCGGAGATCGACCCCTTTGACCAGCCAGCCGGCGAGGTACGCCCAGGGAATGGACCCGACCACGTACGCCGCGGGAACGGCGAGCGCGGGAACCGCGATCACGCCGCCTTTCTCCGAAGCAGGATTCGCACCGGGTTCCCGCGAAAGCCCCAGGACTCGCGGAACCCGTTATGCAGGTAGCGCACGTAGTGTTCCTGCACCAGGTCGGGGTGATTGCCGAACACGGCGAACGTCGGCGGCGCCACGTCCACCTGGGTGGCGTACATGAGGCGTACGTCCCGCCCGGCCGCCTGGGCCGGCTGCAGGCGGGCGAGCAGTTGCTCCAGCCTGGCGTTCACTTCCGAGGTCGTGATCCGCTTCCTGCGCTCCGCCGCGACCTCGGCGATGACGTCCAGCACCCTGGTGACGCGCAGGCCGGTCTTCGCCGACGCGAACAGAAAGGGGACGAACGAGAGGTACGGAGCCTTCTCGCGACACTCCTTCTCGAAGCGCGCGGCGCTCTTCTCGTCCTTTTCGTACAGGTCCCATTTGTTCACCACCACGATGAGGCCCCGTCCCGCCTCCCAGGCCAGCGCCGCAATCTTCAGGTCCTGGTTGTGGAGTCCCTCGTTCGCGTCGATGAGCAGGCAGCAGAGATCCGCCCGTTCGATTGCCCGTCGCGCTCGCAGGCTCGAGTAGAACTCGATGCCCTCCTCCATGCGGGACTGCCGCCGGAGCCCGGCCGTGTCCACGAAGACCATCTCCCGCCCGTGATATCGGAGCGCGGCGTCAATTGCGTCGCGCGTCGTGCCGGCAGCGTCCGACACGACGAGCCGCTCCTCGCCAAGCAGCCGGTTCACGAACGATGATTTCCCCACGTTAGGCCGTCCGATCACGGCGACCCGCAGGGCCTCCCCGGCTTCTGTGCCACCAGCCGGAGTCCGCTCGACCACGAGGTCAAGCAGGTCCCCCGACTGCTTGCCGTTGATGGCCGACACCGGCATGGGATCGCCCAGTCCCAGTGCGAAGAACTCGTACCATGTGGTGTCATCCGGATCGTCAACCTTGTTGACCACCAGGATGAACGGCTTGCCGGATTCCCGGAGCAGTTCGGCCACCCGGTGGTCAATCGGGTGCAGTCCTGCCCGGCCATCCACGACCATGAGGAGCAGGTCGGCTTCGCTGATCGCCTGTTCGACCTGATAGCGGATCGCCGCGTTCAGTGGAGCCCGCGGATCGTCGGTGATCCCCCCCGTGTCCACCAGGAAGAACGTCTTCCCTCCCCACTCCGCGCGCGCGAAGTGGCGGTCCCGGGTTGTGCCAGCCTCCTCGCTGACGATCGCAGCGTCCTGCCCCACGATGCGGTTGAACAGCGCCGACTTGCCCACGTTGGGCCGGCCGACCACCGCGACGACGGGTGTGGTCATGGCACACCCGCCTCGACGCGGATCGCGTCCTCCGGCTCCCGGGCCAGCACGTCCACAAAGTCGTACGACGCGAACAGGGACATCGGCAGCGAAGCACTCACCGCACCAAACGTGTCGTCGTCCAGGAAGAGGCCATCGTCGTTGATGGACTCCGCCGGTATGAGAGCAAGGTCGAGGTCATCACGACCGGAGAGCACCCGGCGGATGTCGCCGCCGACCAGCAGGCCGGCCGTCGTGACACCCGGACCAAAGAGCGAGTTCTCCGTCCGGATGACCTCCAGCGAGGCACCGGTCCGCTCGGCCACCAGCGTGCAGAGTTCGCCCATCATGGGGGCCATCGCCGTGCCCGTGACCACGCCGATCCGGCACCCCGCGAGCCGCGGCAATGTCTCGAGCCCTTCCGCCAGCCGGGCGCGCAGCGAAGCCACCGCACCGACTCCGTTCTCAACTTGCGGAAAATCCTCGTAGAAGTCCGCGTCAGGCAGGGGCTGTCCGGCCAGCAGGTACAGCTCGTCGGAGCCGAATACCCACCGTGTCCCACGCTCACGCAGTGCGCGGTCCTGCCACGCGGAGACGGCGTCGATCAGGTCCTTCGCCCCGTCGACCCCCATCGACTGACCGGTGAAGAGGTGATTGAACTGCGTGAGGCCGACCGGAACAACGGCCACCGTGAGCACTGCTCCGTCGAGGTTCCAGAGGTCGTTCAGCGATTGGTCCAGCACGGGGCCGTCGTTCAACCCCGGCACGATGACCATCTGGCAGTGGAACTGGATGCCCTGCGCTGCGAGGCGGGCGAGCTGCACCACGATATCGGGAACACGGGGGTTGTTCAGCAGGACCTTGCGGGCCGCATGGGGCGTCGCATGAACCGACACGTACAGCGGCGAGAGGCGGTACTCGAGGATGCGCCGCTCATCCCGTTCCTTGAGGTTCGAGAGGGTCGCGAAGTTTCCGTACGCGAACGACAGCCGGTAGTCGTCGTCGCGAATGTAGAGGTTCCGGCGCAGGCCCTTGGGCAGGCCCTCGATAAAACAGAACTCGCAACGGTTGGCACAGCGGCGAATCGTGGGCGGCGTGAGTTCCACACCCAGCGACTCACCTTCGGGCCGCTCGATGTCGAACTCGACCTCCGCGCCATCCGCCAATCGGGCCTGGATCAGCAGCTCGTCGTCGGCCGTCAGGAATTCCCAGTCCAGGAAGTCAGCGACCTCCCGTCCATTCACGGCGAGCAGTTCGGTGCCGGGCGTGATTCCGAGTTCTTCGGCGATTGAGCCCTGATGGACCCGTGCAACCGTGACCATGCGCACCACGAGAGTGAAAAGGGGGGAAGATCGCGTGAGCGCACTTCCCCCTCGGGGCGCGCCGGAGGAGCGCGACCATGCTCAAGCAACTTAGTAGTCAAATGGTGCGAAATCAATGCTGCTAAAGGACTTTGCCTGCGACATATAAGGCGCAGCTTTACGGCTGCCCCGGCGCACTGGGCTGTGTCGACGACGTGCGTCGCCGGGCACCCTCACGCCGAAGGACGGTGCCAGCGCAACGGCTTGGCTACCGGGGCCACAACCAGCCAAACGTGCCAGCCGTGAACAGGGCGTAGATCAGACCGTCGAAAGTCGACTTGAGAGTCATCCTGAAGTCGCGCTTGTACCAGATCGTCATCTGCCAGAGCGCGAGGGAGTATCCCACGAAAGCGGTCGTGCCTACGAAGCGAAACACCTCCAGATAACCCGGACTGGCAGGAAGCGCCCGGCTGGCGACGTAGGCGGCGAAGAAGCTCACGACCAGAGAGTAGACGAACCACATGACGAGGTTCGATCCCGTGCTCATCATGCGGTTGGGCAGCACGGTCAGAATCAGGACCGGACCTCGCTTCACTTTCTCCGCGAACTCGGGAGACTTCAGTTCCACCTGATCCTTCGGCCTGGGCACCATGTAATCTCCGGGCGGAAGGGCCATCGGCCGCAACGCGTCCATCACCTTCCCTTCGTCGGGCACCGACGGGTAGTCGGTACGATGCCAGAGCGGGAGCATGTGGATCGCGGAACTCAGCACGAACACTACAACGGCGGAGACCAGCATCGGGAGCCACAGGGATGTGAGCCCGGTCATCGGAACCCCCTGAAAAGGTTCGCGGCGCGGCTTGACGCCGACTGGCAGACGCCGCGGGACGGCAGATCATACGGCGAGATCCTACGGCGGGCCTGGGGCAATCCACAACTCGTGCCGTGCCAACCGCGAGCCCTGGCGCCAGCCACCCGGCGTCCGAAAACGGGGCGGACACGATTCCCGGGAGGGAACGCGCGGCCGCCCCGTACGTACAGCCGGAATTCGTGGTGCTGTGGTCGCTCCTGGATTACTTCCGGACGAGAATCAGGAAGCGGGACGGCGACCAGAACCGTTCGGCATCGGTGATCGTCAGCGTTCCGCGCACGATGGCATCGCGGGGCTTCTCGATATCGGTGTATTCCAGGTTCTGGCGGGATACGATACGGTAATCCAGGTCGGTCTCAGGCAGCGTGATCTTCAGGTCGCGTGACTTCGACAGCACCGTGAACCTGGCGGGATCCAGCGAACGCCCGGGTACGATCGTCTTGCCGCGTCCGAACATCAGCAACGTGCCTCCCTCGCGGCGAACCAGCCCCTGGTCGCTCAACTCCTTCTCGGTTCCGATGACGACGAACACCGAGTCCTCCCGCGCCGCCATGGTACTGGCGACCACGATAACGGAATCCCGCTGGGTCGACAGCACGATGTTGGAGCGCACGACACTGTCGACCTTCTGCTCGAGCATGGCAATTTCGGCGCGCTGCTGATCCACGGTGCTGCGGAGCTCCACAATGGACTTCTCGTAGTCGCGCATCTGCGACATCATCGTCGAGTCGATCAGCGCGTGGGTCGCGCTGTCCGACCGCATTCGTCGAACTCGCGCTTCGCTGGCATTCAGTCGTCCAATGAGCGTCGTCACCTTGCGCTGGACGATGGCCAGCTGGGCCGACGTGGCCTCGATCGCGGATTCGATTTTGGCGGTGTCCCCTTCGACCCGAAGCGACCGAACGCGGGACAGGTCCCGTTCGATCTCCGCCACGAGGCGCGCGCTCGTAGTGGCGTCGCCGATGATCTGGCTCTGCAGACTGAGTTGGCGCTGGCGGTCCGCCAGCAGGCTGTCCTTCAGCATGATGAGCGAGTCCTTCGCGCGCGAGGAGCGTGCAACGGCCAGGCCCGTGTCGGCGGCCATCCCTCCCGGGAATTGAGCACCCCGGTCGCACGCCGCCAGCACGGCCAGCGTGGCTGAGAGAGCAAGGAAACGGCGCATTGGTGGTCTGTGTCTCCGTGATGGTTCGAGCTGCGACGGTGCTGGCGCAGTGGAAGAAGGTGCGTGTCGTGTAACCATGTAAAGTACAGCCTTCCGGACACATGTTTTTGAGACCTGGATCACATTCTGGACCGTAGGTCTCCCGAAAACAGTGCGGCGGCGCCGGAGAACCGGCACCGCCGCACTGCCTTCCGGATTTGTCGTTCCGGTCAGGGCATGAACGGCGCGTACCGGAATGCGGTCACACCAGGTTTGTCGGTGATCTCTACGCGGAACGCCTTGTTGCCGCCGCCCCGCACTCCCTCGACGGCGACATCGCGGGATTCGAGCACCGTGCCGGATTCGTCGAGGAACTCGAACTTCAGGGTGTAGCTCTTCTCCTCCTCCGTCCGGTTGTCGACCTGACCGGCGAGTACATGTCGGCCCTCGTCATGCGTGAAGAGGTTGAACGACACCTTGACCGGCGCGGTCGTGTACTTCTCGTAGAAATACAGCAGCGAGTCGTTCGCCGTCTTGAACGCCAGCGCGGCCGGGTCCGGGAGGTCCTTCCCTTCAGCCGCCGGACGGAGTTCACGCGCCTTGGCTTGCCAGTACAGCGCCGCGAGCTGCGCGTTGTCCGGGTTCTCCGGATCGACGGCCGTGAGCCGGTCGAGGATGGGCGGCATCTGATCGATTTTCCCGATCGACGTGTCGGAATACACGGTGGCCAGGTTGAACAATCCGTCACGTGAGTAGGGGTTCTTCTTGAGGCCCGCCTCGAAGAGCTGCCCCGCCATGGCATTCTGGGAGGCGCGGGCCGCCCCGACGCCTGCCTCCAGCAGGTTCAGGTCCGTGTACTTGTCGGGGTTCTCGAGCATTGCCCCGAAGAGGCGGCTGGCCGCGTCCACGTCACCGGACTTCAACTGTGCCGTGGCTATGGCCGACTGCGCCTTCATGTCGCCGGGGAAGGCCTTCAGATAGTCCTCCAGCCAGGTGACGACATCGCTCATCATCTGCGTCTTGGCAGCGCCTTCGACCACGTCCCCCTGGTCGATCATCATCTGTGCCACGAGCATGGTCGCCGTCTTGTGATCCTCCACCAGACTCGAGTCCATGGCGTCACGCGGGGCAGCAGCCGCTGACCGACTCACCTCTGCGGCACGCCGGAACGACGCGATCGCTCCCGGCATGTCGCCGTGCGTCTGGAGAATGTTGCCAAGAATATTGTGGCCATAGAACGAGATCGGATGCTCGTCGAAAATGAGGATCGCCCGGCGAACGGCAGCCTCGGCCGAATCCAATTGCTGCGCGTTGTACTGGTTGACCGCGATGTTGACCAGGTCACTGTACGGGCCTCGGCGGAACATCTGCGTCTCTTCCTTGCAGGCCGGGTGCTCCGCCTCGACGATATCCAGCAGCGAATCGGCCGTCACCAGCAGGTCGATCAGCCCGTCGGGCTCGGCGGTGAACCCCACGTCGCCGCGGCGAACAGCCGCCGGCATGTCAGGAAGCGTAGTGAAGTCGATGAGGGCACGGCCCAGCACCATGGTCACGCCCATCGGGTTGCTCGCCACCTTCTGCGGATCCTTCGTCAAAAGGGTCACCGCACGGGTAAAGGCCTTTCGTTTGTCTTCCGGCTTGCCGATCAGTTCGGACGTCTCGACAGCCTTGTTCGCGTCCTTGACCTGGCCGGGCTTGCCGAGGTCGACCGGGCAGGTCTCCCCCTGGGCCAGCGCCGGCGCGCTCATCCCGGCCAGCAGGATCAGGGCAATCGACGATGTACGAAGAGCGGACATTGGCAATCTCTCCTCACGATGGAACCGCGCACGCGCGCGGCGTTGGAACCCGCGGCGTCAGTCCCGCTCTGCCGCGGCAAGTGCAAGCGAGGCGACATCACCCAACGACCGGCCGGTCGCGCGTGACACCACTCGCACGTCTTCATACTCCGCCTTCCCACGCCGGCGCCCGCCGGGGAGCGTCGCCAGCTTCACCCGCACATCGTGCCCCAACACGCTCACGGTGCGCTGCTCCCTATGCAGCGCGCGCCGCTCGACCGCCGTTCGACGGATACCCAGCGTGGTGGTGGTGGCGAACAGCGCCTCCTCCAGCCGGCCGACCTGCTCCGGCCGCGACAGCACCTCGATCCGGACTCCCAACCGACCCTTCTTCATCTGCAAAGACGTCGTGGTGACGTCCAGCGCGCCCAGTTCCCTGAGCCGCTCCGACGCATTGGCTACGTGCTCCGCCGACATGTCATCCAGGTCGGTTCCCAACAATACCAGTGACTCCGTCCCCACCACACCCACGGCCGCGTCCGCCAGAGTCACTCGCAGCGCATTCGGCCGGTCCGGGAAATCCTTCGTCCCGGCCCCGTATCCACTTCGCCGTGGCACGTAAGCTGGCGGCGGGCCTTCCGAGAGCACCCGCACCAGCGCCGCTCCAGTGGGAGTGACCAACTCTCCGGCACCCTCCGGTCCAGGTCGTATCACGTGCCCCTCCAGCAGGCGCAGCGTCGCTGGAGCGGGCACAGGAAGCATCCCATGCGCCGTCCGCACGAAACCGTCGCCCACATTCAGGACACTGCAGTAAACGCGCGAGACGCCCAGTTCGCTCAGCCCCCAGATTGACCCTACAACGTCCAGTATGGCATCCACGGCACCCACCTCATGGAGGTGGACGCGGTCCACCGTCGTGCCGTGCAGGTTGGCTTCGACCTCCGCAATCGCCGTAAAGGCGGCGTCCGCGCGTTCCTTTACCTCCCGGGGAGCTTCCGACCGCTCGACCACGTCCCTGATCTGAGCGAGGTGCCGGCCGTGGGGCTGCTCGGGAATATCGAAATCCACCTTGGTGCAGGCGATCTGGCTCCGCTGAACGCTGGTCACGCGCACACCGACTCCGTCCAGACCGAGCCGCGACGGAAGGGCCTGCAGCCATGACGTTTCCAACCCGACGGCCACCAGTCCGCCGAGCGTCATATCGCCCGATATCCCGCTGAACGGCTCCAGAATCGCGATGCTCACAGCTCGGGAAAATACACGCGGTCCGCGACCCAGTGCCACCCGGGCGCGCCGATCAGCCACTGGCCAGCAGCGCCGTGGGGTGGTCGCGGCATTTCACCCCCGGTACGACGCGCCGCTCCCGGTATTGTAGAGCACGACTTCGGATTGGGGATCGAGCCGGCCAGCGCGGACCAGGGCCTCGATGACGGCGAGTCCACAGCCGCCCTCGGGCGCCGCATCGATACCGCTGGAAGAGGCCAGCAGGTTGGTCGAGGCACGAATCGCCTCCTCGTCGACCGCGAACGCGTCGCCCGATGTCTCCCGGATCGCACGCAGGACCAGTCGGTCACCCAGAGGTCCGGGAACACGAAGGCCGGCCGCGTGGGTAACGGGATTTTCCCAGGGTGTCGCCCGATCGGCGTTCTCGTTCAGTGCCCGCACGATCGGGGCGCACCCGGAAGCCTGGGCGATCACGAGGCGGGGCGTCGGGACCGACGCATCGATCCAACCCCATTCCCGCATTTCCGCGAACGCCTTCCAGATGCCGATGACCCCTTCACCCCCACCGGTCGGATAGACAATCGCGTCCGGCAGGCGCCACCCCAGCTGCTCGGCCAGCTCCAGTCCGAGTGTCTTGTTGCCCTCGACCCGGTAGGGTTCCCGCAACGTAGCGACGTTTAAGTACCCGCTTTCCGCGGCGAATTGCGCCGAAAGCCGTCCGGCGTCGCCAATGTGCCCGTCGATGGTGATCAGTTCCACACCCATCGCGCGAATCGTTGCGAGAATGGGCCCCGGCGTGGTCGCCGGCGCATACACTCGAACCGGGACATGCGCCGCGGCACCGTACGCCGCCAGCGCAGCGCCGGCGTTGCCCGCGGTCGGCACCACGAGACCACGGACGCCGCGCAGACGAGCGCGCGTGACCGCGGCGGACAGCCCCCGTGCCTTGAACGATGCCGTTGGATTGACCGCCTCGTCCTTCACCAGAAGACGCCGCACGCCGACGTGTCGGGCCAGGACCGGCGAATCCGTGAGCGGCGTCATGCCCTCGCCGAGCGAGACCGGCTCTTCCCCATCGGCCAGCGGCAGGGCAGCGGCGTACCGCCACATGTCCCAGCGGGGCTGGATGCGATCGCGGTCCGGTGGGCGGGACGTGAGCCGGGCGAGGTACGGCTGGGCGCACTCCGGACAGAGACCGACGGGGGCGTGCGGGCCTTCTTCGCGGCCGCAGATCGAGCACACGAGTTTCCAGGTCGTCACGATGTCGTTGGCGAGTAGTCGTTAGGTGTCCGGGGATCGGGCTCGGCGCCCCGTCCAGGTGGCCCGGACGCCGGGAGGGTGGGCTCAGCAGCCGGCGCTTCGGCCGCGATGTTCTGCTTCTGGAGACGCTCCACCAGCCTGCGGGCGCCGGCCAGTGAGAAACCCGGCAGTTCTGCGATCGCTTCCGGTGCGGCAGTGCGTACACCTTCCAGGCTCCCGAAAGCCTTCAGGAGCGTTCGACGCTTCCGCGGTCCGATGCCGGGCAGTTCGAGCAGTCGCGACGTCACCGTCCGCGCGGTCCGCCGCGCACGGTTGAACGTGACCGCGAAGCGGTGCGCTTCATCGCGCGCCTGCTGCAGCAGGCGGAGGGCCGGCGACCGACGGGGTATGCGCAACGGCTCGCTCCGGCCGGGTATGAAGACCTCCTCGTCCCGCTTGGCCAGACTGACCAGTGGCAGGTCCCCCAGGTCAAGCTCTCCGAGGGCGGCGCCCGCGGCGGACAATTGCCCCTTCCCGCCGTCCACCACGACCAGGCCGGGTAGCGGCTTCCCTTCGTCAAGCCGTCGACGGAAGTACCGCCCGACGACTTCTCGCATGGAGGCGAAATCGTCCGCGCCCTCAACGGTCTTGACTTTGAATTTCCGGTACTCGGCGCGCCGGGGACGGCCGTTGTCGAACCAGACGCACGAACCCACCGTGTCGGTGCCGTGCGTGGTCGAGATGTCGAAGCACACCAGGCTGCGCGGCACCCGCGACAGACCAAGCTCGCGCTGCAGCTCATACACGGGGTTCGTGGCCCGTTCGTCCGCCTCGGACGCGGCCAGCTTGAACTCTTCCAGAAGATGGCGGGCGTTCTGCTGGGCCAGGTCCACGAGTTCACGGCGCGGACCGCGTTGCGGCACCCTCACCGCAGTGGTTTCCAGCGTAGCCTCGAGGACAGAACGGTCCTCGAAGTCCACCGGCACGAGGAGCTCGGCGGCGCGATCAGGCTCGGCCGCGTACCTCCCGGCGAGGAATGCCGTCAGGATCGCGCCGTCCGATTCTCCTTCGACGTGCTCGAGGAACCGCTGATCGCGCGCTACCAGCTTGCCGCCGCGCACGCGGAGCACTACGACACACGCGTCGTCGCCATCGCGAGCCATGCCCACGACGTCCTGGTCACCTCCTTCAACGCGGAGCACGACGGTGGGCTCCTCCATCCGCTCCAGGTGCCGCAGCGCGTCGCGCAGCTCGGCGGCCCGCTCGTAGTCCATCGCGGAGGAAGCGGCGCGCATGCGCTCCGCCACGCGACGCACCACTTCGTCCGTCCTGCCGTCCAGGAACAGCACCACCTCGTCGATCATCGATCGGTAGGACTCCTTCGTCTGGAGCCCGACGCAGGGAGCCAGGCATCGCCCGATGTGGTGGTCGAGGCAGGGCCGGTCAGGCGAGTCGCCAGGGAGCGCGTAGTGGCATGATCGCACGGTGAACAGCCGCTTTACCACGTTCAGCGCGCGCCGCATCGCGCCGACGTCAGTGTAGGGACCGAAGTACCGCGCCCCATCGCCCTCCCACCGCCGGGTCACCAGCACGCGCGGAAACGGTTCCTGCAGGGTGACCTTGATGTACGGGTAGGTCTTGTCGTCCCGGAGAGAGATGTTGAACCGGGGCCGGTACTCCTTGATGAGCGTGTTCTCCAGGATGAGCGCGTGCGACTCGTCAGGCACGACGATCGTGTCGAGATCCTCCGCGAGACGTACCAGCGCCTGGGTCTTGACGCTGCCGGCATGGTCCGAGGCGAAATAGCTGCGGACCCGCGAACGCAGACGCTTTGCCTTGCCCACGTAGAGCACCCGCCCGCCGGCGTCCTTCCAGAGGTACACCCCTGGTGTATCCGGCAGGTGCGGGAGCTTCGCCGCCACTCGCTCCGGGGCGTCACGCATCTACCGCCCCCGTCGAAACACGCGGGCGCGCAACGACACGGCCTCGGGAATCCCGGCGCGCCAGGTCACCAGCCAGTACGTCATACCGTAGATACCCAGGACGAAGCCCACCCGCACCAGCATGGGAGCGTCCGCGTTGATCACCCGTGCCACCAGTGCCAGCCCTGCCGCGAGTGCAGCAGCCCCCCATAGTATCATCAGGGTGCGCGGCGCGAGATCCACCATCCCGATCCGCCGTCTCAGCGCCCGGCGCAGCATCAGGAACTCGATCCATCCCGCCGTTCCCGCCGCGATGGTGATGCCGGCCACGCCCCACCGCGGATCGATGTTCAGCAGGCGCGGCCCGTAGACCGACAGCGTCGCCCCGAGCGAGATCGACGTCGCCACGCGCAGCATTGCGAATCGCAGAGGCGTGCGGGTGTCGCGCAGGGCGTAAAACGCCGACGCATACAGCCGGCCAAGCGTGGTGGCCACCAGTCCTACAGAAGCGCCCGCCAGCACGCCCCACACCCACCGCGCTTCATCCGCCCCGAAGCGTCCCCCGCCGTAAATGAGCTCCGCCAGCTGGTCCCCGAACGCCACGAAAGCCACCGCCGATGGGACCACGAAAAACGCGATCCGGCGAAGTGCGTCCGCCATCCGGCGTCGCAGCGCTTCCGCCACCTCGACGTCGGTGCCGACGACACTCGACATGGCCGGGAGTTCAGCAGCGGATATGGCGATGCCGAACAGGCTCATGGGCACGCCGTACAGGAGTTGCGCGTAGTTGAGCGTCACCTGCGCGCCCGTTCCCAGCACCGGGAGGGATGCGATCATCGTGTCGACAAAACCACTCAACTGAGTCACGCCGCGACCGAAGAAGACAGGGACGAAGTTGCGGAGTACTCTCGATACATCCTCCCGGTGCTGCCCCCAGCGGCTGCGGAATGCACCGAGCGCCCTTTTCGCACCTGGCCACTGGACCGCCAGCTGCAGGAAACAGCCGAATACCGACCCCCAGGCCAGCCAGACGACGAGTTCGTCCAGGCTGGAGCGGCCGCCGTAGAAGACCAGCGTCACGATCATGGCGACGTTCCAGAACGCCGCGGACGCATACGACAGGAAGAACCGCCCGTGCGCATTCAACACGCCAAGGCACCAGGCAGAGAGGACGAGCAACCCGGCACCGGGGAAAAGGATGCGGACCAGCCGCGTCGTCAGCTCCAGCTTCTCGCCCGAGTATCCGATCGCGATCAGCGCGGTGAGCGGTCCGGCCAGCAGGATGCCGAGCAGCACGATGATGGACACCGCGAGCGCCAGCAATGACAGCACGGCGCTGGCCACCTCGCGACGGCCTTCGTCGTCTCCGCGAACCTTCAGTCCCGAATAGACCGGAATGAGCGACGCTGACAGGACCCCCTCGCCCAGCAGGTTCTGCAGCATGTTCGGAATGCGGAACGCCGCGGTGAAGGCGTCGGCCGCGTCAGATGTGCCGAGGTAGAACGCGAAGAAACGCTGCCTGACGAGGCCCAACAGGCGGCTGACGAGTACGCCCGCCATCACCAGCGAAGCGGCACGGCCGCCGGAATTCACCTCCGGGCCTGACGCTGGAGTGGGCGGGCCTCCGGTCCCCGCTTCGGTCACGGAGCGGCGCCGGCGGCGGAGGCCATACCCGCCAGGCCGCGTGCGTGTGATCCCGCCTCGGCCAGCATCCGCCCGAGCAGTCCCAACCCCTGACGCGCCAGGATGGGCAGCAGGTTGACGGCCCGCTCCTGTCGCATTCCGTCCGGGTACAACGCTCCCCGGGCGACGCGCAGGTCTCGCATCAAGGCACTGTCCCGCGCCTTCACTGCGGCGGTGATGCGGCGCTCCAGCCGGCCGATGCGCCACTCCATGCCCCGCGCGGCACCGTCCACCGCAGTCAACGGTACCAGACCGTCCTTTCCGGCCAGCGTGTGACGCACGGTTGCCATTCCGTTCGACAGGTCGCGCCGCAGGCGAGCCAGTTCGGCGGCGACTTCCCCGGGCCAGGCCCCGCGGGCCAGACGGGACTCCACGGCGTGCGGGTCGGCGAACTCCGCCGCGCTCAACCCATGGCGGTCGAGGATCTCCGCCACGTTCGGTTCGACAAGCGTGGTGCTCCATCGCGGCACGGCGAGAGGCAGCTCCATCGACAGGGCGGCCGCCACGGCCGAGACCTGGGCGAAATAGGCCAGCTCCGCGGGGCCCGCCACGTACGCGACGGTCGGCAGCAGGGCTCGCTCCACGACGGGCCGGAGGAGCACGTTAGGCGACAGGCTCCCTGACGCCGCCCCGGCCGCTACCACCGCGGCATGCCCCCGGCTCACCCGTGATCGCCTGCCGTCGCGACGCTGAAAGACGAGCGTCAGTTCGCCGACCTCGCTCACCTGGGGCTGATGACCGGCGGCTCGCAAGGCGCGCCCGCGCTCCGCCAGCGCCGCCGCGACACGCTCCCGCTCGTGCAGCGCGCGCAGCAGGGAGGAATGGGCGGCATGGCTCACGGCCTCGTGCGCCGCATCGAGCACGGTGACACCCATCGGCTCCAGGAGGCCGCGGAGCATCGTTACGTAGGCACCCCCGATCGTACGCGGGCGGCGCCAGGCCTCCCGCGTCACTTCCAGCGGCCGTGGGTCAGCGACGGAACCCGATGCCGCCTCCAGCCGAGCCAGCAGGCCCGTCATGTCCGGGAGCGGCACGTCGGACATTCGGGTACCCTCCGCGGCCACCACGTCCAACGCGATGCGCTCCGGTCCGTCCCGGCCGGCGAGGATGGTCCACGCAGCCTCCGCCAGGTCCGAATCGTCCGTCGCGGCCCAGAACACCGCCGCCGTCGGAATCCCGGTGGCCGTTTCGATCGCGTCGGCCAGCGCGAGCGCCGACATCGCCTTGGACCAGGTGTACACCGGACCACCGAACAACCCCGCCTGCTGCCCGGTCGTCACCACGATTCCGTTTTCACTCGCCACCCGTGACAGCCGGCGCGCCGCAACGCTGCTACTGGATGGCCCGAACGCTTCGGACAGGCGCTGCTGCCAATCGCGCGTCGCTGTCGAGCGAACCGCCTCGATCCGTTCGCGCCACTCCTCGGGACTCGATGGCCGCGGCGGATACCACTCCGACGGCGCTTCGCCGGCCTGGGCCAGCTGCGACAGTGCTGAACCTCCCAGACGTTCCGTTTCGATTCGTACGGCGGGGGTCATCGACCGGCGCGCCTCCCGCCATCACTACATCGCGTGGGGGTTGGACATCGCGTACACCGAGGTTCGGTCACGGTGAGAAGTCTCCGAGGGAATCGTCAGGAACGCGGCAACCGGCGCTTCCGGCGCGCCACGCCTCGCCCAAATCTCGCGGTGCGACGCTTCCCGCGGGAGACCGCGCCGCGGCTGTCACACCCGGTGGTACGGTTCACCCCTCACGAGGGTGCCCGCACGGTAGATCTGTTCCGCCAGGACCAGTCGGGCGACGTCGTGCGGGAGGGTCCAGGGAGCGACCGCGAGCAGCATCGCCGCGCGCTGCCGCGTCAGCGAGTCGATTCCGTCAGGGCCACCCACCACGAAACTCACGTCCTCGGCGAGTTCCCGGCGCTCCTGCATCCAGGTCGCGAACGCGCTCGTCGTGAAGCTGCGCCCTCGTTCATCAAGCACCACCAGCATCCCGGAGACCCTGTCCATGACACGCTGCGATTCCAGGGTGCGCACCTCGGACCGGGGCCGGGAGCGAGACGATTCCGCCCGCACTTCAAGGACCTCGAGCGGCCAGTATCGGCCGGCACGCGCCTCGAACTCCGCGATCGCTGCGCCCAGCGGGCCAGCCGGTGACTTTCCCACGACGATCAGCCGGAACTTCACCGCGACCGCCCAGTCGACCAGACCGCTGCCCCGGCGGCACAACCGTCAGGTCCTGTTCGCCTCCCGCTCAACTCGCAATTCCCGTCTCGCCCGTCAGGCGTAGATGCCGCGCAGGCGGTGCACCGTGGCTACGCGACTGATCGACAGCATGTACGCCGCCGTACGCATGTTGACCTTGTGCTGCTTGGCCAGCTCCAGGACGTCGCGGAAACCGCGCACCATGATGTCCTTCAGTCGCTCGTTCACCACGTCTTCGCTCCAGAAATAGCCGCCGCGGTCCTGGACCCATTCGAAGTACGACACCGTGACACCGCCGGCATTGGCCAGGATGTCCGGGATCACGAAGATGCCCTTCTCCTCGAGGATCGCGTCGGCTCCGGCGGTGGTGGGGCCGTTGGCCCCCTCGCAGATGATACGGGCGCGCACCCTGGCGGCGTTCTTCGTGGTGATCACGTTCTCCAGCGCGGCGGGAACCAGAACGTCCACGTCCAACAGGAACAGTTCCTCGTTCGTAATGGCGTCGCCCTTGGCATATCCCTCCAGGGTGCGATGATGCTTCACCCAATTCACGAGATCGTCGACATCGAGACCGGCCGGGTTGTAGATCGCCCCGGTGCGGTCGCTCACCGCGGCGATGCGGCACCCTTCGCGTGCCAGCAGCTGGGCCGTCACCGATCCAACGTTGCCGAATCCCTGCACCGCCACCGTGGTGCCCTTCACCGTCATGCCGAGGTGTCCCAACGCCTCCTTGATCACGAACATGCATCCCCGTCCCGTGGCCTCGCGGCGGCCCGCCGAGCCACCCATCTCCACCGGCTTGCCCGTGACGACCGCCGTGACCGTGTGGTTCTTGTGCATGGAGTACGTATCCATGATCCAGGCCATCACACGCTCGTTGGTATTCACGTCAGGAGCCGGGACGTCCGAATCGGGGCCGAGCGTAGCGATGATGCCGGCAGTGTAGCGGCGCGTCAGACGTTCCAGTTCACCGGCGCTCATGTTCAGCGGATCGCAGATCACCCCGCCCTTGGCGCCGCCGAACGGCACGTTGACCACGGCGCACTTCCAGGTCATCCAGGCCGCCAGCGCCGTCACCTCGTCGAGCGTGACGTTGAGGTCGAACCGGATGCCGCCCTTTGCCGGACCGCGGGATGTGTTGTACAGCACTCTGATGCCGGTGAACACCTCGATCTCGCCATTGTCCATCATCGTCGGGCAGGCGACGATGATCTGTTTCTCCGGCTTCCGCAGCACCTTGTACAGCCCGGGCTCGAGATCGAGCAGGTCAGCGGCCCGGTCGAAGCGCGACATCATGCCTTCGAACGGGTTCTCTTCATTGAGGAAGCGATCCTTGTCCGGTTGGACAATCGCATTGGTGGGCAGCCGGAGGTCGGTGGTCATCGGGACGATTCGGTTAAGCGCCGGGTACCGGTCCGGCAGCCAGTTGGTGGAGGGAGCGTGCCGCGAGCAGTCGATCAAGCAGCGCGGACATCTCCGCGCCACCGCTCTCCATCTCACAGCGCTGTGAAACATACCAGAGCGGTCCTGCTGCGCGAGGCCACGCCATGCCGAGCTTAACCGCGTCCTTAAGCGTGCACACGAGAAAGTCGGTTCGGCTGCCCTCAGAGATGAGGGCAGCTATGTCAGCCGATTCATAGACATGGTGGTCGGGGAATTCCCTCGATTGCACAACCGCCCCCGCGTACTCGAGTTGTGCGGCCAGGGCGCGCGGATCACCCACGCCCGAGGCGACCAGCACCCGTGCACCGCGCAGGTCAGCCAGCGGCCGCTCGGCGCCCGTCAGGTAATCGACGAGCGGACCGAGGGACAGATACGCGACGGCTCCCTGACCCGATCGGGTACGCCGGGCCAGGCGCGTCTGAAGCGCGACCGCGTCCCGGGCTGATGTCGCCTTCCGCGTCACCAGCACCAGGCTCGCGCGACGGAGCGCGGACAGCGGCTCCCGCCCCGGACCGGCCGGCAGCACCCGGAAGGGCTCCCGCCAGCGATCCGCGCTCACCAGAACGACGTCCTCGGTACGCGATGCGCGTCGATGCTGAAACGCGTCGTCCATCACGGCGAGGTCGGCGCCACGGGCCGCGGCGGCACGGAGCGCGAGCGCGCGATCGGCATGCACCAGAACCGGGACACCAGGATTGAGCGCAGTGTGCACCAGCGGCTCGTCGGCTCCGTAACCTCGCATCACGATCGCAGGGTGCGCGCCGCGCGACGTCAGTTCTCCAGCCATCCACGCGGCGACCGGCGTTTTCCCGGTTCCACCGACGGCGAGGTTCCCGATGCTGACGGCGGGAATCGGCGAAGACTCGACATCGAACCAGCCGCGATCGAACAGGGCGTTGCGCGCGGCGATCACGCTCCCATACAGCGCGGCCGGCGGTGTCAACGCGAACCGCGCGGCGACCGCCCATCCCGATGGATCATACCAGATCCGATCCACGATGCGCGTCATGAATCGTTCGATATACTGCGCATGACCACGTCAAAGCGTGGTACCTCCGCCTCCGCCTCACGCGCGCTCGCAGCGTGAACGAACTGCTCCTCGGAGTAGCGGATCGTGACGGTGGCAAACGGTTTCGGGATGAGGTGCCGATCCCATGACCGCAGCCGCCACGCGCGGGACGCGGAGGCCGCCAGGGCGATGATCGGGCGGCCGGTACGCTGGGCCACGATGAGCGCACCGGACGCGAACTGATGTCGTGGCCCGCGCGGCCCGTCAGGAGTGAAACCGACGGTGATCCCCTCCTCCAGCAATCGCGCAGTCTCCAGCAATGCGCGGACCCCGCCCTTCGACGTCGATCCGCGGGCGGTGCGATACCCCAGTCCTTCGACGATGCGGGCAATTACCTCGCCGTCCGCGTGCCGGCTGATCAGCGGCGCGATACCTCGGTGACGGTGTACCCAGGCGATGGGCACGATTTCGCCGTGCCAGAAGACGATGATGAACGCATCACCTCGCGCCAGACGGTCATCGAACAGGTTGGCGCCGTCGCGGCGCACCCGCCACGTCAGCCCCAGCAAGCGGATGACGAGACCTCCAATCGCCGTCGCCAGCCAGACTCGAAGACGGACGCCCAGCTTCGGAGTCGGCGCGCTCATGCCGACAGAACCGAGACCATCTCCGCGACGCGGCCGGCGGCGCCCGGGGTACCGAGCTGCGCAGCGACTCCCGCGAGGTCCTGCTGCAGGCGAACCCGCTCCGGACTGCCGGCACGCAACAGCGGGCGAATCGCTTCCGCCAGCGATTCCGCCACCACGGCGTCCTGGACGAATTCGCGGGCGACTTCGCGCCCCGCCACGACGTTCACCAGCCCGATATGGCGGATACGGACCAGACGTCGCGCGATTGCATGGGTCCAGCCGCTGGTCCGGTAGGCGACGACCAGCGGGCACCCGGCCACAGCCGCTTCGAGCGTGGTCGTACCGCTCTTGCACAGCGCCGCGTCCGCCGCGCGCAGAATGGACAACGATGATCCGTCGCGCCGCGGATACGGACATCGCTCGGTGGGAATGCGGACACCCGGCGCGGACGCAACGATCACGTGCAGGTCGGGCTGGTGGCGCTGCAGAATCCTCGCCGCGGCCACGAAGACATCCAGGTGCCGGTTGATCTCCTGCTGCCGGCTTCCGGGGAACAGGGCGAGGACCGGTGCCGCAGCGGGAAGATCAAGCGCCGCGCGTGCTGCGGCGCGATCGGGCATCGAGGCCGCGCGGTCCAGCAGCGGGTGGCCCACAAACGTCGCATCGATGCCGTGTGAGCGGAGCAGGCTCTCCTCGAACGGCAGGATGACTGCGGCCCGTGTGACCAGCGACGCCATCCTGGGCAGCCGGCCGGCGCCCCAGGCCCACACTTGTGGCGTGATGTAATACAGGACCGGCACACCCGCGGCGCGCGCCGCGGCCGCCAGCCGCATGTTGAAGCCTGGGTAGTCGATCGTGACCAGCGCAGCGACCTGTCCACCGACCAGCCTCGTTCTGAGCTGCTGGAGCAACCGCATATGGCGGGGGATGGTGCGCAGGACCTCTACGAACCCCATGACCGCCTTGCCGTCCGTGCGCTCCAGCAATTCGACCCCGGCGTCGGCCATGCGTCCGCCGCCCACGCCGACGAGCCGGAGGTCGGGTCGCAGTTCTTTCAGCGCCTTTGCCAGACCGGCGGCGTGCAGGTCGCCGGACGCCTCGCCGGCGACGATGAGCACCTCACGCACCTTTCGCACCATCGCGGTGGAGCGTAGCGCGCAAGGCACGCTCTATCTCGACCTGGATGCGCAGCGCCACCTCCAGCGCGTCCCGCCCGGCGTGACCGGTAACCGTCACCGCGCGGCGTCCCTGGACGGCCGCGACGAAGCTCTCGAACTCCAGCCGGAGCGGCTCCCCCTCCGCCGCATCGATGGGTACGCGCTCCACGAACGCCTCGATGGCCAGCGGCCCGCGCGCCAGTTCGGCCAGATCGAGGCCCTTGCGCAACCGGTAGAATTCCCCTTCGCCGCTGGCCAGGTCGAGCGACAGATAGCCGCTCTGCTGAAAGATCCGCAACTTGCGCATCCGCTCGCGTGACACGCGGCTGGCGGTGATGTTGGCGACGGCGCCTGACGAGAAGGTCAGCCGGGCATTGGCGATGTCGACGAACGACGTCAGCACCGGGATGCCGACCGCGCTCACGGTGTCCACGCGTTCTCCCACGAGCGTCAGGATCAGGTCGATGTCGTGGATCATCAGATCCAGTACGACCGCCACATCCGCCCCACGCGGGCTGAACGGGGCCAGTCGGTCGCTTTCCACGAATCGTGGCTCTTCCACAAACGGTTGCGCGCCCCGGATGGCCCGATTGAAACGCTCCACGTGCCCAGTCTGCACCAACAGCCCGTTCCGGTCGGCGATCTGCAGCAACTCGTCGGCCTCGGCCAGCGTGGCGGTGAGCGGCTTCTCGATGAGCAGGTGCCGACCACGAATCAGCGCATCCCGGGCGACGGTGTAATGCGAGCGCGTGGGAACCACGACCGTCAGGGCGTCGCACGCGTCGATCAGCTCCCCGGCGGTGTCGAACGACCGCACCGACAGTTCGCGTGCAACCAGCGCCGCCCGCTCCCCGTTGGTATCGTGGAATCCCGAGAACTCGACGCCGGGCAGATCACGCAGTATGCGGACGTGGTGGTAGCCCAGCGCTCCGGCGCCGATCACGCCGACCTTCGTGTGGCCTGCGCTCAGATGATGATCCCCCGGTCGCTCGCCCCGAGGAAGCGGAGGAAGTGCTCCACCTCCGGCGACGGTGCCAGTTCGGTTGCCGCGCGCTCCATGGCCTGCGTGACGTTCAACTCCGACCGGAAGAACAACCGGTAAGCACGCTTCAACTCGCGGATGATGCCGTCGTCGAATCCGCTACGCTGGAGCCCGACGCTGTTCAGCCCGTAGAGCTTCACCGGGTTCCCCACCGCCTTGAGGAACGGTGGCACGTCCTTCGCGACGCGCGAACATCCGCCCACGAACGAGTGCTTGCCGATCTTGACGAACTGGTGGACGGCGACCAGTCCGGACAGGATCGCCCGGTCCTCAATAGTCACATGGCCGGCCAGCTGGGTCCCGTTGGAGATGATCACTCCATCTCCCAGGTGGCAGTCGTGCGCCAGGTGCACGTACGACATGAGGAAACACTCGCGACCCACGGTGGTCCGGTACGACTGTGCCGTGGCGCGGTTGATCGTGCTGTACTCGCGGATCCGCGTCCCTTCGCCGATCTCGACCCAGGTCTCCTCGCCCTGGAACTTGAGATCCTGCGGGTCACCACCCAGCACGCTGCCGATGCCCACCCTGACGTTCGCCGCCAGACGGACGTTCCGCTCCAGCACCGCGCGCGCGTCGAGGACGCATCCGTCACCGACCTCGCAGTTGTCGCCCACGATGGCACCGGGCCCGATCTGGACGTCCACGCCGAGGCGTGCGCTGTCCGCGACGATCGCCGTCGGGTGGATCGTCGTCGGCGGACGCATGGTGGTCATCGGTCGCGCAACATGGCCGCCAGATCCGCCTCGGCGACTACGTTCCCGTCCACTTTGGCCACCCCCCGCATCTTGCACATCGCGCCACGGATCTGCACCACGTCGAGTTCGAAAATCAGCTGGTCGCCCGGACGAACCGGCTTGCGCCATTTCACGTTGTCCAGAGAGGTGAAATACACGACCTTGTCCCCCTGGTGCGAAGTCGCCATGAGCAGCATGCCGCCGACCTGCGCCATCGCCTCGATGATCAGCACCCCCGGCATGATCGCGTGACCCGGAAAGTGCCCCTGAAAGAACGGCTCGTTGATGGTGACGTTCTTCAGGCCCACGACGCGCTTCCGCTCCTCGTACTCCAGGATCCGATCCACCAGCAGGAAGGGATACCGGTGCGGGAGCGTCCGCATGATCTCGTCGATTTCTATCACTCGTTTGGCCTCCTGAAACCGCCGTACCAGTTCTCGCACCAGGGACACGGTCCCCCGGTGACTCGGCCGCCTGGCCGCGATCCGCGCCCGCACGCGGCGCCCGGCCAGCGCCAGGTCACCGACACAATCCAGAGCCTTGTGTCGAACGAACTCGTCCGGCCATCGCAGCGAATTACCCATCACGCCGTCGTCGTCAAGCAGCAGGGCGTTCGACGTTGATCCCCCCTGGATCAGCCCCATCGAGCGGAGCGCGTCCACCTCATGCCGGAAACCGAACGTCCGCGCTCCAGCCAGCTCTCGCGCAAACGTGTCTCGCGTCACCTGCCACCGGCCCGACTGCACGCCCACAAGGGGATGCGGAAAGTCGATGGACACCTCGAGGTCGAGCGTGTCGGCCGGCGCCACCTCGTACTCGGAATCGCCCACCCGGTGCGTGAACGGCTCCAACACCGTGAGATACTCGGCCGTCCCGCCGCTGGGCGCAACACCTGCCCCGAGCAGGGCATCAAGGAACGGGAGGGCGCTTCCGTCCATGATCGGAGGTTCGGGACCGTCCATGTGGATGTCCAGATCATCGATCCCTGCACCCGAGACGGCCGCGAGGACATGTTCGACCGTGTGAAGGGCGTCGGCGCCGTCTCCCAGTTGCGTCTGCCGCTCGGAAAGGACAGCCACGCCGTCACGCGCCGGAACTCGCAGCCCGCCGCGGTCGGCACGCACGAACGCGATTCCCGAGCCGCCCCGCGCGGGACGAAACACCAGCCGGCAGTGCCGTCCCAGGTGGAGCCCAACGCCCTCGACCGACGCTTCCCGTGCGATCGTCTGACGGTCCGCGGTCACTCTCGCTCCGCGATGAGTCGCTCGATGCGCTTCACCATCCCGGCCAGCTTGAACAGAGCGGCGGAGGCCCTCAACGATTCGCGATGCGGCCGCGCAGGGTAGCCCGACCATGTTTCCCCGGCAGGCACGTCACCGAAAACACCCGCCTGGGCGCCAAGGCGGGCCCCGTCTCCGATCTCGAGATGCCCGCTCACACCCACCTGTCCCGCCAGGATGCATCCGTCACCGACCCGCGTCGATCCGGCCAGGCCGACCTGGGACATGATCAGGCAGAGCTTGCCCACCACCACGTTGTGCCCGATC
Organism: Gemmatimonadaceae bacterium; assembly: GCA_036393555.1. Classification (GTDB taxonomy): domain Bacteria; phylum Gemmatimonadota; class Gemmatimonadetes; order Gemmatimonadales; family Gemmatimonadaceae; genus JABWBJ01. The sequence goes on from DASWGU010000299.1 coordinate 29,419, forward strand.
TGCACGAGGTTGTCGATCTTGGTTCCTTCACCAATGACGGTGTCGTCGATGCTGCCACGGTCGATGGTGGTGTTGGCGCCGATCTCCACGTCGTCGCGAATCAGACACCGCCCAACATGCGGGATCTTCCGGTGCGCACCGCCGGAAAAGACGTAGCCGTACCCGTCGCTGCCGATCCGTGCTCCCGAATGCGCGATCACGCGGCGGCCCAGTGTCGCCCCGGCGTACACGGTCACATGTGGGTGCAGCAGCGAATCATCGCCAATGGACACCCCGTCACCAACGACCACGTGCGCCCCAATCGTCACCCGCTCGCCAATCATGACGCCGTCGCCCAGCACGGCGTACGGACCGATCGCCGCGTCGGAGCCGAGCGTAGCGCCGCGACCCAGACGCGCGGTCTCATGAATGCCGGATTGCCGCCGGGGAGCGCCATACAGCCGCGGCAGGAGTTCCAGCAGCGCCTCCTGCGGCCTGGCAACCACGATACGCGCCAGCGGCGATCCCGGTACCTCGGCCAGCTCCGGCGAGACCAGCAGGATCCCGGGCGATCGCTCCGCCAGCAGCGGGACATACCGCGCGGCGGCGAGGAACGTCAGGTCGCCCCGGCCCGCGCGATAGAGTGGTGCGACGGCAGTGACCGACGCTGTGGGATCGCCCCGGAGTTCACCCGCGCAGACTTCCGCAATGTCCGCAGCGGTGAGAGTGCGAACACCCTCACCGCTGCGGTCGTGCTGTGTGTCTTTCGCGACGCCGGTCACTGCGTCGGCGGCTTCGTTGGAGGCTTGATCCCCGCCGGTGCCGGCCTGGTCGCACCGGGCGCCTTGGTCGAGTCCGTCCGGCTGAGGTTCACCGCCACCGGCTTGAGCCGGGCCAGAACGCGATCCGTGATATCGAGGTTCTTGTCGGCCGCAACGATCACGCCAGGATCGTTCCCGACGTCGAAGATGAACAGATACGACTCTTCGTTACGGATGTTGTCCAGCACCTCGCGAATCTGCGTCATCATCGGCTGGATCAGCTCGAACTGGCGCTGCTGCATCTGCTGATCCATCTGGCTGACGCGCTGGTCGAATTCAGCATTCCGGGTCTGGAGCACCTTTTCGCGCTGATCTCGCTGGGCCGGCGTGAGTGTCGGCTGCTCCTTCAGGTACGTGTCGTACATGACACGGAGGGAGTCCTGCATCCTGGATACTGATGCCTGAGCCGCCTCGCGCTCTTTCGTGATCTGGGCCTGGATGTCAGCCGATCCCGGGGCGCGCTGGAGAATCGCCCGTGAATCCACGAAAGCGAACCGGGCCGGGGCGACGGCTGGCGCCTGCCCGGCCGCTGCCCGGGATACGACCAGGCCGGCACCCAGTGCCAAGAAGGCCGCGGTCGTTGAATACCTGACCATTTCTGCTCCCTGTGATGGACTAAAGGGCCTGCTTACGGGCGGCGAACGCCCGGTCGCCCTCCCGGCCCAGGGCCGGGTCACGTCAGGACTAGAAGACCTGACCGAACCTGAAATGTAACTGCCACTTGGGTGCGCGTCTTCCCGTCGCGTCCAAACGGTCGAGCCCGTACGCATAATCCAGCCCGAGCGGACCGAACGGCGTCACCACCGAGGCCCCAATACCCAGACTGCGGAACAGGCGGGTGGGGTCGATCTCCCGCGCCCGGCGCCAAACGTTGCCGGCCTCCATGAACGCGTTCACGTACAGCGACTGGTTCATGCGTAGCCCCAGCTCCGCCGTCGTGGCAAAGAACGCCTTGCCGAACGAACCCCGGGTGGCGTTGTAAGTACCGGTGCCCAGCAGATAGCCGTCCGGAGTGATCGAGAACTCCTCATATCCACGGAGCCGTTCCCCGTACTGCACGCCGCCGAGGGCGAACTCCTGGCTGAAGAAGAAGGGCCCGGTGTTGCCGAACACCGTTCCGGTGCGCGTCGTGAGGCCGGCAACCATCACCATCGGCTGCTCACCGGGACGCGTTCCGCCGATCTGCGCGACCGGCACGTATGCCGTGGTTTCCGTTGTATAACGCTGGAACGACGAGGTGCCCCCCAGCGGGCCGCCGGTAAACGAGACATTCATCGTCTGGCTGCCCCCGCCCGTCGGGAACGGCGTTCCATTGCGGTTGTCGCGGCCATAGGTAACGCCGAATGTGGAACGGAACGAGCTGCCGCCGTACTGGTCGCCCGTCTGTCCCAGCAGACCGGTGTCGCCGAACCGTACGCCTTCTCCCGCATACGACAGGTACAGCTTGGACCAATGATCCCACGGTACGGGCAGGCCGATCTGGACCTGTCCGCCGGTGCGCAGGCTCCGTCCGAGATCCGCGACGTAGTACCGTGCCTGCGTCCGGTACAGTGTGACCGAGCCCGAGATCATCGACTTCCTGACGCGCGGATCGGTGTACTGCATGTTGAAGTCGTTGAAGTACCGCCCGAACTGCCATTGCAACGACCCGCGCTTGCACTGCCCGAAGAGGTTCGGCTGATCGAGGCCGATGAACCCGCCAAAGCCCGTTCCCTGTCCCATTGAGGCGCCGAAGTTCACGTTGCCGGTCCGCTTCTCCTTGACCCGGAAGACGAGATCGATGTCGCCCTGCTCGTTTACGCGGCGCGTGTCGGGCGGCGGCACGGGCAACTCGAAGAATCCCAGGCTGGCGATGCTCTGCCAGCTCTGAATGAGACGTTGCTGGTTGAACACGTCTCCCGGGAGAATGACGAGCTGATCGCGGATGCAGGTCTCCGTCGTGTAGTCGTTTCCGACGATCTCGACGCGGTTGATGATGGCAGGCGTGCCTTCCTCGACCTCCCAGCGGAGATCGACGTACCGCGTGCTGTCGGCTGTGACGCGACGATCCACCACGGGGCGCACCTGCGAGTAGATGTAGCCATCGTTGCCGTACGCCTGCCTGATGAGGTCGGTCGCGGACTCCCAGGTGGCCTGGTCGAACACATCGAGGGGCACGGGATCGCGGCGGCGCAGGAAGTCGGTGACTCTGGTGGCCAGTGGACGGCTCCGCTCCGTAAACGGGTAGTACGCGTGGATCTCCTCGTCGGAGAAGTGACGGCCGCCAACGACCTCGAAGTCGCCCACCTTGTACTGCGGTCCCTCCTCGACGGTCAATTCCAGCAGTGCCTTGCCGTGTTCCCGGTCGATGTACAGCGTGTCCTTGGCGACGTGGAAATCGATGAACCCTCTGCTGGCATACAAGGCCGGGATCCGTTCGGCGAGGTCGGCGGCGTATTCGTCATCGTTGATCTCGCCACTCCGGAAGAACCAGAAGCCTTCGGGTCGGGTCTTCATGGCCGACGCGATGTCCGCCGCCGGGACGTTCGCGTTGCCGATCACTCTCAGCCCTGACAGCGCGAGTCGGCGACCCTCTTCCACCACGAAGGTGAGACCGACGGTGCCTTCCGACTCGGATACCACGGTGGACTCGGCGCGCACCCGGGCGAGGTAGTAGCCGGCGCGCTCGTAGGTCGAATCGATGCGGAACAGGGCCCGCGATACCGCAGCCGGGTCGATCGGCCGCGCCGCCGGAAGATCCGCCATTTCGCGGATGGTCCGCTCGGACAGACGGGTGACACCGCTGATCTGGACGGCTTGCAGTGTCGGGCGCTCCTTCACCGTGATGATGAGCACGGCCCTGTCACCCGCCGCCGCCAGGTCGCACGTCAGACCGACCGTTTCGAAGTTCCCGGTCTCGTACAAGTCCCGGATCGACCGCTGGAGCATCCGGTAGTTGAGCTGCGCACCGGGAATGAGTGCCGCCTCCGTGGTAATGCTGGCGGCGTCCATGCGCACATTACCGCGAACGGCTATGGAATCGGGGGTAGCGCAGCGACCCGTCAGATCCTGGGCCGAAGCGACCTCCGGCACGGCGGCGAACAGCAGCAGGCTTAAGGCTTTACGAAGCATGGGCGCAATATACACGATCCGGCCGGCCGGGGTTCATTCCCCGACCAGCCGTTGGACACCGGAGACTGCCGATGGGATTACGTGTTGGGACTGGGCGACAGAACGCGGAACTCCAGTTTCGAGCCGTCGGCGGCGACGTCGATTTCGATCTCGTCGCCCTTGGAGAACTCGGCGAGCAGGATCTTCTCGCTGAGCGGATCCTCCACGTACCGCTGGATGGCACGCTTCAGCGGCCGCGCTCCATACTGCTCGTCGAAGCCATGCGTGACCAGGAAGTCGGACCCGGCGTCGCTGAGGCGGATCGACAGTTCTTCGTCCGTCAGACGCGACCGCACCTCCTGAAGCAGGATGCCGACGATCTGCCGGATGTGGTCCCTCTGCAGGGGGTGGAAGACGATGATGTCATCGACCCGGTTCAGGAACTCCGGGTTGAAAACGTGCTGCAGCTCCTCGCGCACCTTCTCGGCCATTCTCTCGAATGATGCCTTGAAGTCGGGCGCCGTGAAGCCCAGCGTCTTGTTCCTCGCGATGTCCTTGGCACCGACGTTCGACGTCATGATGACGACCGTGTTCTTGAAGTCGATCATGCGGCCGTAGTTGTCGGTGAGGTGTCCCTCGTCGAGCACCTGCAGAAGGATGTTGAAGACGTCCGGGTGCGCTTTCTCGATTTCATCGAGCAGTACGACGCTGTACGGCTTGCGGCGCACGGCCTTGGTGAGCGTGCCGGAGTCCTCATAGCCGACATAGCCCGGCGGCGCCCCGATGAGTCGGGACACGGAGAACTTCTCCATGTACTCGCTCATGTCGACGCGGATGAGGGCTTGCACGTCCGCGAAGAGGAAGCGGGCCAGTGCCCGGGCCAGCTCGGTCTTCCCGACGCCGGTCGGCCCGCAGAAGATGAACGACCCAATGGGACGCTTCGGGTCCTTGAGTCCCGCGCGACTGCGGCGGATGGACCGCGCGATCGACTTGATGGCGTCTTCCTGGGCTACGACCACCTGATGCAGTTCCTCCTCCATGCGCAGCAGGCGCGCCGTCTCGGCCTCCTGCAACCGCGTGACGGGAATCCCCGTCCAACGGCTCACGATGAACGCGACGTTTTCCTCCGAGATGGACGGCCGATGCAGCTGCCGCCGCTTCTCCCACTCCTCCTGCTTCCGCCGGATTTCTCCCTGCAGGACACGCTCGTTGTCACGGAGCGCGGCCGCGCGCTCGAAGTTCTGGTCCCGGACCGCGGCCTCCTTCTCGGTGTTCACCAGCTCGAGGTCCTCCTTGAGCTGCGCCACCTCGGGCGGCGGCGCCTGCGCCGCGAGACGGGCCCGCGCCCCGGCCTCGTCGATCACGTCGATGGCCTTGTCGGGGAGGAACCGGTCCGTGATGTACCGCTCCGAAAGCTTGGCCGCGGCCACCAGCGTCTCGTCCGGAATCTCGATGCGGTGGTGTTCCTCGTACTTCTTACGCAGCCCGCGGAGGATGGCCACAGTCTCTTCGATGGACGGCGGATCGACGATCACGGTCTGGAAGCGCCGCTCGAGCGCCCCGTCCTTTTCGATGTACTTGCGGTACTCGTTGAGGGTCGATGCCCCCACGCACTGCAGCTCGCCGCGCGCCAGCGCCGGCTTCAACATGTTGCTGGCGTCGATGGCGCCTTCGGCTGCGCCCGCACCCACCAGGGTGTGCAGCTCGTCGATGAAGAGGATGACGTTGCGGTTCTGTGCGATCTCGTTCATGACGGCCTTGAGCCGTTCCTCGAACTGACCGCGGTACTTCGTGCCCGCGATGACCGCGGCCATGTCCAGCGAGAGGACTCGATGGTCGCGCAGCGCATCCGGGCACTCGCCGGTCGCGATCAATTGCGCCAGTCCCTCGACGATGGCGGTCTTGCCCACACCCGGCTCGCCAATCAGGACCGGGTTGTTCTTCTTGCGGCGCGTGAGGATCTCCATGACGCGCTCGATTTCCTTCTGGCGACCGATGGTCGGATCCAGCTGTGCCTCGGCGGCGAGCTGCGTCAGGTCGCGGCAGAAGTGATCCAGCGCCGGGGTCTTGGATTTCTTGTCGGACTTGGGTGGCGCCGCGGGCGCCGCCTGGGTGCCCGGCGGCGTCGCCGTTCCGCCCTGCTGGGGCGCGTCCGTGCCCAGCAGCCGCAGGGTCTCGGAACGTGCGGCGTCGAGATTCACACCCGACTCGGTGAGGACTTGCGCGGCAATGCCCTTCTCCTCGCGCAGCAGACCGAGGAGCAGGTGCTCCGTGCCGACGTAGCTGTGATTCAGCTCGCGCGCCTCGCTCATGGCCAATTCGAGGACCTTCTTCGCACGCGACGTATACGGCAGGTCGGGACCGGTCGCCTGGACCGCCTTCCCCTTCTTCACGGTGTCCTCGATCTTCTGCTGAACCTCGTCGAGGTCGACGTTCAGGTTCTGCAGCACCGCGGCTGCAACGCCCTCCCCCTCGCGGATGAGTCCCAGCAGGATGTGCTCAGTCCCCACGTATTCGTGGTGGAGCCGTTGCGCCTCCTCCCGCGCCATCTGGAGGACTTTTCGCACCCGCTCGGTGAAGTTGTAGCCGTTCATAATCCCTCAGCGCGTGTCCGACCCGTCAGAGGGCCGGCCCGACTTCATCTGCCAGAGCCTGTCGCACGAAGCGTGCCCGCGCGATGTCGGCTTCGGCCTCAGTCAACTCGTGGCCCTCGCGCCATGCGAGGTGCGCCGGTTGACTGAAGATCAGGAGCTTGTTGAGCGTGTATACACTGAGCCCGGTAACCCGTTGCATTCCCACTGCGAGCCGCACACCGCTCAGGAGGTTCATCGCCTCCTCGAACGGCAGGCTGCGCGCGTATCGCAACGTGCCGTAGGCCCGGAACAGCTTGTCCTCAATAATATAGCCCGCGTCACGCCACAGGACGCGCCGTGCCTCCTGCTCGCGCTGGATCACGTGCCGAACCACCTTCGCCAGGTGGTCGATCAGCTCCTCCTCGGACCGTCCCAGTGTTGTCTGGTTGGAAATCTGGAAGAAGCTGCCCAGGACCTCGCTCCCCTCGCCGTACAGGCCACGATACGTGAGGCCCATCTGCTGCAGGCCGGCCAGCACCTTGGAGATCTCCTTGGTGAGCACCAGCCCGGGAAGGTGGATGAGCACCGACGCCCGCATCCCGGTACCCGTGTTCGTCGGACAAGCGGTCAGATACCCGAACTCGCGATGGAAGGAGTACGGAACCCGCCGTCCCAGCTCATCATCCAGCCGTCCGATCGCCGACATGGCCGGATCCAGGGCAAACCCCGAGCGAACGGCCTGGAGCCGGAGATGGTCTTCCTCATTGATCATGACTCCCACGCCGTCACCGAGGCACACAGCGGCGCCTGCGCGTACTCCCGCGGATCGCTCCAGTCCCGCCAGCTCCCGGCTGATCAGGTGGCGCTCGTGCAGCAGCTCGCGGTCGTCTCCAGCGAGTTCGTCCACGCGGAGCATCACACCCCCGGAGAGCGCGGGAACCAGCGGAATCGCGTCCCGCACCTGCGCCCAGATCCGCAGCCGCTCGCCTTCCCGTGCGCGACCCGCAAACGCGTATCCCTCGATATTCCGCGCCAGCCGGATGCGCGTACTGAGCACGATGTCCGACAGATCACCGGATGCGTCGAGCCAGGTCAGTCCGCCGTCAGGCAGGAGGGATGGATCGAACATCACTCCAGGTCCCTGATCTGATCGCGGATCCTGGCGGCGACCTCAAACTCCTCCTGGGCGACCGCCCGGCTCAGCCGCGCGCGCAACTCACCCAGGGCCGTGCTTTCGAGCAGCAGGTCGGGCGGTGGCGACTCGTAGGCTCGACCCACGTGGCGCGCATTGCCATGAACGCGTCGCAGCAGGGCGCGGAGGCTTTGCTCGAAGGTGGTATAGCACCGCGCACATCCCAGACGCCCCGACTCCCGGAAGTCCTTGAGCGTCATGGAGCAGAACGCGCACTGGAGCGCCTCGGCCTGGGCGATCGCCGCCTGCTGCTGCACGGCAGGCAGGTAGTCGGCAATCATGTTCTTGAAGGGCGTGCCGGCTGTCGTCTCGAGGCCCCGTTCGGCGGCACACCGCTGACACAGGTGCGTCACGGAGACCTCGCCCTTCAGGGCGTGGGTCAGCGTCACGGTCGCGTCGCGCTCCCGGCAATCGTCGCAGAGCATCAGGCCACTACCCCTCGCACGTCAGTGTCCGACAGCACACCATCTTCCAGCCGAAGCGTCCGGTCGGCGCGGTCCGCCAGCGAACGGTTGTGGGTCACCACGACCATGGCGATCTCCAGGTCACGGGAGAGCTCCGCCAGGAGGTCGTGCAGCGTCTCGGCGTTGGCGTGATCCAGGTTGCCGGAGGGCTCGTCGGCCAGGAGCAGAGCCGGATCGACAGCGAGCGAGCGGGCCACCGCGGTGCGCTGCTGCTCACCGCCGGAGAGTTCCGCGGGCCGATGATGCATGCGCGGGAGCAGGCCGACCCGGGCGATGAGCTGCTCGGCGCGACTGCGCGCCTCCCGCGGATCAATACCCCCGATGCGCAGCGGCATCATCACGTTTTCGAGGGCCGAGAATTCCCGTAGCAGGTGATGAAACTGGAAGACGAACCCGATCTTGCGGTTGCGGATGGTGGCCAGCTCGTCGTCAGTCCGGTTGGAGAGCGATTGTCCCGAGACAATCACCTCACCGCGATCGGGCCGTTCCAGCGCGCCGACGACGTGAAGCAGCGTGCTTTTGCCGGCGCCGCTGGCACCGACGACGGCAATCATCTCACCGCGCTTGACGGCGAGGTTGACGCCCCCCAGCACGCGGATCTGGCCTCCGTCACCCCCGCGGTACGTCTTGACGATGTCCCGCGCGATGAGCACCGACATCAGGCCGTTCCTCCGACTGCGACTGCCCTCTGCAATGTGCCACCCTGTAACAGGGACCGCCAAGTGGCGATGACGTCACGAGCGACGCTTGCCCCTCTGTTACTCATGGCGGATGGCCTCGATGGGATAGAGCCGGGAGGCCTGCAGCGACGGATAAAGGGTGGCGATGGCGGCGATCACCAGGCTCGCGACCACCGTGACGACGACGTCAGTGACCTCGTTCACCGCGGGCAGGTGGTCAATGAAGTAGATCTGCGGGTCGAGGGGAATCAGCTTCTTCACGCCCACCAGGGTCGAGACGACCAGGCCGAGCAGCACACCTAACGATGTACCGGCCAGGCCGATGACCAGCCCCTGCAGGAAGAAGATGCGCTTGATGGACTGCGCGCGCATGCCCATCGCTTTGAGAATGCCGATCTCCCGCGTCTTGTCGGCCACGACCATGGTCAGGTTGCTCACGATGTTGAAGGCCGCCACCAGGATGATCAACCCGAGGATCACGCTCATGCCGAGCTTCTCCAGCTTCAGCGCCTGGAACAGCGAGCTGTTCTGTTCCTGCCAGTCCACGGCGCGGTACGGGTATCCGAGGTTTTGTTCCAGACCGGCGCCCACCTCGGACGCCACCCAGCGGTCGGTCGTCCGCACCTCGATGCCGGTGACGGCGTCGCCCATGCGGGCCAGCTCGCGGGCGGCGTTGAGCGCGATGAAAACGTAATTGTCATCGTACTCGTACATGCCCGTCCGGAAGATTCCCGTCACCTGGAAGTCCATGGTGTGAGGCGTCGGGTAGCCCGTCGAGGCGGAGATATCCTCGGGCGAGACCGTCATGAGGGTCAGAGTCTCTCCGACCACAACTCCCAGCCGGGCGGCGAGCAGGTCACCCACGACCGCTCCTCTGATGAGGCCGTCGGACGAGGCAAAGCGGAAGTCGCCCTGCACGGCGTGCTGCCGGATGGACGTGACCTCGGCTACGTCGCGCCCCTGCGGCTCGATACCGGAGATGAATGCGGCATCCGGGAGGTTCTGACCTGCACGGACCAGTCCCTTGGTGTGCACCCAGGGCGCCGCGGCCACGACGTCCTTCGCGCCGCGCACGCGATCCAGCACCGTCCGCCAGTCGGGCATGTTCATCTCGGCGCCGAACGTCAGCAACCGGAGATCCGGGCTGCCGATGAGGATCTTCTCGCGCAGGTCTCGCTGCAGTCCGTTCATGACCGCCATCACGACGATGAGGGCGCTGACCCCGACGATCACACCGCCGATCGCGATCATGCTGATGAACGACAGCAGTCGTGACCCCCGGCGCGCGCGCAGGTACCGTAGCGCAATGGTCATTTCCAGTGACCTGGTCATTCCGGCCTCATGGTGGGAAAGAGGATGACGTCCCGGATATTCGAGGCGCCGGAGAGGTACATGAACAGACGGTCGATGCCGATACCGACCCCGCCCATCGGCGGCATGCCATACTCCATGGCTCGCAGATAGTCCTCATCCACGCCCACGGCTTCCTCGTCCCCAGCTGCCTTCAGCCCCGCCTGTGCTTCCAGCCGGCCGCGCTGATCCACCGGGTCATTCAACTCGCTGAACGCATTGGCCAGCTCCTTGCCCTTGGCAAAGAGCTCAAATCGCTCCGTCAGGGCTGCGTTCCCGCGCTTGGGCTTCGCCAGCGGCGACAACTCCCTGGGATAGTCCACGACAAATGTGGGCGAGTCGAGGTGGACCTCGACCAGCGCCTGGAAGATCTCGTCGAGCAGTTTGGGCCGGCTCATCATTGCGACCGTCTGTACACCCACGCGCTGCGCCAGGTTGCGCAGGTCGCCCGTATCCATCGCCATGACCTCCAGGCCCGCCGCGGCGTGGAGCGACGGGACCCACTCGATGCGTGGGAACGGGGGGTGGAACTCCGGAACGCCGACCAAGGAGTCGTCGGGGAGGACGATACGCTCTTCGGCGGGAATCCCGTCGACCGCCAGCGTGCCCCGCACGGCGGCGGCGGCGACGACCAGCAACCGCTCGACACGGTCCATCATCACCACATAGTCCGCCCAGGCCTCGTAGAACTCCAGCATCGTGAACTCCGGATTGTGGGTCCGGTCGATGCCCTCGTTGCGGAAGTCGTGTCCGATCTCGTACACCCGCTCCATGCCCCCCACCACCAGCCGCTTGAGGTACAGCTCATCGGCGATGCGCAGGAACAGGGGCATGTCCAGCGCGTTGTGGTGCGTCAGGAAGGGACGTGCTGCGGCGCCGCCGTACTGCGGCTGCAACACGGGCGTCTCGACCTCGAGGTATCCAAGGTCGTCGAGGAACCGGCGTAGCGCCGTGACCATCCGCGAACGCGCCACAAATCGCCGGCGCACTTCGGGATGCACGGCCAGATCGGCGTACCGTTGGCGGTATCGCTGCTCCGGATCGGCGAATCCGGAGTGCCGCACCAGTCTCCCGTCCTGCTGTTCCTCTTTCCCGAAAGGGAGCGGCCGCAGGGACTTCGCCAGCAAAACGACCTCGTTGACCCGGATCGTGGTTTGGCCCGTCCGGGTGCGGAACAACGAACCGGCTACGCCGATCACATCGCCGAGGTCCAGATGGTCCACCAGTGTAAAGACCTCGGGCCCGAGGTCATCGCGGCGGAAGTACAGCTGGATCCGCGACGCCTGGTCGGCGAGATGTCCGAACACCGTCTTGCCATGCGGTCGCCACGCCACGATGCGACCGGCGACGCGCACAGTCGGTCCGTCCTCGGTGCCTGGAGCGAGCGAGCGCAGCGCGGAGGCGGCATCGTGCGTGGGATCGAACGCGTAGGCGAACGGTGCGATCCCGGCGGCCTGGAGGGCAGCCAGTTTTTCCCGCCTGGCCTTCATCACGAAGTTCAGGTCGTCGGTCATGTCGCCGCCACGCCACCTGCGCCGAACTGTTTGAGGTACGCCTCGACGAAGGCGTCGATGTCTCCATCCATGACGCGCTGCACGTCGGGGATCTTCAGCTCGGTGCGATGGTCGTTCACCATCGTGTAGGGCTGGAACACATAGCTCCGGATCTGGCTTCCGAATGAAACATCCTGCTTCGTGGCATCCAGCTTTGCCTTGGCCGCCGCCTGTTTTTCGACCTCCGCCTGGTACAGCCGATTCTTCAACTGTTTCATCGCGGTCGCCTTGTTCTTGAACTGGGAGCGTTCCTGCTGCGAGGACACCACGATGCCGGACGGAATATGCGTCAGGCGCACCGCCGAGCTGGTCTTGTTCACGTGCTGGCCGCCCGCTCCGCTAGCGCGGAAGACGTCCATCCTGACGTCTTCGTCGCGAATCTCGATGTTGATCTCCTCGTCCACGACGGGATACACGAAGACGGAAGCGAACGACGTGTGCCGGCGCGAGTTCGAATCGAAGGGTGAGATGCGGACCAGGCGGTGCACGCCGGTCTCGGGGCGCAGGAAACCGTAAGCGTACTGCCCGCGGAGCTCCAGCACGGCGCCCTTGATGCCCGCCTCCTCGCCTTCGCTCAGGTCGAGGACGTCGACGTCGTACCCGTGGCGCTCCGCCCAGCGGGTGTACATCCGCATGAGCATCTGCGCCCAGTCCATCGCCTCGGTGCCGCCCGCGCCCGCCGCGATCTCCAGCTGGGCATTGCGCCAGTCGTCCTGACCGCGGAGGAGCCCGCGCAACTCGAACGCGCGCATGTCGGTCTCCAGCGCCGCCACGTCGGCGTCCAGGTCCCCCGCCAGTCCGGGATCGGGCTCGAGCTCAAGCAGTTCATCCAGCTCGCGGGCACTCCTGATCCGTTCCGCCAGCCGGTTGAACGGCTCGATCCAGCCCTTCAGTTCCTTGACCCGTTGAACGACTTCCCGCGCGGTTTCCTGCGCGCCCCAGAACGAGGGGTCGGCCATCCGCTCTTCGAGACGCGCCAGTTCCTCCCGCAGCCGCTCGAGGTCAAAGATGCCTCCGGAGCTCATCAATCCGCTCGTGCATCGCTTCGAGCGTGCGGGCGCGATCTAGTGGCATGGAATGGTGTCTCCGAGTGTGCGAAGAGCCGTTGCCCCGCCGGGGGAACGGCTCGACCGTCATGATCCGTGGTTGTACGACAGTATACTGTCGCTGCGCCCGGGCATCCACCCCGCGCGTGCCGCCTCAGAAGATCCTGCGTCCCCCGGCAAGCACGTCGTTCAATGCTTCCTGGAAATGCGCCGTGGACTCGGCGAACTCGCGCCCGACCTGCTCGACATACTCCTCGTAGCTCTTCTTGATTTCGTCCCGGAAGAGCTGCTTGAGCGTACCCTGCTGCAGTCCTTCTTCACGTCGAGTCGGGTGGTACGCGACCATATCCGACACCAGCGCTCGCGCCAGCCTCCGCGCCTTCTGATTCGGATCGTTGGCCAGGAACGGATTGATCGGCCGGCGCTGTCCCGGACTGACCGGCGTCGGCACAGCGGGACTGGAGCGCGTCGAAAACGCCGCCGTCACGTCTGTACTATCCGCCGGAGCCGCGACACGGTGGGGGGCCGCCGACGGCGGGGCCGGGGCCGGTATGGTCGTGCGAGCCGGCGGGGTGAGTGGTGCGCCAAATGTCGACTGGACTCTGGTGGGTGTGGGAGCGAGTACATCGGGCGTGTCCCCGCCGAGGCGCGGCAGACCCTCCGCCACAGCCGGTTCCGGCGGTCCACCCATCGGGTCGAACCGGCGTGGCGTCACCGCTGAGGCGCTACCCACGTCGGTGTCGAGTGCGCGGTACGTCGGGGCGGATCGCGGGGTGTACCCGGGTCGGTCCCGTGCCGGCGTCACACGATCAGCCTGGCCCAATGGTGTGCTCACGAAGCCGGTTGGCTCCGGTCGCGATGCGTCGGTGGTCACCGCGTGTGCCGGCGCCGTCGGCGAGCCGGATGGGGGCGGCACCGGCGCTGGAGGATGCGCCGTGGCCTGCGGCGCGGGCACGAATGCCGCGGGCGGATTCCACGGCGTAGGCCTGACACGCGATTCCGCCGGTCGTGGCGCAGTGGCTACCGCCACGGCCGGCGACGCGTCGTGCCCCGATGCCGGCGTCCTCGCGAGAACCGGCTTGACACCGGCCGGAGTCGAACCCTGGGCCGCGGCGGCGGCGACCCTGCTCACTGGCCCAGGTGGAAGGTCGTCGGTCCACTGCACGGCCGCGCCCACGGCGATCAGGCCACCGCATACCGAGCATCGAGCGCGCATCGACACGCTCGTGATCTTGGCGGGATCGACCCTGTATACGGACCTGCACTCCGGGCAGGAGACGTTCATCGGTTGCGTGGCGTACTGGTGGACAGGCCGGGCACGGCGCCCAGCCCGGTCGGCGTGTCCTGATGCCGGCGGTCGACTGCGAAGACGGATCCAGGCAGCGTTTTGGCGTATCCCTTCATTTCCGTGGCAAGTTCGCTCACGTGCGATGCGGTTGTGAAGTGGCGTCGCTCGTTCGTCACTACACCGATGGACACTGTCATCAGCGGAACCCGATGCAATTGGCCGCGACGATCCTTCCCGAAGAAGTAGCCGGCTCGCCGGTCCGATTCGGAATACTGCACTGGTACCAGCAAGTCGAACACGGTGACGACCTCGGTACACACGTCCTGCACCGCCTCCGCGGGAATGATGAAGATGAAGTCGTCTCCGCCGATGTGACCCACAAACCCCTCCTCACCGCACACTCCTTTCACGACATCATGCAGGATGCGGGCGAGCACGCGGATCACACGATCACCCTCGTAATAGCTGTATCGGTCGTTGTACTCCTTGAAATGGTCCAAGTCGGCATAGCATACAGCGAAAATGTGACCCGCCGCCATCCTGGACGCGATGGCGTTCTCAATGGCATCCGTCCCCGGCAGTCGGGTCGAGGGATGCACGTGCACGTCGCGGTCCGACCTGGCCAGGGAGGCGTTCAGTCGGCTGGTCAGCTCGCCGAGCGCCGTTGCGTCCGAGATCACTTCGTCGGCCCCGGCAGCGAAGCAACGCTCCATGTCCGCCCCCATGGACGATGTCAGAGCGACCGTGGGTATGACTCCGGTATACGAGTCGGCCTTGAGTCGAGAGCACGCCTGCTCGGCGAGTGCGACATCGGTTCGTCCATCGACAACGGCAATGCGAGGCCGGCCCCTGAGTGAGATCCGCATCAGGGAGTCGGCGTCGGTGCAGACCACGCACTGGAGCCCGCGCTCCGCCATCCACGCCGCGACCGCGGACGGCAATGCCTTGCCGTCCGCGGTCAGGAACGCGGCTGAGGTGGAGGTTGACACGTAGCCTGCAACAAGTTGTTCTGCAACATCTTAAACCACATGAACCGAGAATGTGCGTCAGGGGCCACGCGGAACCGCATCCTGCCAGGTTGACGACCGCGGGACGGACCGGCGGCAACGCCGTCTGACGTCTAGCGCGTCAGCCGAGGCATCGGAAGGCTCCCCACGATCGCCATTCCTCCGCCGGCGCTCACGGGCCGCCTGCGCAGCCTCACGACGATGTATGCATCCACCGTGCTCAATAAGTGGTTGGCGATGACGATTCCAAGTGCAGTGAGCGATCGCCGGTTCGCTTCGTTGCTGCTGTCAATGAGGTCTCTGAAAGTCTCGTATTCCCCCGGAGAGTCGGCCCAGGACCAACGAAACAGCTGGTCATACGCTCGGCCCTGGTAGAACGCAATCGCCCGCTTCCATTCGGCCGAACTGGTATCAGGCGCGACGGCGGCGTCGGCCCAGTACGTGTGGCGCGCGAGGAGCCAAACTGCGCCGTTCCATGTCGTTGAATCAGGCTCCGGATCGATCCCGTCCCCCGCAACAATGTCAAAGCGGCCGGCTTCCGCGTAGTGCGACATCCGTTCGTAGTAGTCGAAGTCACCAACCGGGCGAACCGGAGAAAACGGCGCCCGAGCCACGCGCGAGGCGAGGTCGCGATACCCGTCGCGCTGTCGCCGTGAGTCCGTCGAGTGCCAGGCAAAGCTGGTCCAGGCAAAGGCCTCTACCAGCAGATAGGGCAGCGCGCGATCGACGCCCAGCATGGCCTGTCCGAGACCCGGGAGCAACGCCGATCCGGCGACTGAAAGGGCGGACGAGTTGAGCGGACGATCCTGAGCGAAACGCGCCGCCATCGCACGGCGCCCACGGCAAAGATCCAGAAGGACTCCTCGAGACCTGGAGGCGTCCGCGCAAGTGGACTCCTCCATGCCGGCCGCGGATGGGACGCGAAACGCAGGGGGCAAAGTACGCTGTGCCTGCGCCGATGCGGTGATTCCAACCAACGTGGCGGACAGGATGCGCAGCCTGGCAACCGCGCCACGCACTTCAGAACCCGAACCGGACCGACAGATAAGTCGGGGCCTGCCCGGCATCGGCTGAGAAACCGGTGAAGACCCGGGCGAGATCGAGCACCAGTCCGCCCCGGATGAAACCCAGGCCCAGCGTCGGGCCGCCGGCTTCAGCGATGCGGCTCTCGAACACGTACCCGCCGCGAACGAACGCGCGTTCCTGCCACGCGAACTCGACTCCGAGGCGCGGTAGAGGGCGGCCGATTCGCAGTCCATCCACCACATCCGCCGACAGGTTGAGCGCCGCGTCTGCGGCGTACCGGTCGGGGAGTGGATACCGATACAGCACGCCAAGCTGGATACGGCTGGGCAGCGGGTCAGACTGCTGACTGTCCTCGACCTGGAGCGCCAGGCCGAGGTTCCGGAGGCTGGCACCCAGCACGAAACGCCGGTCCCTGCCCAGCTCCACCTGAGCGCCGGCATCCACCGCAAAGGTCTGTGCCACCTCATTCGGGAAATCGCAGGGTCCTGTGCAATCCACCCGCATCTGCACGACCTTGAACGCGACGCCGGCCGCCGTGCGGTCGCCAACCGTTGTCGCGTACGATCCGGACAGGACGAAGGAGCGGGTCAGGATAGTGCCGGTCGATGGCGTCGACGGATCGGAGGTGTTCTCCTGTTCACCGAAATTCTGCAGGTCGGCGGCGATCCCGAAGACGCCAAGCAGGTTGGAAGGGATGATCAGGGTGACCGCGTCACCGGTGGCGAAGAAGTCCTGCGAATGGTGCAACGCCAGTTCCCGTTGGGTCACCCAGGCGATCGCTGCCGGATTCCACCATAGGGATTCGGGGCCGTCTCTGCCGGCGACCACAGCCAGGCCGGTACCGACGGCGCGGGCGCCGATCGGCCTGAGCAGGAACGCTCCCCCCTCGGTGCCGACGGTTCCCTGTGCGGCTGCAGCGTGGGCGGCGGCGGCCAGCGCCAGACCGGCACCCCAGAAACATCTACAGCGGCTTGGCTTCATCGATCAGCATGATGGGAATGCCGTCGCGAACCGGATAGACGAGCCTGCAGGCGTGACAGACGAGGCTTTCCTCGTCCGGTCGGTGCTCCAGTTCGCCCTTGCACTTCGGGCACACCAGGATGGCGAGCAGCTGCTCCGACAGGGTCATGACCCGTGTTCCTCCGTGGTACCGTATCCCAGTCGTTTGACCGCGCCTTCGTCGCGGCGCCAGTTGGGGAGCACCTTCACCCACAGGTCGAGGTAGACGGGCGCCCCGACCAGCCCTTCGATCTTCTGACGCGCGACGGTGCCGATGGCCCTGATGCGCGCGCCGCGATGTCCGATGACGATCCGCTTCTGGCTTTCGCGTTCCACGAACATCACTGCTCGAATGTACACCGGACTTCGATCCTCCCGGAACTCCTCAATGACGCAGGCGAGCGCGTAGGGCACCTCGTCGTCGAGCTGTTCCAGCGCCGTTTCGCGGACCAGCTCGGAGGCGAAGAACCGCAGGTGCTGCGCGCTGATGTCCTCCGGATCGTAGAGAAACGGACTCTCCGGGAGGAGCGACGTGACGCGATCGAGCAGGGATTCGACGCCCTCTCCCGTGGTGGCGGAAATGAGCAGGGCGTCGGGAAAGCTCTCCGCGAGGGCCACCCGCTGCGCGTCACGCACCGAGTCGATCTTGTTCAGGACGACGAGCACTGGCGCGGCGGGTGGGTGGTCGAGCCCCGCCGCTTCGGCGAGCGACGCCGGCGACGGCTCAGTGGCGTCGATGAGGTGCAGGACGACATCGGCGTCGCGGATGGCGGTGAGGGCGTGTCGGCGCATCGCTTCCTGGAGCGCATAACGCGGATCCAGCAATCCCGGCGCATCGAGCAGGACGATCTGGGCGTCATGACGCGTGAGGATCCCCGTGACGCGGTTCCGGGTGGATTGCGGCTTGGGGCTGATGATGGCGAGCTTCTGCCCGACGAGTCGGTTGAGGAGGGTGGATTTGCCGGCGTTTGGCTTACCGGCGACGGCGACGAAGCCAGATCGCACGTTGGTGGGCACCGGGAGGAAGGGGAGCGCGGCGTAGAGGACTGCCGAGGAAACCTACTTGACGAGTACCGGCGTCCGATTGCGAAATGGGGAATCGGGATAGGGGATGGTGGGTGATCCCACCATACCCCTCCCACACCACCGGACGTGCGGGTCCGCATCCGGCGGTTCGAAGAGTTGAGGTTAACGCATGACCAGCCGCGGAACACCAAGCTGGTCGAAATACGACGTGG
>DASWGU010000300.1:0-10120 GCA_036393555.1 Gemmatimonadaceae bacterium
AGGGTCAAGGGTCAAGGGTCAAGGGTCAAGGGTCGGGGGTCGGGGGTCGGGGGTCGGGGAGGTTCAGCGCAGGGGAGAGACCTGCGATGGGTCACGCACCGACCTTGTCAGTGCGCTGGAATCGGCGCCATGGTTCCGGCCCGACTGCCTCGCATCCCGGTCCAGGTGCGATACACCAGCGCGCCGGCTCCAACGGCCGCCGCAATCAGCACGACCAGCCCACCCAACACCGGGACAAAGGCGACGACCTGGATGACAATCAGCCCGACTGCGACGTCGCGATAGGGATGATCGGGCGGGGCCAGACGATCACGCGCCCCCATCAGCACCCGGCCGAGTGCCGTGCCGGATACCGCCAGGCCGAGGAATCCCAGCGTCGGAATCAGGAACACCAGCGTGGCAATGCCCAGCGGGATGCCGATCACTGTCGCAAAGCTGACGGCGATCAACAGCGGGACGCCGGCCCCCACCACAATGCTCGTTACTACAGCCGCACCGGGACGTTGGGTGAGCACATCCGCTCCATGATTGAGTCCGTTCCCGAGCACGGCGGCAAGCAGCAGACCGAACGCCACCACTACCAGACTCGTGCTGAGCCAGAAGCCCAGCGCGAACATCTGGCCGAACGCCGGCCCGCGGCTGTTGTCGATCTTCCCGCCGACCACGGCACCCGATTCCCGGGTCATCGTGCTCCGATAAAGGAAGACATCCCGGTCCACTCTGGCGGTCGGGGCCAGCTCGAGCGATCCGTTGAAGACAGCGACGCCGCCCTCGACCGTTCCGCTGATCCGCGCCGTACCTCCCATGACGATCACCTGATCGCGAACCGTGCCCTTCACGTCGATGTCGCCGGCAATCACCCACACCGTCGCGGCGCTGTCAGCCGGTGCAATCGTGACCGGTGCATTGATCCGCAGAAGGAAGTCGCCGTCGCTCTTGGCCGGCGCCGTCTGCGCGGCCAGGGGTCCCGCCCCCACGGCGAGCAGCACAGCCGTCGTCCAGTATTTCATGCGCGAGTCCATGATCCCTCCGCGTCTTCTGAAGGTTCAGCGGGTCATCCGAGAGTCGATCCAACCCCGCCCGCCCGGTCCCAGCCACACGATGACGACATCGGAGGCCCTGTTCAGTCAGCGAGGACGACGTTTCTTGGTAGGGTAAGGCAGGACACCGGTACCAGAGGCCGTCATCGACATGGACATCGTCCGCCAGCGTCTCGCGAGGCAGTATCTGACGAAGACTGCCTTCGCCTCCGGGAGCGAGGTCGTGCGCGCGCTCGGCGCTGTGCAGTCGCAGGACTACGCCGGGGCGAAGTGGGGGCTGTCCCAGCGCACCACCGATGCCACCGATGCCGACATCGAGAGGGAATTCACAGACGGCGCCATCCTGCGGACGCACGTGCTCCGGCCGACGTGGCACTTCGTCGATCCGATCGACATCCGGTGGATGCTGGCGCTGACCGCTCCCCGGGTGAAGGCCGCGATGGCCTCGTACAACCGCAAGCTCGAACTGGATGCGTCGGTATTCCGGCGCAGCCACGCCGCGCTGGCCAAGGCACTGGCCGGCGGACAGCACCGGACGCGCACCGAACTGCGGGGTGTTCTGGAGCGGGCGCGAATCGGGACCGTGAATGGCCAGCGGCTCGGGCACCTCATGATGGAGGCTGAACTGGACGCGGTGGTCTGCAGTGGTCCGCGACGTGGCAAGCAGTTCACCTACGCCCTGTTCGACGAGCGGGTGGCGCCCGGAGCCGCGCTGGCACGGGACGAGGCGTTGCTCGCACTGACCCGGCGTTACTTCGAGACCCGCGGTCCGGCGACAGTCCATGATTTCGCCTGGTGGTCGGGCCTGGCGATGTCCGACGCCCGGCGCGGCATCGAGATCGCCGGGCGCGACCTGCAACGCGTGACCCTCGCCGACCGCCCGCACTGGCTGGCGGGCGACACGTCGGACCGCCGTGCCGCATCGGCACACCTGCTGCCTAACTACGACGAGTACTTCATCGGGTACAAGGATCGTGGCGCCATCGGCCGGCGCCTGCGCAGCGTGAAGGCGGTGACGGGGGGCAACGCGCTCATCGCCCACGTGGTCGTCGTGGATGGACAGCTCGCCGGGGGATGGAGACGGACTGTCGGACGCGGGGCAGCGCGCGTCTCACTGGAACTGCTCACGGCACTGACCGCCGCGGAGAGGAATCGCATTGCGACACAGGTACGACGGCTGGGATCCTTCCTGGGCGAGACGATCGACCTGGTGGGGCTGGCGTGACGACCCCGCGCGGGTACGTTAGCCCGAGTCGCGCGATCATCCGGAAATGCACAAGGGGGGCTCATGAGGCTGGCGACGATACTGGCGTGGGGACTCACGTCGCTCGCGATCATGCCGGTGGAAGCACAGTCGCCCTGGCGGGTCGAACCAACGCCCGTGCTGGACGTCACTGGACTCACCGCCGCCGGCGTGGTGGCGTTCGGCACCGTGAACTGGGCCACTCGCTTTCCCAGCGGGGTGATCGCTGTCGCCGACGCCGGCGGCCCGGCCCTCCAGTACTTCGATGCGAAGGGCGCGTTCATCAAGTCGATCGGCCGCGGCGGAGCGGGGCCCGGTGACTTCCGCACGGTCACCTGGGTGGCCCGTTGCGCTCCGGACACGGCATTCGCGCTGGACTTCGCGCTGGGGCGCATAACGACGTTCGACGAGGCCGGGACCATGGGGCGGTCGTTCTCGGTCGGAACCAGCGGAGGCGCCCAGATCGCCTCGGCCTGCAATGTCGGCGGCCGGTTCGTGCTGTTCGGCAGAGGCCGTCGCCTGCCCCCGCCTTCGCCACCCGACCCGGCTGCCGCCTACTTCATCATTCACACGGTGTCGCCGCTGCAGTTGGTTGATGGCTCCGGGCAGGTCGCGGCGACGATTGGCGAAGTGCCTTCGGGCGAAATGGTCGGTGGCATGAACGGCCGTGGGGGCGGCGGGATGCCGCGTCCGCTCGGTCAGACGACGACGTTCGCGCTGTCGGCCGACCGGCTGTTTGTCGGCACCGGCGATTCCGCGACGGTCGACGTGTATTCGCTCACCGGTGAGCGGCTGCGGACCATTCGGCTGGATGTCCCCGCCCGCACTCCCACGAAGGCGCAGTATGAGAGCGCCGCCGGCGTGTTCCTGTCCATCGTCCCGAGCGGGATGCGAGAGAGCGCGAGGAACTGGGTTTTGAGCATCCCGATGCCACAGCGCCTTCCTCCCTATTCGGCGCTGTTGTCTGATGATTCCGGGTTGTTGTGGGTGGTTCTGAGCGTACCGGGAGACGCGAACACGCGGCTGCGCGCCGTGCGCGAAACCGGAGCGGTAGTCGCGGACGTCACCGTGCCCCTCAACCTCGCCGTGTTCGAGATCGGCGCGGACTACATCCTTGGAGGCCGGGAGGACGCCGGCGGTGAACCCCACCTGCTGATGTTCAGACTGCACCGCGGCCGCTAGTGGCGAGCGCGACCTTCAGTGACGCCGCCCGTCGCGAGCGATCAATGCAGGGTTGGCACGTCGTACAGCCGTGCGGCATCTTGTATGGGGATCTCGTCCCGATTCGCCCCAGCCCGTTTCACCCCGTCCCGTTTCACAATGACCCGCCGCAATCTCGTGCTCATCGCCGCTGCCTTTGTGGCGTCGCTTTCGCTGCCGGCCCAGACGCCGGTTCAGAAGTCCATGCACCACGACTTCCGCGTCGTCACGGTCGCCGAGGGACTGGTGAATCCGTGGTCCATCGCGTTCCTGCCGAACGGCGACATGCTGGTCACCGAACGACCCGGGCGGCTGCGGATCGTGCGGGGTGGCAAGCTGCTCGAAAAGCCGGTAGAGGGCGTTCCGCCGGTGCTGGCCCGGAATCAGGGTGGGTTGTTCGATGTGGTTCCGCACCCGCAGTTCGCGACCAACAGGCTGTTGTATCTGAGCTTCGCGAAACCGACTGACGAGAGCGGCGGCGCAACAACGGTTGTGGCACGCGGCCGATTCGAAAACGACCAGATCGCTCAGCTCGAGGAGATCTTCGTCGCCGATTCACGGGGCGCTCCGGGTCACTTCGGCGCGCGACTCGCGTTCGACCGCAACGGCTACCTCTTCGTATCGGTCGGCGACCGGATGGTCCCGTCAACGGGTGACCTGGAGAAACACCCGGCCCAGGACATCTCCAACCACCACGGCACCATCAACCGGATCCACGACGACGGTCGGATTCCTGCGGACAACCCTTTCGTCGCGCGCGACGGTGCCAAGCCGGAGATCTACAGCTACGGACATCGTAATCCCCAGGCACTGCTCGTTCATCCGGAAACGGGGGACGTCTGGGCCACCGAGCATGGTCCGCAAGGGGGCGACGAGCTCAACCTCATCCGGCCGGGGATGAACTATGGCTGGCCGGTGATCGGCTTTGGCGTGAACTACCGCTCCGGGACCGCCATCCACAGCGGCACGCATCGCGAAGGCATGCAGCAGCCCGCGCTGGTCTGGGTGCCGTCGATCGCCCTGTCGGGCATGCTGCTCTACACCGGCGACAAGTTCCCCGAGTGGAAGGGCAGCCTGTTCATTGGCGGTCTGGCAGGGGAACGGCTCGATCGCGTCACGCTCGATGGGCAGCGCGCCGAGCGCGCGGAGATGCTGGTGCGCCGCCAGGGTCGCATCCGGGACGTGCGGCAGGGACCCGATGGCTACATCTATCTCGCGATCGACCATCGTCAGGGGGAACCCACACGGGTGGTCCGGTTGGAGCCGGTGGCGAGGTGATCAAGGGTTAAGGGTTAAGGGCGCGACTCGCTGCCGCAGATCACGAAACGGCGGTCGCCTGCAGGATTCCGGACGTGACTCCAGTGCGCGGCGAAACCGCGCTGGCACTCCCGGTGTCGAACTCCGGCCACTATCCGGAGCCACTGAGATGGCGATCGTGCTGCCGCCGCGCCTTGCTGCCTGGACCGATGCCTTCATTCAGGACGTGCGCTACGCCGTCCGCGGCCTTCGCCTGCGACCGGCGTTCGCGGCCATGGTCGTGGTCACGCTGTCGCTGGGCATCGGGGCGAACGCCACGATGTTCGGTATCCTCGACCGGCTGCTCCTCCGCGCGCCCGCACACATCGTCGATCCCGATGGCGTCGTGCAGGTCCACACGCGCTGGATGGGAAACCGCAGCGCCCAGTCGTCGCAACCGTACGCGGTCTACCCCGATTTCGCCGAGAACGTCGCGGACTTCGAGCAGGTTGCGGTCACCACGCCGTCGGCCGTCGTCGATCGGGAGTACTACCCGCTTGGCCGGGGCATCACCGCGACGCGTGTCGCCGGTGCACAGGTCAGCCCGAGCTACTTCCCGCTGCTGGGCGTGCGTCCCCATCGGGGACGATTCTTCCAGGAGGACGAAGCCGGGCTGGCGAATCCCCAGCGGCTGGCGGTCCTCGGCTATGGATTCTGGCAGCGCCAGTTCGGCGGACGCAACGACGCCATCGGCCAGTTCCTGGACCTGGGGAGCGACCGCTACACCATCGTGGGCGTGGCACCGAAGGGCTTCACCGGCATCGAGCTGAGCGACATCGACGTCTGGATCCCCATCGCCGCGGCCGACGGGCTGCGATTTGCCAAGGGACCCGACTGGAGCACGACGCGGAACTCGCAGTGGCTCCATGTCATCGGGCGGCTCAAGCCGGGCGTGACGCTGACGCACGCCGAGGCGCAAGCGACGGGGGCATTCCGGGCGCAGGAGCGGATTCGCATTGCGGCGTCATCCAACCCGAACCCGATCCGGGCCGACTCGATCTCCGTCGAACTGGGCTCGATCCTCCCTGGTCAATCGCTTCGGACGTTCGGACTGGGCGCTGCTACCGGCGAGATGCGGGTGTCGAAGCTCCTGGGCGCGGTGTCGTTCATGGTCCTGCTGATCGCCTGTGCCAACGTCGCCAACCTGCTCCTGGTTCGTGCGTTAGGCAGGCGGCGGGAGATCGCCGTGCGTCTGGCGCTGGGCGTCACGCGGAGCCGCCTGGTGCGACAGCTCCTGGTCGAGGGCATGGTGTTCTCTGTGCTGGGCGCGGCCGGCGCCCTGCTCTGCGCCCAGTGGTCGTCCGGGTTCGTCCGCACGCTCCTGCTGGCGGACACGGCGTGGACCGGGAGCGCCATCGACGGGCGCATGCTGGCGTTCGCGGGATGCGCGGCGCTGGTGACGGGACTGCTGACGTCGCTGCTGCCGGCAGTCCAGGCGAGCCGTCCCGAACTCACCGCCGCGCTCAAGGCCGGGGCCCGGGAAGGTTCGGTGTCCCGTTCCCGCACGCGCACCGCCTTGCTGGTGGCGCAGGCGGCGCTGGCAATCGTGCTGCTCTCCGGCGCCGGGCTGTTCGTGCGCAGCCTGCAGAACGTCGCCCGCACGCCGTTAGGCATCGACATCGACCGGGTGCTGGTGGCGGAGATCGCCCACACCAGCGTGGGCATGAGCAACCTGGAAGCGCGGGAGATGTTCCGACGGTTCACCGAGCGGGCGCCGGAACTCCCCGGGATCACCGCGGCGGCGACCTCGATCGGACTCTCGTTCGGGCTGGGGTGGGGCGTGACCCTCATCGTGCCGGGCCGGGAGCGACCGGCGCAGACGAACAACCCCAGCCAGTACGCCGTCACACCGGGCTACTTCGACGTCCTGGGGATCCGGCTCATCGACGGACGCACGTTCACCGACGCGGATCGCGAGGGTTCCGAGCTGGTCGCGGTCATCAACGAGACGACGGCGCGGACGTTCTGGCCGGGCGCGAATCCCCTGGGCCAGTGCGTCAAGGTCGGTGCGGACAGCATGCCCTGCACCACGGTCGTCGGCATCGTGTCGGATGCTCGGCGGCAGCGCCTCGTCGAGCAGCCGGTGTCGCAGATCTACCGACCACTCGACCAGATCCCCGCGGCGGTGTCCGACCGCACGGTGTCGTTCTTCGGCTACAGCCTCGTCGCGCGCACGACGCGCACGCCGTCGTCCATGGCGGAGCCGTTCCGCCGGTTGCTGCAATCCACGGCGCCGAACGTGCCCTACGCGGAGGTGCGGCCCCTGTCGGAGCGGCTCGGCCGCCAGACGCGGTCGTGGACCCTGGGCGCGACGATGTTCAGCATCTTCGGCGCACTCGCCCTCGTGCTCTCCGCCATCGGGTTGTACAGCGTGGTGACCTACACGGTGACACAGCGGATGCACGAGTTCGGCGTGCGCCTGGCGCTCGGCGCCACCAGTGGCAGCCTGGTGCGGCTCACCGTGATCCGGGGCATGCTCCCAGCGGCCGCTGGTATCGTCATCGGGCTGGGGATTGCATTGGTCGGCGGCAGGTTCCTCGACGGCATGCTGTTCGAGACGTCGACCAGCGATCCGTTCGTCTTCGCGACGGTGAGCGGAGTGCTGCTCGCGGCGGCGGTGGCGGCCAGCCTGGTGCCGGCGCGGCGTGCAACGCGGGTCGATCCAATGCTCGCGCTGCGGTCCGACTGAGGCAGGAACGTCAAGGCGGTGCGCCGGCTCCCCGGCGCCCGCGCGCTCACGACAATCGTGCCCGGCGGAGTAGGCGGCAGCCCCGCTTCGGTGCAGCTCGCGCGCCGCATCGGGAAGTCGATCCCGCGGGCCGCCCCGGACGGCCCAGGCCCCTCGATCCGCGCGACGAGCGAGTCGGCACCGCGGCGCCGATAGACGATCCGCTGCGGAAAGTCGTGCGCGGTATTCTCGAAGACCAGCGTCGTATCGGAGATCAGCATCGAAGGAAACGACGTTTCCCGTTGTCCGGACGGAATGGCCGTGTAGATGATCCGGTTTCCGTCGGTGGTCAGGCGAAGATGTTCGAACTCCGGCGTCGTGGTGGACGTGATGGTCCGACTGCCGCCGATCATCGTGTTACCGGCCGCGGGCATCCACATCTCCAGCGTCACGCGATCCGTGGCGCGCAGCTCCCAGCACCCCGCCAGCCACGCGACCTGCTGCAGTGGCGATGGCTGGGCCAGCGCGTGAGCCATCGGAAACAGGCAGGCCAATGCCGCGACGGCGATCTTCGGGACCACGAGCGCACTCCGATCTGGGAAGGCCGAACGATAACTCCCCGACCCGATCGCCTGATTGTACGAACGCGACAACTGGCGGCGCGACTTACCGCACTTCCCAGATCCTCACGACGCGCGTTCCGTCAGCCGCTTCCGTGTCGGCAGCCAGCCAGCGCCCGCCCAGCGAGAAAGCCGCGATCGCAGTCGGCACAATCACCTCACCGATGAACCGGCCGTCCGGCGCGAACACGTCGAGGATCGTGGACGCCTCGTCGCCGCGCATGGTGCGAACCCAGAGCCTGCCGGCGTCGTCGAAGCGCAACCCGTCGATCGCAATGTGCGGCTTGAGGTCGTCGGACCCGGACGCGCGCAGCGGCGGTGGCGCACCGCGACCACGGCCGACCTCAGCGCTGGCGCGTGCAGCCGCCCGCTGGCGAATCCGCTCCAGCGCCGCGATCTCCGCCGGCGTCCGTTTCACCCGCTCGATCTGGCGCTGCCAGGTCCCGCTCGGGGCGCCTGACGCGGCGAACCGATGGATCAGGTAGACGTTGCCATCGGGGAGCACCGCGATGTCACCCGACGGAGCGACCGCGACGGACGGGAAGGCGATGGTGCCCGGCTGCGCACCCTGAACGGGCGGCACGCTTCCGACCGGTCGTCCCGAATCGCCCAGTGTCCACCGTTCGAGCCCCTTCGGCCCGGTGAAGTTGTCCACAATCAGGACGACATCGCTGGACCCGTTCCGTGCGGCCGCGCCGGCAGGGAACCCGGCAATCGGGGCGCTGCTCTGGAACGTGCCGTCGCCGCTGAGGCGTGACAGCCGCCGAAGCGCCATGTCGACTACCTGGATTCCTGACTGGCCAATGCTGGCGCGCATGGGCCGGCGGTACTCACCTGGTCCGGTGCCGTCACGTCCGGCGGTCCATATGACCCGCCCCGTGCGATCGAACAGCCGCAGGGTTGGCGCCTCCGACCCCACGACCAAAACCTGGCCGGAATCCGTGACTGTGACGTCACTGATCGTGGCGAACCGGGCCGCTCCCCCGCAATCGGCGCACCCGATCGACCCCACCTGCACGAGTCGTGGAATGCTCTGGGCCGTCGCGGCAGTGCCGACCAGCGCGGTCACGGCGGCGATGCTGAGGAATCTGGCGAGGCGCACGGAGTGCCTGGGATCGCGGGCATTTATTCTCACGCTGTCAGACATCGGCGGCCTGGTATTGGATTACCTCATGTCGAACCGTTACGCGCCGCCCCCATCCCCTCCGGTCATGATCGCGCGAGCCAGTTCCGGCTCGACGTGAAAGAACTCGGTCGGGGAGACGCCGGCGAACTGCCGGAAGTCCCGGATGAGGTGCGCCTGATCGTGGTAGCCGGCGCTGCCGGCGACGCCGGCCCAGGAGCCCCGAGGCGAGGCATCCAGCAGCCGGAACGCGCGCCGGAATCGCAGCACCCGCCGGAGGGCGGCAGGGGAGAGGCCGGTCGCGTTCAGGACGCGCCGCTCCAGCGTCCGCGAGGTGGTCCCGAGCGACCGGGCCGTGCGGGCCACGGTCGGACCGTGGGGCGCGTCGAGCTGGGAGATCGCGGCACGGGCCAGCGGGTCGATCCACCCGTCGGCATGGCGTGACAGAACGGCCGACAGCGCCCGGGCCCGGGACGGAAGATCGGCGGTGCCGGCGGCCGCGGCGTGCAGCGCAGCGGCCATCCGGCGTGAAATCGGAGCGAGCGAGTCAACGCGATCGGTCAGCTCGCCTAACGGCACTCGCAGCAGAGCCTTCGCGCCGGTGGTGCGGAACCTGATGCCCACGACGTCGGCGTACCCGTTCGATTGCAGGTGGATGGGACCCGTGAGCTGACCCGAGACCAGTACGGCATCCTGCCGGGACGCCAGGACCGGTGGATCGAGGCGAGAGAACGGATTGGCCAGGTGGAGGATGATCTCGAGCCGACCATCCGCGACGACCGTCTGGGTCTCGCACGGCGGAAAGTCGCCGCGGAGAAACCAGAAGCAGCGGATCACCGCACTGAGCGCGGGCGGGGGCGGAAGCTCGGAGTACTGCACCTGGTGAAGGTGCCGTGTGCAGCGCCGGGCCGGAAGCCGTCCGGCTTCCGG
>DASWGU010000301.1:0-3393 GCA_036393555.1 Gemmatimonadaceae bacterium
AGGGAACCTTCTACATCATGGCCCGCGCCCCGATCGCCGATGACGTGGCCTTCTGCGACCTGCTGGCGAAGCACCGCGTGCTCGTCCTGCCGGGGACGATCGTCGAGGTGCCGGGCTGGTTCCGGATCAGCCTCACCGCCACTGACGAGATGGTCGAGCGAGGCATCCCCGGCTTCGCCGCCGCATACGCAGAAGCGTTGAGCTGATCCGGGAGTCGCTGGAGCAGCTGGAGGCCTACGGCCGGCAGATCATCCCCGCCTACCGTGACCAGTCTGCGCCCTCTTCGTAGTATGCCGGCGTGCTGGTCAGCCGGACCAGGCCGCTGCCGTCACGGTTCATGACGAAGAGGTCTGGCGGACTCACCTGGGTGGCGGCGTATGAGAAGACGATCTGGCTGGCATCCGGCGACCAAGCCCCGCCGAAGGCGTACCAGCCCTCAAGGCCGCTGGCAGCTTCGATATCGATCGGCACAGGATTCTCACCGGCCGCGTCGAGAAGGTACAGAGTCCCTGCCTTGCCGGCCAAGATCGCCGTTCCATCCGGCGTCCACTCGTAGCCGCCGCCGTAGTGCACCGGAAGCTTCCGGAGGTCGGTCCCATCGACGTTGACGATGAATGTCTCCCCGGTGCTCCGGTCGATGAGGTCCCGAGCGACAATGAGCCGAGCGCCGTCGGGTGAGTAGTGGACGGGTATGTCATGGAGACCAGCCGGCGCCGTTGTCAGGCGCATGAGATCAGTGCCGTCTGACGCACGTACCGTGTAGATGCCGTTGCGACTCGGATCGCTGTCGTCCCAGCCTTCGCACGCCAGCCGTGAGCCATCCGGCGACCAGCCGGTGCATCCGAGGTGCAACGTCGGATCCGGGCTCTGCAGGATTCTCCAGCCTGAGCCATCGGTGTTGGCGATGCCCACGAACAAGAGCCCCGGATCAATATCCCGGCAGCAACCGGCGTACGCCAAGAGCTGGCTGCCGTCGGGCGAGAAGCCCAGGACGCCGTTGCTGCCAGGCAGGACGATCTCTCGCTCATCCGTCCCATCCGGCTTGATCGTGAAGACGTGCCACTCATCGGTGGCCGGCACAAAACGTCCGAAGAGGATCGTGCCGCCGGGGACGGCCGAAGGCACGGGTGCGCTCGGTGAGCTGGAGGCGCTGCAGGCGGAGAGGGCGAGCGCGGTCGCCACGACGAGGACGGAGGCTCGGCGAATTGCCATACCCATCACTGGTTCAGATTCGCCAGAACGGCGCTGGCGAGGGCAATAGCGACATCCTCGTTGGCATCCGCAAACCGAACGCCGATCACGAAGAAATAGGGCTCCGACACGAAAGCGATCGCCGGACGGCAGGGGATCCATGCATGCGCGCAGCTCAAGTAGCGGGCGGGCAGCTGGCCGACGGTCACGCGTGTGGCGCCTTCCGATGGAAATAGCTCCGACACCAGCGCCTCGGCTGACGCAGCGGCCGTGGGCGCCTGACGAAGGCCAACCATGACGTCCGCTGAAGCTCCCCCGGAGAACACGCAGTCCCGGAAGCCCGGGAGAGCAGAGAGATGTTCCGCACCCGCCCCGACACCGCCCGGAATGATGGCGCGGACATCCTCGTTGGCGATGTAGTCGCATGGATGAAGCGAGCTCAGGTTGAGGCTGGGGGTCGCGCTGGAGGCCGATGGCGCGCTCGCGCTCGATGACGGGTTGGTCCCGCAGGCTGAAAGGGCGAGCACGACGACGAGTGCGGCGATCGGGCGATTTCTCATGCTCTTCACAGGCGCGAGCGGTGCGCACGGTTTACCGGCTCATCGGCTCAGTAGTACTCCGGGTCGAAGGTGATGCTCTCGACCACGGGGACACCGACCTCGAGCAGTGCGTCGAACTCGCTGTCCGGGTAGGCGGCGATGTCCATCAGGATGTTCCCGCCCCCTGGCATGGACAGGACGTAGAAGCGATCCTTCGCTCCAGGCCCGATCGACCATTCGAGACCTGAGTCCGCGTCGGACCCCCAGAACAAGGGTACGTTCGGCTGGCCCTCGCTGTAATGGCACGGCTCGGTCCAGGTTGAGGCCAGGGCAACCTCGATGAACACACCATTCAGGCCGCCGATGTTGGCCGCCTCGGGTTCGCTTGTGATGAGGCCGGGGTGACTGCCGAGGTACGCGGCCATGTCGGCCGGCGTCCTGCCGATCCCCGGTTCCGGCTTGTCCTCGCACGTCGCAGCCTGTATGGCGACGTTGCGGAAGATGTAGATGCCTGTCTGCGACGGCTGCCCGTCAGGGCCGCTGCGCATGATGTGGTACTCATTCGGACTGTCGACGATGTTGTCCCAGCCCTCGCCGACGTGATGGCTGAAGACGGGCACGAAGAGACGGGTCTTGTATGGCCCACCCGCCGCCAGCGGACCGCGGCACAGGGCGCCGTCGGGGTAGGGGCATGCAGCCTCAGATGGTGTCGGTCTCTGGGTCGCCGGTACCGCGGACGGCTCGCCCGCGCTCAAGGATGAGGCCGATCCGGCGCTGCAGGCGGAGAGGGTGACTACGATCGCCAGGAGGAGCACGGAGTGTGGGCGGTCTGTCATGCCTCTCACAGGCACCAGCGCGCCAAGCGGTTTATCGGCTCAGTAGTAGTCCTCGTCAAAGGTGATCCCGTCGAGGACCGGCTGCGTGACCTCCAGCAGGGTCTCGAAGTCAGTGTGTATCGCGTCGATGCCAATCACGACGTTTCCGCCCCCGGGCATGTCCAGCAGGTAGAGGCGGATTCGCTCATCCCCGCCCACCCACCAGGTCAGGTCACCCGAGCCGGCACCGGCGAAGAGCGGAAGGATGGGGAGCCCTTCAGGGTACGTGCCGAGGTCGTTGGGAGGACACACTGTGGTGTAGGTCCCGGACGCGGCGATATCCAGCAGCACACCCCGCAGCCCACCGTGCGTAACCGGCTGAACGTTCGTGGTGATGAGTCCTGGATTCCCTTCCATCCAGTCAGCGATCTCGGCTGCGGTATTGCCAACCGCTTCGTCGAAGACAGGGTTGCAGCCCTCGGTGAGGATCCCCACGTCACGGAAGAAGAAGATCGCGTCGGTGTCGGGTCCTGTCGGATGAAGGGTGAAAACGCCGGGGCGGTCCTCGGGGTTGTCCCAGGCGACCGGCGAATCGAGCGGGACGATGTAGTAGTCGATCGGCGGGATAAACAGCTGTGACCGATGCGCTCCGGGCTCGAGCGGACCGGCGCAGGTCGGAAGCTGCGGGTCGCTGCAGACGTTGGCCGATGGCGACGCGGACTCGACCGACCCACCTGGCGTCGGCGATGTGCCGAAGCGATCCACCAGTGAGGAGGCGCCCAGGCCGATCACCGCGATCCCCAGACCTGCCGCAGCGGCGTATGCGAGCACCGTGACGGCACGACGGA
>DASWGU010000302.1:0-13967 GCA_036393555.1 Gemmatimonadaceae bacterium
TGCCGGATCTTCCCTTCGTGGAAGACGGCGACATCGGTGGAACCGCCTCCCATCTCCACCAGCGCGACGCCCAGTTCCTTCTCCTCCTCGGTCAGCACAGCCAGCGCGCTCGCCAGCGGTTCCAGCACCAGCTCCTGAACCTTGTAACCCGCCCGCTCGACCGCGCGCCGCAGGTTGGAGGCCGGCGAACTGCCGATCGTGACGAGATACATCTCCGTTTCCAGTCGCGTACCCACCATGCCGGCCGGTTCCCGGATCCCCTCCTGCCGGTCGACGGTGTACTCCTGCGGAATCGCGTGCAGCAGTTCGCGGTCCTGCGGAATGTCCCGCGTCCGTGCAACCGCGTTCACACGGTCGATGTCGGACCGACTGATCTCGCTGCCGCTCACCACGACGATCCCCTTGGAGATCATCGCCTCCATGTGCTCTCCGGCGATTCCCGTATACAGATGATCGACCCGGACGCCCGACATTCGCTCGGCGTCGGTCAACGCCTTGCGGATGGACTGGGTCGCCTCTTCGATGTCGGCGACGATGCCCCGTCGCAACCCGGTCGTCCGGGCCTGCCCCACGCCGAGGACCTTGATGCCGGGATGGCGTGGCAGTTCACCCACCACTTCGGCGATGATCGCCGTGGTCCTGGACGAACCGATGTCGAGTCCAGCGACGAGTCGTTCGGGGTTCATTGGAATCGGGCGATCACCTGGTCTCTGTAACGGAAATCGAGTTCCTGCACGCGCACCTGCCGCGCCACGAGCTCGGCTTCGACGGAAGATATCTGGACGAGCCGGTCCGCGCCGACATCCGGGCGAACGCGCACGGTGAACGCCACGAGGTCGAGGGCGAGTTCGTCGCGCGCGACACGGTGTACCTCGTTCAGCCGGGCGTAGAGCCCGGGGGCACCGGCCTGCAGTTCGCCCAGCAAGCGGAAGATCGCGGAATCCGGGCGCTGAACGATCGGCAGGTCCACCGGCGTGCGACTGGGGTTGAGCGGCAGCGCGCGACCGGCGGCATCGTAGGCGCGCAGGCCGTCGCGCGAGGGAACCAGCGCGATGGGCAGGTGTTCCTCCAGCCGGACGACGAGCGTGGACGGGAAGCGCCGCGTGATCCGGACGCCGCTCACCTGCGGATGCGTCGCCACGCGCTCCTCCAGCGGCCCCATGTCGTCCCAGATCGAGAAAGTCGTGTCGATGCCCAGGCGCTGGCGCACCTCGTCGGGTGGCGTGAAACGCGCGTTGCGCACCTCCACCTCGCGCACCCGGAAGAAGTCCATGCGGCGGAACAGGGGAGGCCCCCACCACGGACTGACCAGCGCCAGAAGCGCGCCGGCCGCGGCCAGCCGTCGTCCCCATCGGGGACGGCGCGCGTCCTCGGGCAGGTCCTGCGTCATGGCGCGGCGAGGCGCTGCAGGAGTTCGGGGCCGGTCCGCGTGATGTCGCCCGCACCTAACGTGATCACGACGTCCCCGTCGCGCACCGCCGCGGACAGCGCCGCCGCCAGATCGGCGCGCGTTCCACGCCACTCGGCGTCATGGCCGGCCGCCCGCAGGGCGTCCGCCACGAGTTGCGACGTGATCCCGGGCAGCGGTTGCTCGCGCGCCGGGTAGATCTCGGTGAGGAACACCAGATCGGCCCGCGCGAGAGCGGTCCCGAAGGCCGCGGCAAAATCGCGCGTCCGGGTGAACAGGTGCGGCTGGAAAGCGGCCACCAGCCGGCGCCCCGGGAACGCGGCGCGCGCCGCATCCAGTGTCGCCACGATCTCCGTGGGATGATGGGCATAGTCGTCAACCACCTGTACACCGCGCACCGTGCCCAGCCGCTGGAAGCGCCGGTCCACTCCCTCGAATCGCTCGATACCCGGCCGCATCCCGTCCAGCGTCGCCCCCAGGGAAAGCCCGCTCCCCAGCGCGGCCAGCGCATTGCGCACGTTGTGCATGCCCGGCACCTGCAGGGACATCTCGCCCAGGTCGCGTCCGTCCATCCGGACGACGAAGCGGATGCGCCCCTCGACCTGCATGACTTCGTGCGCCGCAAGGCGCGGGCCGTCGCCGATTCCGTAGGTCAGGATGTCCGCCGCCGGCGGCATCGCCAACCCCGCGGCTCCGGGATCGTCCGCGCACCGCACCACCGCCCGCGCTGGCGACACGAAGCGTTCGAACGCGCCCCGGATGTCGGCGAGATCGGCATAGATGTCCAGGTGATCGGCTTCCACGTTGGTGACCACCGCGACCGACGGCGTCAGCGCGAGGAAGGACCGGTCGTACTCGTCCGCCTCGACGACCACGGTGCGGTCGCTGCCCGCCCGGAAGTTGCCCTGCCACGCAGCGACGCGCCCACCGGCGAGGCCCGTGGGATCCCGTCCGGCCGCCGCCAGCGCCTCCGTGGCCATCACGGTGGTGGTGGTTTTCCCGTGCGTCCCGGCCACGCCCACCACAGTCGCCCCGCTCACGGCCCTGCCTAACGCATCGGCCCGGCGCACGACGGGGACGCCGAGCGAGCGCGCCCGCGTGAGCTCGGGATGATCCGGCGGCATCGCCGAGGTGACAACCAGGGCGCGAGCACCGTCCACGTGGGCCGGGTCGTGACCGGCGGCGGCGCGGATCCCGTACCGAGCCAG
This sequence comes from Gemmatimonadaceae bacterium, assembly GCA_036393555.1. Lineage (GTDB taxonomy): Bacteria > Gemmatimonadota > Gemmatimonadetes > Gemmatimonadales > Gemmatimonadaceae > JABWBJ01. The sequence continues at coordinate 2,617 of DASWGU010000302.1, forward strand.
GTCCGCGGCGCTGCCTCCGTCGAGCGCCAGGTCACATCCCGTGACGGGTACGCCCCGCCTGGCCAGCAGCGCGGCAAGCGCAGACATGCCGGCGCCGGCGATGCCGACGAAATGCACCGGGCGGCGGTCAACGGGATCGCTGAGGCTCATGGTGAAGGCCCCAGCAGCGCCATGATCCGCCCGGCGATCTCGTCCGCCGCACCGGGTCGCCCCCGCGCCAGCGCGGCATCCGCGAGTGCGCGACGAGCCACGGGGTCTGCCGCCAGCGCCGCGAGCTCCGCGGCGATGCGTTGGGGTGTCGCGTCAGCCTCCGGCAGCCATCGCGCGGCTCCGGCGGCAGCGAGTGCCTTCGCGTTGGCGGTCTGATGGTCGGCCGCCGCGGTGGGCAGCGGAACGAGGAGCGACGGTATGCCCCACGCACAGAGTTCCGCGGTGGTCATCGCGCCGGCGCGCGCCAGCGCCAGATCGGCAACACCGTACGCATCGCCAATCGGCGCGAGGTAGTCGCGCACCACAACTCGATCCGAGGCGCGAGCAGCGTACCGGCTGAAATGCGACGGTCCCGTCGCCCAGACCACGTTGAGGGTTCCCGGCAATCCGGCGGCAATCCAGGCATCGACCATCGCATTCAGTGCGGCCGATCCCTGGCTTCCGCCGAACACCAGAAGTACCAGGCCGTCCGGCGGCAGTCCCCAACTCCGTCGAAGCGCCTGACGGGAGGGCCGCTGCGCCGGCGGCGGATCGACGGGATTGCCCGTCGTGACGGCGCGAGCCATTCCCCGTCCGCCCAGCATCGCGGCGGCTTCGGGGAACGCGAGGTAGATCTCCCGCGCCCAGCGGCTGAACAAGCGGACCGTGAGACCGGGCACGCTGTTCTGCTCCTGCAGCACGAATGGAACACGATGCACCACGCTCCAGCCGAGCATGGCTGACGAAGCGTATCCGCCGGTGGAGACCACCAGGGCGGGACGCCGCCCGCGGAGGGCAGCGCCGATGGCACCCCACGAACCCGCCAGGCCTTTCACGGTGCGCCAGTTCTTCCACGGCGCCGCGCGGTACAGCGGATGGATGTCCAGCAGGAGGTGGGGGAACTCCGCCAACGGCAGGACGGTGCGCTCCACACCCCGGCGCGCGCCGACGAACAGCGGCTCGACCTCCGGCCGCTGCCTGACGAGTGCCCGCGCGATGGCCAGCGCCGGATACAGGTGACCGCCCGTGCCGCCCCCCGTGAAGACCACGCGCACTCAGGCGGCGACCGTCAGGGGGTTCGTCGCCCCGGTTCCTGCCACGCGTTCCCGCCGGCTGCCGATGTTCACCAGGATGCCCGTCATCACGAAGGAGAGCAGCAGGTTGGTCCGGCCATAGGAGACGAACGGCAGCGTCAGCCCGGTCGTCGGCAGCAAGCCGATGACCACTCCAATGTGCAGGAATGCCGTGATCACCATCGTCACGGTCAGGCCGACCGCCACGAGCTGCAGGAACGCACTGCGCGCCTGACGAGCGATCCGCAGGCCCAGCCAGGCGTACAGCGCGAACAGGCAAACCAGCAGCACCATGCCGGCGAATCCCCACTCTTCGCCTACCGTGCTGGCAATGAAGTCGTTGTAGCCCAGCGGGACGAAGCCGAACTGCTGCCGGCCCTGCCCGAAACCCCGGCCCAGCAGTCCACCGGACCCCACCGCGATCAGGGACTGCTTCAGCTGGTAGTCCAGCGCCGGTGTCGCACCGTCGGCACTGAAGAACGTCACCACGCGCAGCAGGGCGTACTGCAGCTTGACCAGCTGTCCCCAGAGCACCGGCACGGCAACGATCCCGAGGAGGACGAAATGACCGATCCGCGCCCCGGCGGCGAAGAGCATGACGCCCATCGTGAACGTGAACATCATCGCGACGGACAGATCCGGCTCCAGGACTGCCAGGACGTCCAGCAGGCCGACGATCACGAGGAAGGGCAGCAGCCCCTTCGTCAGGCGCCGCAGCCGGTCTCCCTTCCGCACCACCAGCATCGCCGTCCACATGACGACGGCCAGCTTGCCGAGTTCCGACGGCTGCAGCGACGCACCGAGGAGGAACCGGCGCGACCCGTGAAGCCGCGGTGCGATCGACGTGGTGAACGGGAGCACCACAACCAGCATGAGCACGATCGTCGTGAGCATCAGTGGCCAGGCCCACCGTTGCCAGCGCTCTGCGTCGACCTTAGCGGTCACCGCGAACGCCGCGATGCCCAGCCCGACCCCGAGCGCCTGCCCACCGGCGTAGAACCAGCTGCGGTGATCCTCCTGCAGCGCCACGATCGCGCTCGCGCTGTACAGGAACGCGAGCCCGAAGGCGACCAGCGCCGCGGTCAGCACCACGAGCGCCCGCGCCTCGACGCTCATCACCCAGCGCTCCCGTACCGCGACGGCCGTCGCGCTCACGCGCGCGCCTCCGACTGGCGCGCCAGTCGCGCGAACAGGTGCCCGCGCTCCTCGTAATCGTGGAACATGTCGAAGCTGGAACAGGCCGGCGACAGCAGAACGCAGTCGCCCGCGACCGCCAGTTCACGCGCCCGCGCCACGACGGCAGGAAAATGGCCCGAGATCCGTTGAATCGGGACCGCGTCGCCGAGGTCACGCTGGATCTGCTCGGAGGCCTCCCCGAACGCCAGCACCGCCTTCGCCCGGCCGCGGATGGCCTCCACCAGTGAATCGTACGGCTCTCCCTTGTGCCGGCCGCCGAGGAGCAGCACGATGGGCCGGGTCATGGCCGAAATGCCGACGCGGGCCGCCATCACGTTGGTCGCCTTGGAATCGTTCACCCAGAGGACGCCACCAAATTCCCCCACGGTCTCCAGACGATGCGGGAGCGGCCGGGTGGTCCGCAGGCCCGCGGCGATCTTCTGGCGCGCCGAAATGGAGCTGTGCCCCGGAGCGGCGCTGGCGACGGCCAGAGCGGCCGCGAGGGCGTTGCCCACGTTGTGGTCGCCCAGCAACGGCAACTCGGTACGGCGGATGAGGGGCTCGTCCAGCAGAATCAACCTCCCATGCTGTCGATCGAAGAACGCGTCGCACAGACGTCCCTCGCCGCTGAATCGCAGCAGGTACCCGGCCGCCTCGCGCGCCAGATCCAGCGCGTCCGCGCTGTCGGCGTTCACGACCCAGCGCGACGCCGCGGTGGCGTTCTGGAACAGCAGCGCCTTGTCGTCGTAGTACGCCTCGATGTCCCGGTAGCGGTCCAGGTGGTCGGGCGCGAGGTTCGTCAGCACACCCACCGTGGGGGCGATGGACGGCGTGTCGTGCAACTGGTATGACGAAACCTCGAGGGCAATCCAGTCGGGCGGCGTCACGCGGAGCGCCACGTCACTCAGGGGACGGCCGATGTTCCCCGCGACCTCGACGTCGTGGCCGAGACTCCGCAGCAGGTGTCCGATGATGGACGTCACGGTCGTCTTCCCGTTGGTGCCCGTCACCGCAATCGTCTTCACCCCGGTCAGGGCCTGCAGCGCCAGTTCGACTTCGCTCACGACGGGAACGCCCGCGGATCGCGCGGCGACCAGGGGAGCGGCGTCGGGTTCGATCCCGGGGCTCGTCACCACCAGCGATGCGGTGGCGATACGCGTGACGTCATGCCCGCCGGTCTGGACCGACACGCCGCTCGCGGACAGGGCGTCCGCCGTGCGCTGCACCTCCTCGGACCGCGCACCGTCGGATGCGTACACCGCGGCGTGCCGCGCCCGTAACAGGCGCGCCGCGGCGTCGCCGCTGCGACCCAGGCCGAGGACAGCCACTTCGCCGCGGAGCCACGTCTCGATGGTCATCGGAGTTTCAATGTCGTGAATGCCACGAACGCGCACAGGATGCCCAGGATCCAGAACCGGACCACCACCTGCGTCTCGGTCCAGCCCCGGAGCTCGAAATGATGGTGGATGGGAGCGCGCAGGAACAGCCGGTTGGTCCTGGCGTACTCCACGCCGTATCGCAGCTTCCGGTACTTGAAGACCGCGCGCTGCAGGATGACGGACACCGTCTCGGCCGCGAACACGCCGCCAATGAAGAGGAGGAGGAACTCGCTCTTCAGGAGCACCGCGATCGCTCCGATCGCGCCGCCAAGGGCCAGCGCACCGGTGTCTCCCATGAATACCTGCGCCGGATGCGTGTTGAACCAGAGAAATCCGGTGCACGCGCCCGCAAACGCCAGGCAGAAGATGGCCAGCTCGCCGGCATTCGGCAGGTAGAAGAGCTGCAAGTAGGCGCTCGCGTCCACGCGGCCCATCACATAGGCGAAGAGCCCGAACGTCACCAGGGCGATGGCGGACAGGCCGGACGCCAGGCCGTCCAGACCATCCGTCAGATTCACAGCGTTCGTGCTTGCAGTCAGGATGAACGTCACCCAGGGGACGTACAGCCAGGCAAGCGCGGCGCTCGCCGGCACCACCAGCACGTATTTGAAAAACGGCACCGTGGTCGACGCACCGGGCAGCGGTGACAGCGGCGACAGCCACAGGTACAGGCCCACGAGGACACCGATGCTCACCTGTCCGGCGAGCTTGTATCGCTCGATCAGGCCGACATGCTCCCTGCCCTCGCGCTTCTGGCGCAGCTTGAGATAGTCGTCCAGAAAGCCGATGCCACCCATCCAGATCGTCACGGCGAGGACGACGACCACGTACTCGTTGTCCAGGTCGAAGCGCGCCCAGAGGAGCGTAGGCACGATGCCAGCCGCCAGCAGGATGAGACCGCCCATGGTCGGCGTCCCGGCCTTCCCCCGATGCGAGTCCGGTGTTCCATGACGTACGCCCTGCTGCACCCGCATGGCACGCAGGCGACGAATGATGCCGGGTCCGACGAGGAACGACAGCAGGACCGCCGTGACCGCCGCGCCGGCACCGCGGAACGACAGGTACGTGATGAGCCGCAGCGTCGGAAAGTCGTCGATCAGTGGAGACAGGAGCCAGTAGAGCACTGAGAGCGGGTGACGGGTGACGGGTGACGGTGCTACGCGCCGGACCAGCTGACAAGCAGTGGCACGAGCCGCTCCAGGCGTACGCCCCGGGATGCCTTGATCAGCACGATGGCGTTTCTGGGAAGTCGGGGCGCGAGGAGCGACCACAGCTCGGGCACGTCGGGCGCAGTCACTATGCGATCGCGAGGCGCGGGGCTTGCCTCGAGCGGCGCGGCGAAGTCGCCGATCCCGGCTATCAGGTCGGCGCCCGACGCCAGCGCGCGCCGCGCAATCTCCTCATGCAGCATCGGGGCCTGGGGGCCAAGTTCCCGCATGGTACCCAGCACGACGACCTTCGGCCGGCCGCCGTTCATCCCGTCCAGCAGCGCCAGCGCCTCGCGCATCGATGCCGGGTTGGCGTTGTATGCGTCGTTCAGGATGGTGAGCCCACCGGCGGAAATCCGCTGGCCGCGCATCGCTAGCGGCTCCACGGCGGAGACGCCCGCGGCGGCGATCTCGTCCGGTATGCCGCAGGCCCGCGCGATGGCCATGGCCAGCATGGCGTTGCGGAGGTTGTGAACGCCGGCCAGATGCAACTCCAGGCGCACCGTGCCGAAGGTCGCCCAGCCGCGACCATCGCCGTCCAGACCCCACGTGTCCGGACAGACCGTGCCCTCGTTCAGGCCGGCCTCCGTGACCCGCCGGGCGAGCGATCGCGCGGCGTGGCCGATCTCGGGCTGTGCCGCGGGAGCGACTCCCACCGGCACGTCGCGATAAATCGATGTCTCCTCGCGGAGTACGCCCTCCACACTGCCAAGTCCCTCCAGGTGTTCCTCGCCGACCGACGTCACCACGGCGACGTCCGGCCCGACGACACGGCGCAGGAGGTCCACCTCACCGGGCAGGCTGGTGCCCACTTCGACGACCGCCACGCTCGCCGAGCCGGGAATGGCGAGCAGCGTGAGCGGCACACCCACCTGGTTGTTGAGGTTACCGCGCGTGGCATACACCTCCAGCGCGCCGGACAACGCCCCGCGTATCAGCTCCTTCGTCGTGGTCTTGCCGTTGGAGCCCGCGACGGCGATCACGGTCCCGCCCCACGTGGTGCGCCAGAAGCTGCCTAACGCCCCGAGCGCGGCGAGCGTGTCGGGTACGATGAACACCGGGACCCCGAGTCCGGCCGCGCGCGCCGGGACCGAGACCACCAGAGCGGACGCCCCACCGCGCACGGCATCGGGCAGGTAATCGTGGCCGTCGAACCGCTCGCCACGAAGCGCGACGAACACATCGCCCCGCGCCAGCGCGCGCGTGTCCGTCGAGATGCCGCCTAACGCGCGCGTACCCGACGGTCTGGGTACGAAATCGTCGCGCGTGGAGCTGAGCGCCCGGGCCACCCGGTCGAGCGTCCAGTGCGTCACGCAGACCCTGCCGGTCGGGCGGCTGCCAGCTCGGCCACCACTACCCGTTCGTCGAACGGGAACGACGTCGTGCCACGGATCTGATACGTCTCGTGACCCTTGCCGGCCAGCAGCACCAGATCCCCCACCCCCTGGGCAGCGAGGCGCATGGCCCGGGCGATTGCCGCTCGCCGGTCCTCGATCCGCTCATGGGAGCGGAGCGACATGCCGGCCTCGATCTCGTCGAGGATGCGCTCCGGGTCTTCGGTGCGCGGATTGTCGCTGGTGAGGATCACGACGTCAGCCTGCGACTCCGCGACCGCGCCCATCTGCGGTCGCTTGCCCCGATCGCGGTCGCCGCCACAGCCGAACACGACGATCAGTCGGCCACGAACAAAAGGACGCACGGCGCCCAGCGCCCGCTCCAGCGCGTCCGGCGTGTGGGCGTAGTCGCGGAGCACCGCCGGCTGAGCCAGCAACCGCTCCAGACGCCCGGGCACCTGGCGCACCGTACCGAGACGCTCGGCGACGCGACTCAGCGGCAGTCCGAGTGACCAGGCACACGCGGCCGCGCCCAGCGCGTTGGCCACGTTGAACGCGCCCAGCAGCGGGAGCGCCACCGGCTCCCGGTCATCGCCGGCCGCGAGCAACCAGCGGCTGCCCTCCGTTGTCCGCTGCACCTGGTCCGCCGTCAAGTCCGCCGCGCTCATGACGCCGAAGGTGACGCGCCTCCCCGCGGAGGGCAGGACGCGCCAGGCGGCGTCGTCCGCATTGACCACGGCGACGCCCGCGGGCGCCAGATGGTCGAGCAGCCGAGCCTTGGCCGCGACGTAGGACTCCATGGTTCCATGATAGTCCAGGTGGTCACGCGAGATGTTGGTGAAGATCGCGGCGTCGAATCGAAGCCCCCGGACGCGTTCCTGCTGCAGACTGTGCGATGACACTTCCATCACCACTCGCGCCACGCCGCGGTCGACAAGGCTGCGGAGCGTTCGCTGCAGGTCGATCAGCCCCGGGGTGGTCAGGCTGACCGCGCCGGGCATTGCTTCACCGTCGCTGCCCAACAGCACACCGAGCGTGCCAACGGACGCAGCGGGGGAACTGTCGTCCTGGAGCAGGTGCCGCAGGATGTCGGCGGTTGTCGTCTTGCCGTTGGTGCCCGTCACGCCGACCATCGTCAGGCTGGCGGCCGGGTCGCCGAACGCCGCGCGGGCCGCGACGGTGGCAGACCGTCTGCCGTCGCGAACCACGAAGCACGGCAGATCGGTGTCGGCCCGTCCTTGCACGATGGCCGCCGCCGCACCGGCGCGTTCCGCGTCACCCAGGTAGGCGTGTCCGTCGGTGCTGGCGCCGCGCATGGCGGCAAACAGCGCGCCGGACCGCACGCGACGACTGTCGTCGGTGAGGTCCGAGAACCTCGACGGCAGCGCGCCGCGGACAGCCACCAGCTCGCCCTCGGCATCGAGGGCCTCCAGGACGGTGAGTGTGGCGAATGGCATCGTCACCGGCGGGCGACCTTCACCACACTGCCGGACGCGACCCGCGCACCCGGCGGCGGCGAGAGTGAGTACCCGACGTTGCTGACGAACACCACGCGGAGACCGGCTCGGTGCAGTTCACGGGCGGCGACCCGCTCCGGCAAACCGCGCACGTCGGGGACGACGACCTGCGCCGGTCCCGTTTCGCTGGAATCCGGTGCCGCCCCGACCGGCATCCGGATGCGAACCGCCGGCGGCAGCGGCGACGAATCGACCAGTGCATAACGAGCTTGCGCGTCGTCGGCCGCGCTCGCCTCATCCGCGATCCGGCGGGCCGCGTCGACCCGCTGGTCCGGACGCTGTCCCGCCGGCACGTCGCCGGCCGGTGGCACGTACCGCACACGCTGCGTCGCCAGGCCGCCGCGATCGAGGGCGTCCCGCGCCGCGATGGCGGCTTCGAGGACCGCCTTCGCGACTGGTGCAGCGGTCTTGCCTCCATAGTACGCGCCCTGCGGATCGTCCAGCTTCACCAGGATGACGAACTGTGGATCCCTGGCCGGGAAAAGCCCCACGAACGTCGACGAGTAGCGGCCGGACTGGTAGCGGCCGTCGATCACGCGCCGCGCGGTGCCGCTCTTGCCACCGAGGTCGAACGTGGACAGGCTCGCGTCGGTGGAAGTGCCGCTGTCCACGACGCTGGCCAGCACCTCGCGCAGGGCACGGGCCGTCCCGGGTTGTATCACCCGGCGGATCACCTGCGGCCGATGTTCGTAGACCACGTCGCCATCCGCGTCCACAATGGACCTGACCAGCGTGGGGACGAGGAGCAGCCCATCGTTGGCAATCGCGGCGTAGGCAGAGGCCAGTTGGAGCGGCGTGACCGCGATCTCATATCCCATGGAGACGGACGCCTGTGTCGGGCAGCTCCACGCCGCGGGCTCCTTCAGGAGGCCGGACGACTCGGACGGGTACGAGATGCCGGTCATCGACCCGAAGCCCCAGTCCCGGAGCGTTTCGAAAACCTCCTGGCGGGAGAGGCGCTCCGTGAACCGGGCGATCCCGACGTTGCTCGAGTGCTGGATGACCTGCGACAGCGACAGGCGTTCCGCCCGGTGGACGTCGGTGATGGTCCGGCCGCAGGAGCGGTACACGCCGTCGAATGTCTCGACGAGCTCGTCGAGCCTCGCCTGCCCCGCTTCGACCATCCGTCCCGCGAAGAACGGCTTCAGCGTGGAACCCGGCTCGAAGGGATCGACGAGCGCGGGGCTTCCTTTCGCGGTCCCACCCGGACGGAGGCTCGCCAGGCAGCGTAGCTCGCCGCGTTGCGGATCGAGTACCACGATGTCCCCGCCGGTGATCCGCAACCGTGTATGGGCGTCGTCGAGCGCACGGTCGCAGATATCCTGCAGGACGTTGCTGATAGTGAGCGTTACGGTATGCCCCGGCCTCGGCGGCCGCGACATGGCGTCGAGCGACTCGTAGCGCTGTCCCCTGGCGCCGAGCAGCGCCCGGGTGCTGCCGCGTTCACCGCGCAGCAGCGAATCCAGGAGCAGCTCCATGCCGTCAAGCCCCTCGCCGTCGACCGACGTCCGTCCGACGATGGGACGCAGCCCGTCGCCCGGGAGGTAGTCGCGCTGCACGTTGGGCGTGGACACGACGCCCTTCATGGCACTCACGGCGACGACTTCGGACGGGAGGAAGGCCTTCCGGATGGGGACCCACTTCCGGTTGCGATCGGCGACCCGTCGGCGCGTGGCGCGATCGACGCCCAGTCGCTCGAGATCCCGCTGCAGCCGGCGGGGTTCCTTCACATTCGGCGGGACGACGTTGAGGTGGACCGTGACTTCACTGCGCGCCAGCGCCACTCCGGTCACGTCCCGGATCTCTCCCCGGGGCGCCGGGATCGAGCTGCGGGCATAGTGCTGGCTCTCGGCCATCCGCTCCCAGCGTTCTCCCTGCCAGAGCTGCACCCACGCGGCCCGCCCGACCAGCGCGATGCCGAACGCGATGAGCGCACCATCCACGATGCGGAGCCGGCCCGCCTGCAGCATGCCTAACGCCTCCCCGGCAGCGCCAGGTCTATGACCTGGCTGTCGCTGGGGAACCGCATGCCCAGCCGCTGGACGCGCGGCACGAGTTCCACCCGGCTGGACGCCCGGCGGACTTCACCCTCGAGACGCGAGCGCTGGGCCTGCAGCTCGTCGAACTCCGCGCCCAGCGAGTGCAATCGCTCGGCTGCGACGCTCCCCTGGGCGCGACGCAACGTCACGCCCGTCGTGATGACCAGGAATCCAGCGAGTCCCAGGGCAACCGCGGTTCGCCCGCGGAGCGCTACGCGGCGACCGGCTGCTTTTGCCATGCGCGGAGGAGGGCGCTACGCGCCCGCGGATTCTCCGCCGATTCCCCGGCGGAGGGGCGCACGGGACGGCGCGTGATTGTCGTTCCGAGGGCGTGTCCCCGACAGGTGCACATGGGCTGTTTCGGGGGGCAGATGCACTCGGCGCTCCATTCGGCGAAGGCTCGCTTCACCAGGCGATCCTCGCCGGAGTGGTAGGCGATCACCGCGATGATTCCCCCCGGCTCGAGACGCTCGCGCAACGCCGGCAGGGCGCGCTGCAACACGCCCAGCTCATCGTTCACGGCAATGCGGACTGCCTGGAAGAGCGGCGCGAAATCCGGAGGGCCGCTGCGGGGTCCCAGTACGGCGCGGATGGCGCCCACGAAGTCGTCACTCGTGGCAAACGGCGCGTTGGCCCGGCGCCTGACGATTTCGCGCGCCAGCCTGCCGGCGCGCGGGAAGTCGGCGTGTTCCCGGAAGATCCGGATCAGTTCGTGCTCGCTGCTTTCATTGAGCACGCGGGCGGCGCTGGTGGCTGCGTCCGGCCGCATGCGCATGTCCAGTGGGACGCCCGGCCGGAACGTGAAGCCACGAGCTTCCACGTCGACCTGGTGAGACGAGACGCCAAGGTCCAGAAGCACTCCGTCGAACGCGAGCTCGGCGAGCTCCGGATGGCTGTCGATTTCATCGAAGTTCGAGCGGATCACACGGAATGTTCCACGCTCCACGAATGGCGCGAGGCGCTCGGTGGCGGCGGCGATCGCCTCGGGATCCTGATCGACCCCGGTGACGCGCGCACCCTGTTCGAGGAGGGCGAGGGAGTGCCCGCCTCCTCCGAGCGTGCAATCCAGGACGTGCCGAGCGTTGCGGAGCAGCTGGGCAACCTCGCGGACGAGTACCGGCGCGTGGAACGCGACTGGCTGGGCTGGGTTGGTCACCGAATCGGCGACATACTAACGATGCGGCTGCCTGCGCGTCAAGTGCTTGGAGGAATGTGAGTTGTGCAGCCCGCTTAAAGCAATGTGGAAAGTCGGCCATTGGCCGGGACTGCGACGCCACAAAAGGAAAGCCCGCCGGCTCAGACAGAACCGGCGGGCTTCTGGAACTCAACGCAGTGAATCAGCTCGTGCAGAAGGCCTTCACGACCTGCTCGGCGTAGCCCAGGAGCTGCATGACGCTCTGCATGGAACTCGCGGTCTGCTCGGGGAACTGCCGGCC